>NZ_CP133269.1:2205000-2532083 GCF_030915525.1 Neobacillus sp. PS2-9
GTAGCGAAAGATGAGTGAGAATCTCATCCACCGTATGCCTAAGGTTTCCTGAGGAAGGCTCGTCCGCTCAGGGTTAGTCGGGACCTAAGCCGAGGCCGAAAGGCGTAGGCGATGGACAACAGGTTGATATTCCTGTACCACCTCTTTATCGTTTGAGTGATGGGGGACGCAGGAGGATAGGGTAAGCGCGCTGTTGGATATGCGCGTCTAAGCAGTTAGGCTGGAAAGTAGGAAAATCCGCTTTCCGTAAAGGCTGAGCTGTGATAGCGAGGGAAATTTAGTACCGAAGTTCCTGATTCCACACTGCCAAGAAAAGCCTCTAGCGAGATAAAAGGTGCCCGTACCGCAAACCGACACAGGTAGGCGAGGAGAGAATCCTAAGGTGAGCGAGAGAACTCTCGTTAAGGAACTCGGCAAAATGACCCCGTAACTTCGGGAGAAGGGGTGCTTTTTGAGGTGAATAGCCTCGAAGAGCCGCAGTGAATAGGCCCAGGCGACTGTTTAGCAAAAACACAGGTCTCTGCGAAGCCGCAAGGCGAAGTATAGGGGCTGACGCCTGCCCGGTGCTGGAAGGTTAAGAGGAGGGGTTAGCCTTAAAAGCGAAGCTCTGAATCGAAGCCCCAGTAAACGGCGGCCGTAACTATAACGGTCCTAAGGTAGCGAAATTCCTTGTCGGGTAAGTTCCGACCCGCACGAAAGGCGTAACGATCTGGGCACTGTCTCAACGAGAGACTCGGTGAAATTATAGTACCTGTGAAGATGCAGGTTACCCGCGACAGGACGGAAAGACCCCGTGGAGCTTTACTGTAGCCTGATATTGAATTTTGGTACAGCTTGTACAGGATAGGTAGGAGCCTGAGAAGCCGGAGCGCTAGCTTCGGTGGAGGCGTCGGTGGGATACTACCCTGGCTGTATTGAAATTCTAACCCGCACCCCTTATCGGGGTGGGAGACAGTGTCAGGTGGGCAGTTTGACTGGGGCGGTCGCCTCCTAAAGAGTAACGGAGGCGCCCAAAGGTTCCCTCAGAATGGTTGGAAATCATTCGTAGAGTGTAAAGGCACAAGGGAGCTTGACTGCGAGACCTACAAGTCGAGCAGGGACGAAAGTCGGGCTTAGTGATCCGGTGGTTCCGCATGGAAGGGCCATCGCTCAACGGATAAAAGCTACCCCGGGGATAACAGGCTTATCTCCCCCAAGAGTCCACATCGACGGGGAGGTTTGGCACCTCGATGTCGGCTCATCGCATCCTGGGGCTGTAGTCGGTCCCAAGGGTTGGGCTGTTCGCCCATTAAAGCGGTACGCGAGCTGGGTTCAGAACGTCGTGAGACAGTTCGGTCCCTATCCGTCGTGGGCGCAGGAAATTTGAGAGGAGCTGTCCTTAGTACGAGAGGACCGGGATGGACGCACCGCTGGTGTACCAGTTGTCTTGCCAAAGGCATCGCTGGGTAGCTATGTGCGGACGGGATAAGTGCTGAAAGCATCTAAGCATGAAGCCCCCCTCAAGATGAGATTTCCCATAGCGTCAAGCTAGTAAGAACCCTGAAAGATGATCAGGTTGATAGGTCAGAGGTGGAAGCGTGGTAACATGTGGAGCTGACTGATACTAATCGTTCGAGGACTTAACCAATTTTTAAAGCGAACTCGTTTTTTACAAACACTTCTTCTGCATTATCTAGTTTTGAGAGAACGATCTCTCTAACAAAATAGTCTGGTAACTATGGCGAGAAGGTCACACCCGTTCCCATACCGAACACGGAAGTTAAGCTTCTCAGCGCCGATGGTAGTTGGGACGAAAGTCCCTGTGAGAGTAGGACGTTGCCAGGCTATATATTTATGGAGGATTAGCTCAGCTGGGAGAGCATCTGCCTTACAAGCAGAGGGTCGGCGGTTCGATCCCGTCATCCTCCACCATATATATTTTTAATATTTACGCCGATGTAATTCTAATGCTAGAGTAAGAAAGCGTGAACAATCTAATAATCATTCTAAACCTATGCCGGGGTAGCTCAATTGGTAGAGCACGATCGAATAAGCTTCCTGAATTAACTTCAGCATACTGACCGAGCTGCAACTTGCATAAGCTTTCTGAGGTCAGGATGACGATTATAAAGACAGCGTGAACAATCTAATATTTATTTTATACCTATGCCGGGGTAGCTCAATTGGTAGAGCAACTGACTTGTAATCAGTAGGTTGGGGGTTCAAGTCCTCTCGCCGGCACCATCCTTTTTTGATTTTACAAATGCGGGTGTGGCGGAATTGGCAGACGCACCAGACTTAGGATCTGGCGCCGCAAGGCGTGGGGGTTCGACTCCCTTCACCCGCACCATTTCATTTTTATATGCGGAAGTAGTTCAGTGGTAGAACACCACCTTGCCAAGGTGGGGGTCGCGGGTTCGAATCCCGTCTTCCGCTCCATAAGTGCCGGGGTGGCGGAACTGGCAGACGCACAGGACTTAAAATCCTGCGGTAGGTGACTACCGTACCGGTTCGATTCCGGTCCTCGGCACCACTTATTTTTACGGGAAGTAGCTCAGCTTGGTAGAGCACTTGGTTTGGGACCAAGGGGTCGCAGGTTCGAATCCTGTCTTCCCGACCATTCATATTTTGGGGCCTTAGCTCAGCTGGGAGAGCGCCTGCTTTGCACGCAGGAGGTCAGCGGTTCGATCCCGCTAGGCTCCACTTTAATTATATAACTGATTTGGCGGTGTAGCTCAGCTGGCTAGAGCGTACGGTTCATACCCGTAAGGTCGGGGGTTCGATCCCCTCCGCCGCTATTAAAATACTTATATAATTTTTTTTATAAAAATGGAGGAATACCCAAGTTTGGCTGAAGGGATCGGTCTTGAAAACCGACAGGCGGGTTAAACCGCGCGGGGGTTCGAATCCCTCTTCCTCCGCCATTTTTTCTAATATTAATATGTGGAGGGGTAGCGAAGTGGCTAAACGCGGCGGACTGTAAATCCGCTCCCTCCGGGTTCGGCGGTTCGAATCCGTCCCCCTCCACCATTTTAGGGGTATAGTTTAAAGGTAGAACGAAGGTCTCCAAAACCTTTGGTGTGGGTTCAATTCCTACTACCCCTGTCAATATTACTTATGTAAATTCCAAGTTTGTACTTTGGAATTTTTTTATTTTGGCTGTGTTAAAGAGTATTGTTGATTTGTTTACCCTGTTTCTTTCAATAAAAAATCCGATTTCTTCGATGGAGACAGGTTCTACTTCTACTTTTTTAAAAAAAAGTCCGATAACGTCGATGTAGACGGGCTCCACTTCTACTTTTTTCAATAGGCTGTGTTAAAGAATATTGTTGATTTGTTTACCCTTTTGATTGGAGCGGAAGGCACGAAGACTCCTGTGGGAGTACGGATCAGGGGAGACCCCACATAAGCTTTTCACCGAGGAAGCTCGCCGAAACGCCCACGTACCGCTCGCGCCTGGAGCGGAAATCAACAGTCAAATTTAACACAGCCTTTATTTTAGAAGACTTTCAACTTATTAGTTGAAGGTCTTTTTCTTTTATTAAGAGAAACGAATGTTCCTAAAAAATGATACTCACTTAATTCTTTTTCAGATGAAGGTGCAGTTCTATCCACAATGACTAAATTGTTTCATTTTATTTAACTATTTTGGGAAACCTATTTTGCATGCAGACACATAGATGGAAGGGGTAGTTCGATGCCAGAGCTTCCAGAGATGGAAACGTATAAGATCCTTTTAAATCAAAAAATAGTTGGTCAAGTAATTTCAGATATTCAAATTAATAGAGAAAAATCCGTTAACCTTAATCCAGAGCTTTTTAAAAGAACAGTTCTTCATCAAAAAGTAACTAATGTTCAAAGGAGAGGAAAGCACCTACTTTTCCATCTCCAAAATGGTCATGTGATGCTGTTGCATTTAATGTTAGGGGGATGGATGTTCTACGGACTTGAGTCGGAAAAACCAAAACGAACCATCCAAGTCCAAATCTCTTTTGGAGAAAATCATCTTTACTTTATCGGTCTTCGACTGGGATATCTTCACCTATATAGTCATCAAGAAGCGGAGGAGAAACTCACCGATTTAGGACCTGAACCATTGACTAATGATTTCACTTTAAATCATTTTCTAGAAATGATTCGTCATAAGCATGGACGATTAAAGACCACTTTACTTGATCAAGAGTTTATTGCTGGGATCGGTAATTGCTATTCAGCAGAAATTTGTTTCCATGCTGGAATTTTGCCTATGAAAGACATTGATCAAATTGAGGAATCAAAAAGGAACATGCTATATCATTCAATGAAGGCAGTCCTTCATGACGGAATAAAGTACGGTGGTTATATGGAAAATCCTTTATTTAAGGGCGATACCTTAACGGGGGGAATAAATGGTAGATGTCAAGTTTATGACAGGGAAGGCAAAAACTGCAATCGTTGCGGGGCCATTATCATAAATGAAATGGTTTCTTCTAGAAAGACATTTTACTGTCCTAATTGTCAAACGTAAACTAAGACCTGCTACAGTAGCGGGTTTTTATTTTTGTCAAAAAAAAGTGAAAGTAATTGTTTCGTATTTTACACAAATGTAATATACTATATACAAATAAGTATAGCACATTTATAATTAAGCTAACGAATATAACATATTTATTATGAATAAGGGGGTGGTAATGATTAAACTAACTAAACGACAGGATGAAATCCTACAGATTGTGAAACAAAATGGACCAATTACAGGAAAAGAAATTGCAGAAAAGCTTTCGTTAACACGGGCAGCTTTAAGACCAGATCTTGCCATCTTAACAATGTCAGGAAACTTGGATGCCAGACCGCGAGTGGGGTATTACTTTAATGACAATTTTGAAGTAAAACAGCAGGCAAAAAAGTTTATTCACCAAAAAGTAAATGATTATAAGGCGCATCCAATTGTAGTCGAAAAATCAACCTCCGTTTACGATGCTATTGTTCAGTTGTTTTTAGAAGATGTAGGTACACTTTATGCAGTTGATTCTGAAGGGCTTCTAGCGGGAGTGATATCAAGGAAAGATTTATTAAGAGCTTCACTTGGCAATAAGAATCTAAATGACTTACCAGTAAGTGTCATTATGACTAGAATGCCTAATATCATCACCATCGAACCAGAGGAAACACTGTTAGAAGCCGCCAAAAAAATGATTCACAATCACATTGATTCTCTACCAGTAGTGAAGGTAGAAGACCAACTGAAAAATACATATTTGCTTGTGGGAAGAATCACAAAAACCACGATTACAAGGGCATATCTAGAAATTATGGAAGAAAAAACAGACTAAGAGGAGTGGCTGTTATTTTGGTACAGAAAGAAGTGGTTTATGTAGTTTCTGACTCAGTGGGGGAAACAGCTGAGTTTGTAGTAAAAGCAGTCGCAACACAATTTAATGGAGGTCATGTGGACATTCGCAGAAGTTCATATGTAGAGGACTTTGAAGATATTGAAGATGTCCTTTTACTAGCGAAAAGAGGCAACTCCATCATTGCATATACGATTGTTGTTCCTACTTTAAAACTATATTTAGATAGCAGAGCCTTAGAAGAGGGTATATTAGCAGTAGATTTGCTTGGTCCATTAATGAATGCGTTCGTAACTAGATTTAATAAGCAACCGCATCATCAACCAGGTTTGATGAGAAAGCTGGATGAAGAATATTTCCGAAAAATTGAAGCTATTGAGTTCGCTGTGAAATATGACGATGGGCGTGACCCAAGAGGAATTACAAAGGCTGATATTGTTTTAGTCGGTGTATCTCGAACATCAAAAACACCATTATCTATGTACCTAGCACATCAGCGCTTTAAAGTGGCCAATGTTCCATTAGTCCCGGAAGTGCAGCCACCAGATGAATTATTTCAAATCCCTAGAAAAAATTGTATTGGATTAATCATTTCACCAAATAAATTAAACGAAATTCGGACAGAACGTCTGAAGGCTTTAGGGTTAGCTTCACAAGCAAATTACGCAAGCTTTGAGAGAATATTAGAGGAACTCGACCATGCTGAAAAAATTATGAAACGTGTAGGCTGTCCCGTTATTGATGTATCTAATAAGGCTGTGGAAGAAACGGCAGGCTTAATATTAGAAGTGTTAAAAAAAGAGAGGAGCTTTTAATAATGGACAAATTCGTTTATTTATTTCATGAAGGAAATGGCAATATGAAAGAATTGCTAGGAGGCAAGGGAGCCAATCTAGCTGAAATGACTAGAATTGGATTACCTGTTCCATACGGTTTTACCATTACGACACAGGCTTGCAATGCATACTATGAAGCTAGTAAAACCATTCCTACAATTGTAGAAAAACAAACGCTAGAAGCACTTGTCCGCTTAGAAGAGAAAATGGGTAAAAAATTAGGCGACCCTGAAAACCCTCTCCTTGTTTCAGTACGTTCAGGTTCCGTTTTTTCCATGCCAGGTATGATGGATACCATTTTAAACTTAGGAATGAATGATGAAACGGTTGTTGGTATGGCGAAGTTGACGAATAATCCTCGTTTTGCCTATGATTCATACAGAAGATTCATCCAAATGTTCAGTAACGTAGTCCTTGAGATTGATACCTATTACTTTGAACAATTATTAGAAGAAACACGTGAGCAAAAGGGATACTCCACTGATCCAGAGTTAACTGCAGAAGACTGGCAAGAGGTAATCAAGGGGTATAAAGGAATTGTTAAAAAGCATACAAGAAAAGACTTCCCACAGGAACCCAAAGAACAATTGTTTCTTGCAATTAATGCCGTCTTTAATTCTTGGAATAATCAACGTGCAATTGTTTATCGCCGTTTAAATAAAATACCGGATCATTTAGGAACTGCTGTTAATATTCAAAGCATGGTGTTCGGAAATATGGGGAACGATTCTGGAACAGGTGTGGCGTTTACAAGAAATCCATCTACTGGGGAACATCTTCTCTACGGCGAGTACTTAATCAATGCTCAAGGCGAAGATGTGGTTGCCGGAATCCGTACACCTCAGGCAATCGCTACATTAGAGGATGAAATGCCAGGTGTATATAAACAATTTGCTGAAACGTGCAAACGGTTGGAACAACACTATCAAGAAATGCAGGATATTGAATTCACCGTGGAACGCGGTAAGCTGTTCATCTTGCAAACACGTAATGGGAAGCGTACGGCACAAGCTGCGATTCGCATTGCCGTTGAAATGGTAGAAGAAGGAATCATCAACAAAAAGACAGCTCTTTTACGTGTCGATCCTGATCAATTAAACCAATTGCTCCACCGGCGTATTGATGATGCGTTTGAGAAACAAATTTTGGCAAAAGGTCTCCCAGCTTCACCTGGTGCTGCAACAGGTCAAGTAGTCTTTGATGCGGATGAAGCAGAACAATTAGGAAATGATGGCAAGAAGGTGATTCTGGTACGTCCAGAAACTACACCTGATGATATCCATGGTATTGTGGCCTCCCAAGCAATATTAACAAGCCGGGGTGGAATGACTAGCCACGCTGCTGTTGTAGCACGAGGGATGGGGAAAGCCTGCATTTGTGGATGTGAAGCCTTAAAGATTGATTTAAAGGCGAAACAGTTCACAATTGGTAGTACCCTCGTTAATTATGGAGATATTATTACCATTGATGGTTCGACTGGTGAAATTATGCTTGGTGAAATTCCAATGATTGATCCTGAACTTTCAGATGAGTTCCAGCTATTACTTGCATGGGCCGACCAAGAGCGGAAAATTGGTGTCCGAGCAAATGCTGATAACCCTGAAGATGCGAAGAAAGCATTTGAATTTGGGGCAGGCGGAATTGGCTTATGCCGCACGGAACATATGTTTATGGATTTAAAACGTATTCCGATAGTACAAAAAATGATTCTTGCTGATAATTATGGGGAGAGAATGGAAGCCTTGAACCAGCTGCTACCAATGCAGCAAAGTGATTTTGAAGGGATTTTTGAAGCAATGCAAGGGTTCCCTGTGACTATTCGTTTACTTGACCCGCCGCTTCATGAATTTTTACCAGATAAAGAGGAACTGTTAGTAGAAGTGACTAAGCTTCAACTGACTGACCCTCAATCTGTGGAATTAAAGCAAAAAGAAAAATTACTTAAAAAAATTCGTCAGTTAGATGAATTTAACCCAATGCTTGGTCACCGTGGCTGCCGTCTTGGAATGATCTATCCAGAAATTTACGAAATGCAGGCAAAAGCTATTTTCTACGCAGCAGCAGCACTTGCAGAAAAGGGAATGGTAGTTGAGCCAGAGATCATGATTCCTTTAGTCGGTCATGTGAATGAGCTAAAACAAATGCGTAAGCTTGTGGTAGAAGCAGCATTACGTATCCAAGAAGAGACAGGGAAGAATTTCGAATATACCATCGGAACAATGATTGAGATTCCACGTGCAGCATTAACTGCAGACCAAATAGCAGAGGAAGCTGATTTCTTCTCGTTTGGTACAAACGACTTAACACAAACAACCTTCGGCTATAGCAGAGATGATGCGGAAGGAAAATTCCTTCAGGCCTATATCGAAAATAAAGTCCTACCAGAAAATCCTTTCGCTGTTCTTGACCAAGATGGAGTAGGTAAGCTAGTTGAAATGGGAGTGAAGCTAGGTCGTTCAACAAAACCTTCATTAAAAACAGGAATTTGCGGCGAACATGGAGGCGAAAAGAGCTCGATTGATTTCTGCTACCGAACAGGTTTAGATTATGTGAGCTGTTCTCCATACCGTGTACCATTAGCCAGACTAGCAGCGGCACAGGCAACCATTCGTCATGAGTTAAATAAAGAAGAAGTATTTACAACAGCATAATATGAAGAGAGGATGTGTGCCTTAAGCAGCATCCTCTTATTTTTGAAAATGTAATCATGATTAGTCTATTTTTGCAAATAATATAAAAAATACTATCAAAGGGGTTAGAATATGGGGGCTATAGAGCGGAATGGGTTTCGGTTTGTACCAGAATACAGTGTGATTCAACAGAATGGGGCCATACATGTCTATAAACGAGAGGATTTTATTGAAGAAATCCAATTTAAGTTTTCGGGAAAGTTTCCAGAACTAGACCAAATAGAGGATCTAGTCGAAAAGTACTGTGATTTACATAATATTTAAAGAACGCTTGTTCGGTAAATTGTTTAATGATATAATTGAAAATGCAATAGTATAGTTTTCTCAAGGGTGGACGGCACACTCTCCTATCGAAAGGGGGTGATGCTTTTTGACAGTTTTTCAAGCATTGACGTTAGCTATATCGTTTGCTAGTCTCATTGTCACTGTTCTGTCTTTCCACAAAAAAAAATAACCCACCCTTGAGCCGGCAAGCAGAAGTGGTGGATTATGCCCTTTATGCCGATCCCCTGTACGGGAATCAACTATTGCATGACCGAGCGTGTCTCAGGACTCTCGGTCTTTTTTACTATATGATTATCTATACTCACATTATACATAACTTTAAGTAAAAAGGAAATTCAAAATATATATAGGAGGGGTCGTATTGAGTAAATTACTTACCATTTACCCTCAAGCAATTGAACATACAAAAATGAAGATTCAAGAAGATATGGATCGTTATTTAGAAGGGGAGGAATCATTGCCAACCTTTGAAGAATATTTAGCTGATCGCAGCCACTATATAGAACAAATTTGGGTCAATGTATGGTTAAATAAATCAACAAATGATGTACCGAAAAATGAAAAAAAGAGTTATTTAAGCGAAAAAGGTTATGAGGTCCAAGGGATTGACAGGAAGTTCTTAAATAAGTTATTTAGGGATGAAATGAGAACCTATCAGCCCTTTGATGCACTTAACTGGGTTAACAAAACATTTGCTGGGCAAGAAGAGGTGTGGGAAAAACGATATCATAATGCAAAGGAAAACTATATAAAGCAACAAGTGCAGAAACAGCTTGATGAGCAGAAACAAGTAATACGAATGGATATAGAAGAGGAAGCCAGCAACATTATTGAGAACAATTACGAATTATTTTACTTACATGTTCGATTCTTCGTTGCTACCCAATTAAGGGCGGATCTCGAAAATAATACGAAGTTTCAATCGGTTGATACATTTGCACTCGAGGAAAAATTGGTTAATGAAGGTCCGTTTAATCCAGCTACATATACTACTGTTGCCACTTTCTTTGAAGAACTGACAGGTGATATTCATAAAACCCTTCATTTGGGACGAAGTTTCTACGAATACCAAACCTACTTCTTTGTGTATGAAAGTTTAATTTCTGATTATGTGTCAGAGCTTATACCACAAGAAGTGTTAAAACAGCTTCCACCTGATTTAAAAGCGAATTTTTTTGATATTTTTCATGAACCACTTTCTGCATCGTTCGTTAAAGGCAGTATTGCACAGCTTCTTTATGAAGTTGAGGGCTATTTTATCGAAGACATTCAAGAAGAATATCTTTCAGACTTAGTCAAACTAACTGAACTTCCTTTTGACCTTGCGGTACACAAGGAAGTTTTTGAAAAAGATTTGAAGGAAAGGGAAAAAAAGAAGCGAGAAGAGCAGGAAGAGGTAGAAAGGAAAAAGGAAGCAGAAGAGCGGATGATGAAGGATATATTTGGTACTGAATATGATCCTTCACTAAAGAGAAAAATCCGGTATGTCCTTCACATTGGTGAGACTAATACAGGAAAAACCCATCATGCATTAGAAAAAATGAAAGAGGCAGACAGTGGATTATATTTAGCACCACTACGGTTATTAGCTTTAGAGGTATATGATAAGTTAAATATAGAAGGGACACCCTGTTCCTTAAAAACAGGAGAAGAAGAGAAAATCATTCCAAATGCTAGCCATACTTCATGTACGGTAGAAATGTTTCATGAAAAGGAGTTTTATGAAGTAGTAGTTATTGATGAAGCGCAAATGATTACAGATAAGGACCGTGGCTTTTCATGGTATAAAGCCATCACGAAAGCAAATGCACAGGAAGTCCATATTATAGGAAGCAGAAATTCTAAATTCATGATTCTCCAGTTATTAGGTGATTCGAATATTGAAATTAATGAGTATTCCCGTGATACACCGTTAGAAGTGGAGAAGAAAGAATTTCATATTAAACATGTGAAAAAAGGCGACGCCCTTATTTGTTTTTCAAGAAGACGTGTCCTAGAAACAGCCTCAAGATTGCAAAATGATGGTCACTCGGTCAGTATGATTTACGGAAGCATGCCTCCTGAAACCCGGAAAAAACAAATTGAACAGTTTAATAAAGGCAGGACGAAAGTCATTGTGGCGACAGACGCGATTGGTATGGGTTTAAATCTCCCGATACGCCGGATTGTCTTTTTAGAAAATGAAAAGTTTGACGGAACAAGAAGGCGACTGCTTACTTCTCAAGAAGTAAAACAAATTGCTGGACGTGCAGGTCGTAAAGGAATCTATGATGTTGGAAAAGTGGCATTTACAGCCGATATTAAAAAAATGAGAAATTTGCTTTTACAAGAGGATGAACCTGTCCATACGTTTGCGATTGCCCCTACTAATTCAGTTTTCGAACGCTTTCAGCGCTATTATCATGACCTCGGAACATTTTTTGAATTATGGGGAAAATTTGAAAGTCCGAAAGGTACAAAAAAAGCTTCACTTTCAGAAGAAAAGACGCTATACCAATTGATTGCAGGAACAGAAATTGAAGCAAGGCTCTCCTTAATGGACTTATATGGATTTTTACATCTTCCTTTTTCCAAAAATGAGTCAGCATTAACAAGACAATGGGAGGAAACAATGTACAGCATCATTCAAGGAAGAGAACTCTCTGAACCCATTGTAAAGGAGCGAAGTCTAGAAGAACTGGAATTAAGCTACAAAGCCATTGGACTTCATCTCTTATTTTTATATCGTTTGGATGAAAGAACGGAAGCCATCTATTGGGAGCGACTCCGAGAAGAAGTGAGTGATCGAGTCCAGGATCGGTTAAAAACAGATATAAAAAAGTTTGTTAAGAAATGTAAAAATTGCGGTAAAAAACTCCCTTGGGACCATTCGTTTCCAACCTGTGATGCCTGTCATAGGGCTAAATTTAGAAGGTACGATAATGGCGGGTTTGAACAATTTTAAAAAACATGCATAAAACAAATCCACCAAGCAAACGTTTGGTGGATTTTCTATAAGCGCTATCATGAATGTGTGTTAGGAATTTTGGTATTAGAATCTGCCCCGATTGACCTACCATTATAGATTTGAGGAAGATGAACTTGTCGAGCGACGAGTTCGTTTTTTGTCTGTAGGAGAGTATATTCACTTTTTAGGACCATATGATGGTAAATAAAGGAGCGTGATGTTATGGCTGTTCATGTTGTAGCTGCTGGCGAAAACTTGTGGACCATTTCAACCTTATATGGTGTTTCTATACAAACGATAGTAGAGCTTAATGGACTGCCATCCGCTACTTCTATCGTGCCTGGCCTTGCCCTTTATCTTCCGGATAACCTGCTGCCAATCCGTTCCTATCGAATAAAAGCGGGCGACCATATTTGGCAGCTTGCACAACAATATAGCTCAACTATAGAAAGTATTTTGGCTGCAAATTCAGGCTTGAATCCTAACCGTCTTACCATTGGCCAAGTGATTAATATCCCTTCACTTGTAAAATTAGAAATAGCTACTCTTGGTTTTCTGGTACCATCGTCTGAAACTGCCAATGTATTGACTCTTAATACTCTCGCTGGTCAATTAACGTATGTAGCAGTTGTTGCATATTCCTTTACGGAGGAAGGTTATGCTTTTAATCAAGTTGATGATGCTGGGATTGTTACACGAAGTAAAGAATTAGGCATTATCCCATTGTTGATGATTAGGAATTATACTGGCAATAAGTTTAGTGCAGAGTTGGCGGGAAAGGTGTTAAAAGATCCTGCTTTTAGATCAAACTTGGTTAAAAGTATAGTCACTCTAACTTTCGAGAGGGGATTTGGTGGTGTCAGTATTGACTTTGAATTTATACCACCAGCCCAGCGAAATGTTTTTACTAGTTTCTTAACAGAGTTAAAGCTTGCCCTAGGAGATCTTATTTTGCAGGTGAATGTACATGCAAAGATAGCTGATATTCCGACTAACCGCATTATTGGTGCTTACGATTATGCGGCAATTGGAAAAGTAGCAGACATTATGGCTGTGATGACGATTGACTATGGATACCCAGGTGGACCGCCTGATCCAATTGCTCCAATTAATTGGATGGAACAGGTTATTCAATATACCATTACTCAGGTTGAACATGGTAAACTTCAAATTGCGTTGCCGTTATATGGTTACGACAAAGTGGTTTCTACCCATGTTACCCGTGCACTATCTGTACTCGCAGCCCAGAATCAAGCTATTGCTAAGGGGGCGATGATTGAATTCGATAATATGGCTAAATCACCTTGGTTTCGCTACTATCAAGGTGCTGAGGAGCATATTGTTTGGTTTGAGGATATTCGTAGTTTTGTAGAAAAGTATCGGTTGATGGATCTGTACCAGTTAGTAGGGACTACATTTTGGCAAATAAGCTTGCCCGCACCACAAAATTGGGCATATTTGAGTAAAAATATTACAGTTTTGTAGGGGAGAGTGTAATAATACACTGTTTGCTGGCTTTGAGTATAAGGTGATATGAAGTTTGTGCTTTTTTGGGATGGTTTTGTGCCATAATCTCTTGGTTTTGTGCTTATTTTAGGGTGTTTTGTGCAAAAATCACTTTGTTTTGTGCCATTTTTAAGGTGTTTTGTATTAATATACATTATTTGGAATTCGAACCACATTTTTATTGAATCCAACATACAAATGGTACTATTTGGACAAACTCAAGGAAAAAGGGAAGGCTGGATTACGCTTGAATCTAAAATTGAAAATTGTATTTTTCATCAACCTATTGCTTTGGGCAACAGTTCCTAACATACATGTAAATGCTACGAGTCCCCCCGCAAACATCACTGTACAGCTCAACCAACTATTGATGAATGAGCCAGCTTTACAAGGAGCCATTGCAGGAATTAGTGTTCGGTCAGCTATGAGCGGGCAAGTCATCTATGATTATCAAGGCGATGTTCGGTTACGCCCTGCTTCTAATATGAAACTCTTAACGGCTTCAGCAGCTCTAAATGTTTTGGGTGAGAATTATTCCTTCTCAACTCAAGTATTCGCAGATGGTCCGATAAAAAGGAACATCCTTAATGGGGATCTATACATAAAAGGAAAAGGTGACCCAACCCTATTAAAAACTGATTTTGATCGGATGGCCGAGAACATTAAAAAGCAAGGAATCAAAAGAATAAAAGGAAATCTGTTCGGTGATGATTCGTGGTATGATGACGTCCGCTATTCATTAGACTTGCCTTGGAGTGACGAAACAGAGCATTATGGAGCACAAATATCTGCACTTACTACATCTCCAACCGTAGATTTTGACGCCGGGTCAGTCAAAATTGAAGTAAAACCAGGTCTTAAAGCAGGGGACAAGCCGACGGTGAAAATGACCCCGAAAACAAATTATGTAAAAATCATAAACCTTGCTGAAACGGTCGCTAAGGGTGGAATAAAAGAAATGACGATCGAACGGGAGCATGCTAAAAATACAATAATTATCGAAGGGACTATTCCTGTAAAAGCAAAACCTGAAAAAGAATGGGTAGGGGTATGGGACCCAACTCTCTATGCAGTTACCCTTTTAAAACAATCATTAACCAATCAAGGGATTTCCGTAACTGGAAAAATCAAAACGGGAACGGTGCCTGACTCCGCTAAAATATTAACCACTCATCAATCTATGCCACTGTCCAAACTGCTTGTGCCTTTTATGAAGTTAAGTAACAATGGACATGCCGAAATTTTAGTGAAGGAAATGGGAAGGGTGGTTTATGGTGAAGGCAGCTGGGAAAAAGGATTACAAGTTTTAAATGTAGAGATGTCAAAATTTGGGTTCAACCCTCAAACAATGGTTATACGAGACGGGTCGGGAGTTTCTCATGTCAACTTAATTCCAGCGAATCAGCTCTCACAGCTCTTATTTTTAGTTCAAAAAGAGAAATGGTTTCCTAGTTATTTAAATGCTTTACCAGTAGCAGGTGTCCGAGACAAAATGGTCGGAGGCTCTTTAAGATACCGAATGAAAGGTCCGAATACTCTTGGAAAAGTGAAAGCCAAAACAGGTACTCTTTCAACAGTAAGCTCGCTTTCTGGATATGTAACAACCAAAAACGGGCAAACGCTTATTTTTTCAATCCTGTTAAACAATTTGATAGAAGAAGTGAAGGGGAAGAAAATAGAGGATCAGATTGTGACCATTCTAGCAAATCAATAATTTTACGAATAAAATTGGGAAACCGAATTTTCTTGAAAATAACAAGTATTGATTTTACTATAAAAATGGTGGATAAATAATATAAAAAAGCATTGAAATGGGAGAGCTCGTCTTATATGAATAAAAAACAGAGTCCGTTACTATCGGAGCGTTTTGAGGTAGCTTTTAATCAAGTACATGATGCACTTAGGGATATCGTACAGATTAAAGATGATAGATTTGTGGTATTGGTCAAGGTTGGCGCTAAAAAATATCAAATGATTGACACCTATAAAAAGGACTTAGAACAGTATGCTAGACTTCGTAATGCCATTGTTCATGAAAAAATGGAGATTGGCTTTTATATTGCTGAGCCAAATGCCAAGGTGGTATCTCATATTGAAAAAATCGCCAACGTGTTTAGCCGGCCTAATTACGCACTATCTATTGCAACGAAAAATGTGGTTTTCTTTGATTTTCAGGATAGGATATTAAAAGTAACTACAGCTATTAAAGAGTACGGCTATTCAAAATTTCCAATTTATAAAAATAAAACATGTAACGGTCTTCTGACAGCAGGGTCAATTGTAAAATAGATGGCACAAAATATGGAAAACAGTATGGTGAACTTATCTGACATCCATGTATCCGACATTATGATGTACGAAAAGGAACACCCAATCGAAATCGTAGCTAAAGATATTAACATTTTTGAGGTAGAAAATATATTTGAACAGGCACATAAAAAGAAGCGAAAGCTAGAGGGTGTAATAATCACTGAGAACGGAAAAGCAGATGAGGCACCGCTTGGAATCATTACAGCATGGGATCTTATTGAAATCGATTATACAGTTGATTGAGGAAAAGGAGCATACCACAGTAGTATGCTCCTCCTTTATAATTAGGCTGTGTTAAAGAACAGTGTTAATTTTTACACCCTGTTGATTGGAGCGGAAGGCACGAAGACTCCTGTGGGAGTATGGTTCAGGGGAGACCCCGCAGGCGCTAGTGCCGAGGAGGCTCGCCGAAACACCCACGAACCGCTCGTGCCTGGAGCGGAAATCAACAGGCAAGTTTAACAAAGCCTATAATTAAAAATCAAACTCGCTTAACTGGTCCATATGGCTTGCGATCATCGCAATAATGGTACTTGCTTCTTCCTTACTAAAAATAAAATGAGATTCATCTTTAATTAACTCTTCATCCGTTGTCCAAATCCGGTTAATTCGTTTGAGGACACCATCTCCGGTTTCTTGTACTACCCCAAATTGATAGGTAACTTCGACTTCATCCTCATGCTTAAAGGCAGTTACCTCTGGTGTTGACCATTCCACATCGATTTCTTCAAAAATATCGTCTTCATTCAGTTGTTCTGCTTCGTAGTATTCATCGGTGTTATCTTCATCAATAGTTTGATATATAACTTCGCTGCTATCATCCTCATCATCACATTCTTCAGAAGTATTGAGGTATACTCCATCATCTGTATAGTGATCATCGTCGTTCATATAATCATGCAGGCTCTCATGAACCTCTTGAATGATTTCCTCAATGTCAGAAAGGATGATCTTCGCTGTATGCCCACTGTCAACGTCGAAAGTATCAATATAAAATTCCTCGTTTTGCGGGTCAAAGAACAAGGTGCAGAAATAATCACGATCGAGTTCTTCGGTATCAACATCTGCCGTATCGACGAAAAATTCGATTCTTGGATGTTTGGCAGCTCTTTCAACTGTCATTTGGCCAACTTGATCATATTCTTCACAAATAGACTCAAGATGATCCTGTAATTCCCCACATACTCTGTCAAACCATTCTAATGACATCAAACATCCCATCCTTTCAATCTATATCGAGGTTATTATTGCCAAATAAATTACTAAATAAACAAAAATGTTGGTTGGGAAAATATTTTAAATATTTAGAAATTTACTGGTATGTTTTTTGTGGTCTTGTATATATTCATGATAGAAACAAAAGTCAACCAAAAAGTAAAAGGGGGCATACAAATGAAAATCAAACATCTCTGGAAGAGTATTCTCGTCACAGTTTTGTCTATATCCATTTTGTCAGCTTGTTCATCAGGGAAAAAAGAGGAAGTGAAAACAGACCTTCCTTTAGATGAGATTATTCAGAAGGCGAAAAAAGAAGGGAAAATTAATTCACTCGCTATGCCAGACACATGGGCAAATTGGAAAGAAACTTGGGAAGAACTTACAAGTGAATACGGAATTAAACATAAAGATACAGATATGTCCAGTGCGGAAGAGTTGGCAAAGTTTGAAGCAGATAAAGAAAATGCGAGTGGGGATATAGGGGATGTTGGAATTGCTTTTGGACCAATCGCTGTAGAAAAAGATTTAACAATTCCCTATAAAACTTCTTATTGGAATGATATCCCCGATTGGGCAAAAGACGATAAGGGGCACTGGATTGTTGGCTACACTGGAACCATTGCTTTTCTAACTGATAAAAACAAAGTGAAAAATCCCCCAACTTCTTGGGAGGACCTTAAAAATGGAGATTATAAAGTGAGTATTGGGGACGCATTGGTGGCAAGTCAAGCACAGTTTGCTATTCTTGCAGCCGCTTATGCATACGGTGGAGATGAAAAGAATCTGCAGCCTGGTATTGATTTCTATGCTGAATTAGCAAAGCAAGGCCGTTTATCTGGGGATCCAAGTGTGGCAAATATTGAAAAAGGTGAGATTGAAGTTGCTATTCTTTGGGACTTTAATGCGTTAGGTTATAGTAGTCAAATTGATAAGAATCGATTTGAAATTACCATTCCAAAAGAAGCATCTGTTACATCAGGGTACGCAACTGTCATTAACAAATACGCCAAACATCCATACGCCGCCATGTTAACACGTGAATATATTTTATCTGATGCAGGGCAGGAAAATCTTGCAAAAGGGTTCGCAAGACCAATCCGTGAAAACGCAAAACTGTCCGATGATGTAAAGGCACTACTTTTACCAGATGAACTTTATAAGAATGCGCGTCCTGTCGGAGATCAAAAGGCATGGGCGGAGACAACAAAGACCATCCCACAATTGTGGCAGGAAAAGGTACTCATCCATGTCAAATAACCGATTGGTTTTAATTGTAATTGATGCCCTGCGTTTTGATACTGCTTGTTCACACATGGGTTTTATGCATCATCTTGTGGAAAATAAAAAAGTTGCACGCTTTGAAGTTCGTTCTGAATTACCCGCATTGTCACGTCCGCTTTACGAGACCATATTGACTGGAACTCCACCACATGTACATGGTATTACTGGCAACCAGGTTGTTAGATTAACTAAACAAACCAGCCTATTTCATTTAGCCAAAAGCAGCGGGAAATCAACCGCTGCTGCGGCTTATTATTGGGTTAGTGAGTTGTACAATCGTGCACCTTTCCAAAGGGGTGAGGACCGTATTCAATTAGATCAAGAGCACCCAATTGAAAATGGAATTTTTTATTTTGAGGACCATTACCCTGATAACCATTTGTTTGCCGACGCACTTTGGCTATTAAAAGAAAAGGAACCCGACTTTTTATATATCCATCCCATGAATGTAGATGATGATGGTCATAAGTATACTGCTGAATCTGTTGAATATAGGAATCGTGTAATGGCCGTCGACGCTATTTTAGCTCAGTTTTTGCCGATTTGTCAGGAGCGGGGCTATGACATTATCGTAACGGCTGATCACGGTATGACAGCAGATGGTAATCATGGGGGTAACACGGTTGCGGACCGACATGTACCGCTATTTATTTTTTCTGAAAAAGTAAAGCCAGGTATTTATAAGGAGGTTGTTTCACAGTTGCAAATAGCTCCTCTTGCCTGTCATTTACTAGGAATAGTAGTGTCCAAGGATATGGTGCCATTTCTTATTCCTGTAAAAAATGAGATAAAAGGAAAGGATTTGGTGCTGTGAGCAGAAAAAAGAATACCATTTTTTTAATGTTGCCCTTCTTGGCAATGGTTTTGTTATTCTTTATTGTCCCCATGCTGTATATGTTAATTAGTAGCTTTACGTCAGCATCTACAGGAATCACAGTTGAACATTACAAAAACGCATTAACGGATAGCTATATTTTGCAAGGGTTTAAGAATAGTATAACCTTGTCATTATTGTCTGCTTTTATAGCGCTTATAGCATCACTCCTATCTGTTTACACGATTATGCGCTTTTCGGAATCTTTAAGAGAAAAAATACTAATATTATCAAACCTCACTTCCACTTTTTCGGGCGTACCACTTGCATTTGCCTTTATTATCCTACTAGGAAATAGTGGTCTCTTCACCCTTCTTTTTAAAAAATGGGGAGTAGATTTTTCATCCTCGTTTTCTTTATATAGCTGGAGCGGGCTGTTATTAGTCTATATTTATTTTCAGCTTCCTTTAGCGCTCATGCTGCTTTATCCCATTTATTATGGGATTCAGGACAGATGGAAGGAAGCTGCTTCACTGCTTGGAGCATCACCATTTGTTTTTTGGTGGAAAATTGGCATCCCAATATTACTGCCGGGAATTGCGGGAACATTTAGTGTGCTCTTTGCCAATGCCATGGGCGCTTATGCATCCGCTTATGCATTAACTGCAAGTAGTTATAATTTAGCCTCGATTAAAATTGGATCTTTGATAAAAGGAGATATTTTTGCACAGCCTGAATTTGCTTGTGCTATTGCTGTGTTACTTGGAGCGACAATGGTATCTGCCATGTTGCTAAATGAGTGGTTTATCAAGAAGTCTAGAAAGGATTTGGCCCAGCCATGAAAAGGTTTAATAGTTTCGTATTTGCCATTACCAGTTTATACCTGGCTTTGCCGATAATTTCAACCGCTCTTTACGCGATTTCAACTGAATGGAATAGAACAGTGTTTCCTGAGGGCCTAACACTAAAATGGATTTCTTCCTTATTCAATGATCTACGATTTATCGAAGCTTTTGGTAGATCAGTAATCCTTTCTGGAAGTGCGGTCATATTAGCAGTTATTCTAATGATTCCAGCTATATTGATTATTGTGATTTACTATCCTAAATATGAGAAGTGGATTCAATCTATGGTTGTGATGGTCTATGCGTTCCCACCTATCATTCTAGCTGTCGGCTTGATCAATTCATATTCAGGTACAGGCCTTTCTATGGTCCTTATTTTGTTGGGGGCCTATGTAATTGGTATTCTGCCATTTATGTATCAGGGGACTCGAAATAGTTTAAGAAACTTTAATGCAAGAGAATTAATGGATGCAGCAGAGCTATTAGGGGCTGGAAAACTGGAGGCCTTTAGGCGTGTCTTACTACCATCCATCTATCCAGGAATTTTCGTTGCATCAATCTTATCCTTTTCTGTTCTTTTTGGAGAATTTGTATTAGTTAATTTAGTGGTAGGTTCACAATTTGAAACGGTTCAAATATTTTTAATTGCCGTTTTAAAATCTAATGGTCATATTGCTAGTGCAGTTGTACTAATATATATCATTCTTATGGGGGCTACAACTGTTATTACTGCATTTTTAGCGAAAAAGTCGGAAGGGGTTACCCGCGGATGAGTTATGTACTGCTTCAGGATATAAAAAAGATATACCATGAAACACCTGTATTATCTGGTATTGACATGGAAGTGAATAAGGGTGAATTTGTTACACTTCTTGGACCGAGTGGGTGTGGGAAAAGTACCATATTACGTATCTTAGCAGGGTTAACAGAAGCAACTTCAGGATCTGTTTATATTGATGGTAAAGATATGAGAAATGTAGCACCTAAGAATAGAGAAATAGGAATGGTGTTTCAGTCCTATGCATTGTTTCCAAATATGACGGTGGAGGATAATGTGGCTTTTGGACTTAAAATGAAAAAGGTTCCACAGTCAGAGGTTAAAGAGAGGGTAGATCACATCCTAGATGTTGTACACCTTACTGAAAAAAAGGCCGCATATCCTAACCATTTATCTGGTGGCCAGCAACAACGAGTTGCCTTAGCTCGATCTCTAGTCGTACGTCCAAAAGTATTGTTATTAGATGAACCCCTAAGTGCTCTAGATGCACAAATTCGCAAGCGGCTTCAAACAGATTTACGCAACATCCAAAGAGAGATGGAAATGACAATGATACTTGTTACTCATGACCAAGAGGAAGCAATGGCTGTTTCGGATCACATTTTTGTAATGAAGACAGGGAAAATTGCCCAGAGGGGAACCCCTATTGACATCTATACAAGGCCAGAATCAGAATTTATTGCGAGATTTATAGGGAATTACAATATTATCCTACGAGAACAATTAGAAAAACTAATAGAACGTCATTTAGGGAATGACTTTGGAAAATACGCCATACGTCCGGAAGCTATTCACTTTAGTCAAACACCTTCATCCTATCATATGCGGGCTGAAGCGATTGATTCTACGATGCACGGTAATGTGATTCGAACTATTTTTGAAGCGGAGAGTATCCGTTTTTCTTGCGAGCGTTTGCATCATGGGACAGGAACCTTACAAAAGGGGAAAATTTATGACTGCTTTATAGAGCCAGAAGATGTGGTGGGACTTAAATGAATGTGATAAAAGAAGAAAGACAAAAAACAATTTTAAAAAGGTTAGAGGGTGAGAAAAAAATCTGGGTCTCTAAACTTGCTGACATACTAGATGTGACTCCAGAAACGATTCGCCGTGACCTTGCCGATCTAGAAAATAAAGAACTGTTAACAAGGGTTCATGGTGGGGCGGTAACCTTTATTCCTTCACAAAAGGAATTAGCTTTTCAACGTAAGCTCGATTTGAATAGGGAGGCAAAAATAAAAATTGCAGCAAGGGCCGCACAGTATATTAACAATGGAGATTTTATTGCTATTGATGTAGGGACAACAACCGTTCATATCGCTGATATGATACAAAACTTAGAAAATATTACTGTTGTAACTAATTCAATTGCAGCAGCAGAAAGATTCAATTTGGCATTAGAAGAAAAAAGAATGACGGGGAGGGTCATAATGCTTGGTGGTATAACAAATCCGGAGCAATCTTCCGTTGCAGGAGCCATGACCCTTGAAATGCTTTCGCAAATGAAAATTAACAAATCGTTTATTTCATGTGGCGGAGTAACAAAAACGACTATTTATGAATATGACCTTGATGAATCACTTGTTTCAGCGGAGATGGTTAAACAGAGTACGTCCACCTTTTTACTGACAGATGATTCGAAAGTAGGTAAGTCATCTTTTTTTTCCATCTGTTCTATAGATATGGTAGATGAAATTATTACCAATAGACACTGTCCCCATGATTGGGTGAAATCACTAAATCGTAATACTATTAAATGGACATCGATTAGTTAAGAAAGGAGGAATCTAGATATGCTCATAGATTACCATGTTCATTTAGAGGAAGGACCCTATTCTTTTAAATGGCTGGCCCGGACAGCAAAGGCATTAGAAGCATTTCAGGAATCCCCCTTTTCATCTATTGGTTCTAGAGGAAGACTTATAGAGCAAATAAATTCTTTACAAGAGCGTTTGTCAAAGGGTTGTTATAGTGAAGAATGGTTACATTTATATTTACGTAAAGCAAAACAGTTGGGGATAAAAGAGGTTGGAATTGTCGATCATCTTTATAGATTTCGTGAAGCAGCTGATTATTTTTCCAAAAGAATGAATCTTGATCAGAATGACACCATTGGATCATTACAGAATTACTGGCTATCGAAAGTGATGAATGAAGAAATGGAGCATTTTGTCGAAGTAATAGTTAATGCAAAAAAAATATGGGAAAAAGAAGGTGTTCATTTAAAACTCGGTCTCGAAGCTGATTATTTTCCAGGAGGGGAAGAAGAACTGTCAAAATTGCTTGGGGACTATCCATGGGATTTTGTTATTGGGTCTGTCCACTTTGTTAACGGTTGGGGGTTCGACAATCCAGAAACCATCCACATTTTTAATGAATGGGACACTCTTACTTTATATGCTCACTTTTACGGGACTGTAGAGAAAATGATTCGGTCAGGTTTGTTTGATTTTGTGGCTCATTTAGATAACTTAAAAGTCTTCAATGTACGTGCAGAAAACGAATCATTTACCCAAACGTGGCAAGAACGGATTGCCCAAGCTCTTATTGATACGGATACTGCAACTGAAATAAATGCTGGTCTTTATTACCGCTATCCTGTAAAAGAAATGTGCCCAGGGCCTGATTTTTTATCAATTCTTGTCAACAAAAATGTCTCATTTACTCTGTCCTCAGATGCTCATTTTCCAGATGATCTTGGAAATTATGTTGCCGAGAATGCGGGAGTCCTAAGGGAAATGGGGGTTAAGGGAGTTGCAACATTTGAAAAACGTAAAAGGATGATTAAACCGTTATAAACAGTCGCTGCCAAATGCAGCTTCTTTTTTGTGTTTAGAATATTATTACTTTCCAGAATCTTAATTTGACACTACAAATGATGATATATAAAATATTTAATATATTTAAATACTACTAGTTACTGACAGGGGGTAAATGGATGACAAATCATGAAATAAATGCAGTGTATTCCCTGTGCAAAATACATACAGATCTCTCAGACGATGACATTCAAAAGATAAATGATGTGGTACAAAATCTATCATTAATTGCTGATTTAAATCAAGCAAATGTCTTTATCGATTGTCCAACTAGCGAAAGAAAGCATGCGATTGTGGTAGCGGAGGCTTCACCCACAACAGCTAAATCGGTATACAAAAATCCTGTCGTAGGTAAGTTTGCCTATGAAACGTTTGAACCAGCTGTTTTTTATGCACTTCGAACAGGAAAGCCCATCTTCTTGAACCATGCGTTAACACAAGAAGGGAAAAAAGTAGAGCAGAGTGTGGTGCCTATTGAAGGCATAAATAACCGGGTGATTGGGACGTTAATTATGGAAAAGGATATCAGTGATAAGCTTCAAAACCAAGATAAATTGAAAACGCTAACAGAGGCAAATGAGACTCTAAGTGAGCTTCTGCTCGGAATTGCTGAAAATAGTCCCTTTATCCATGAAGTGATTGAAGAGTCCTTGTTTATCATAGACTCTGAATTACGAATTCAATATGCAAACCCGTCTGCTATGAATCTATTGTTCGAAATGTGTTCCAAAGAGTATAAAAATGGCACTTCCTTTTTAGAATGTTTTCCTAACTTACATGAGGTTTGTTTGCTTCCTGACGAATTACTCATTCAAGAAGTAACGATAAAGAATAAAGTGTTTCAAATGAAAAAGATCGGCCTGGTCCAAAATGATAATAACAGTGGTTCCTTCATTATTTTTCGTGACCTGACTGAACTTAGGGAAAAGGAACGAGAACTTACAGTGAAGACAGTTGCTATTCGCGAAATCCATCACCGTGTGAAAAATAACCTCCAAACTGTTGCAAGCCTATTGCGGCTTCAAATGAGGAGAGGGATTCCAGAAGAAAGCAGGGTTCATTTTATTGAAAGTCTTAATCGGATATTAAGCATTGCTTCTGTATACGAAATCATCCTATCAAATTCTAGTATTGATGATGTTGAGATTTTTAGTTTAATTGAAAAAATAGGCAATATGTTGGTATGTAGTGATGACCATGATAGTAAAAATATTACAATCACATATTCAGGTCCTAAACTTTTAATAAAATCAAATGTTGCTGTCTCTGTTGCATTGGTCATTAATGAACTTATTCAGAATTGTGTTAAACATGCTTTTACTGGATTAAATGAAGGTGAAATTGCTGTAACCATTCAAAATCATACAGCTATGATTAAAGTTCAAGTTCAGGATAATGGTATAGGGTGTCAGTCTACTATGAAGCCGTCTTTAGGTTTGGATATTGTAAAAATGATGATAGAACATGATTTATCAGGTGAATTTACTATCATTGGAACAAGTGAGGGTACTATCGCCACAGTTGAATTCCCCTTAGAAAGGGAGTATTAATCTTGAAAAAACGAATAATGGTAGTAGAAGACGAGTCAATCGTTCGCTTGGATGTTTCACTCATGTTAAAGGATGCGGGGTATGAGGTTGTTGCCGAAGCAGCTGATGGGGAAAAGGCTGTTGAATTAGCTTTTCAACTAAAACCTGATTTAATCATCATGGATATAAAAATGCCAAAGTTGAATGGGCTGAAAGCCAGTGAAATTATTTCTAACAAATTTGATATTCCTATTCTTCTTTTAACTGCTTATAGCCAAAAGGAATATATTGAAAAAGCAAAACAGGCCAATATTTTAGGTTACTTAGTGAAACCCATTTCTGAAGCCAGTTTAATCCCTGCAGTTGAGATCGCTCTAAGGCAGGCAGAAAACACAAGCCTTTACAAAGAAAAAGTAGAAGAAATGAATAAAGAACTGGAAAATCGCAAATTAATTGAAAAAGCAAAAGGAATTTTAATGAAACAATTGAATTTACCAGAAGAAACGGCTTACAATAAGATGAGAAGCATCAGTATGAAAAAACAGCTCCCATTGGAAAAGGTAGCTAAGTACATTCTCTTGAAATACCCCAGTTAGACTGATTGATTACAAGTAAATAACCATAAGCAATGGTGCTTAATAGATTTTATTTTTTAAAAAAAATAAGATCTATTAAGCATTTTTTGTCTTATTGAAAGAAATGGAGAGGTGTTCTCATGAGTGAAGAGAAAAAGAGATTTATTCAAGAATTTGTCCCTGGTAAACAAGTAACATTAAGCCATTTAATTGCAAATCCAGATCCAGATATGTTTGAGAAATTGGGTATCCAGGAAAGTGGTGCATTAGGAATCCTAACATTAACACCGAGTGAAACGGTTATTATTGCCGGAGATATAGCAACAAAGGCAGCAAATGTAAAATTAGGCTTCCTCGATCGCTTTACAGGCAGCTTAGTCATTGTCGGGAATGTATCTGAAGTAGATATGGCCATGAGGGAAATCAACCGGTTTCTTGCTGATACCCTTCACTATACACCAGCGCAAATTACAAAGTCTTAATTTCTGAAAAGGAGAATCCAAATGAAGAATAGAGCAATGTTAATCGGTTCAATTGGTGCAGGAAAATCCACCTTAACAAATGCTCTCCTTGGCCGAGAAGTAAAAGCGGTAAAAACACAATCCCTACTATATTTTGATTGGATTGTGGATACTCCTGGTGAATATAGTGAAAACCCATTTTTTTATAAAAATATCATGGCAACTGCACTTGAGGTTACTCATGTCCTTTATTTACAGGATAGTACGAAGAAAAAGATGATTTTTCCTCATGGGTTTAGTACAGGGATAAATAAACTTCCGATTGGTGTCGTCACAAAGAGTGATTCCGATAAGGCAGATATCGAATTAGCTGTCTCCCTTTTAAAAAAGGTAATGGTGAACAGAGGGCCCATTGTGATTACATCTTCCCTTAAAAATGAGGGGATAGAGGAAATTAAAATGCTGGTGGGCATGAATACGATACAGGAAATGAAGGAGTATATCGACAATCATCCTTCCCCGTATATATTTTTTTGAATGAAAGCCTTTACAGTATTCAGAAAATAAATTATATTATGGTTACACAAATGAATTTACAGGCAAAGGCGCCTCTTTTAAACCATCTAATCTTGGATGGTTTAAAAGGGGCGCCTTTGTTTTTGGGGAGATGGGATATGAAATTTACTAGCCCACATAAAGAAGAAATGATCAGTGCTGGAATTGATATCGGAACGAGTACAACTAAAGTAGTGATTAGTAAGTTTACATTGATGAATATGGCTGGCGGGGCACATGTTCCTCGCATCGAGATAATTGATAAGCAGGTCGTTTATCGCAGTCCCATTTATCGAACACCACTTCTTTCTCCAACATCAATTGATATCGGGAAGATTGAGGCATTAGTAAAAGATGAATATAAAAAAGCAAGGGTTGAGCCTAAAGATATTAAAACCGGGGCTGTCATCATTACGGGAGAAACAGCAACGAAGACAAATGCAGAAGTAATGATCCACCAGCTATCGGATCATGCCGGTGAATTTTTGGTAGCCACAGCCGGACCAGATCTAGAAGGGATCATTGCTGCAAAGGGTTCTGGTGCCTATGAGTACTCGAAATCATCAGGAAAAGTCACTGCCAATATTGATATCGGTGGAGGAACAGCAAATATAGCCGTTTATAAATCAGGGCGACTTTGTGGCACTTGTACACTCCATATAGGCGGTAGACTTATAGAATTTCATGACTCAAAAATCAAAAGTATTTCTCCACCTGTGAAGAATCTGCTTAATCATTGGGGGACAATCATAAATGAGGGACAATCCATAAGTGTAAATCAAATAAAGAGAATTACTGATTTTATGGCTGATGTGATTGGAAGGATGCTACAAAAGTCGCTTACGAAAGAAGATCAATTCCTTTTATTAGGTCATGAACCTAATTGGCAGGAAGATGTAGAGGCTATTATGTTTTCAGGAGGAGTTGGTGAATGTATCTATCGTTATGAAGACGAGTCTGCTAACCCAGCCCAATATGATGACATCGGCATGGTACTGGCTGCTTCCTTGAAAGAAAACAAGCTCTTACATAAATGGTCATGGGTCAAGCCGGAGGAAACTGTAAGGGCAACCGTCTTAGGTGCAGGGTTGCAAACAACGGAAATCAGCGGGGCGACCATTGAAGTAGATAGTAGCCAATTGCCTCTTAAGAATTTGCCGGTTTTTCAAATCCGATTTGACAAAAATTTTAACGAGGTAGTGGATTCTATTTCGAAAAAGGTGACAGAAGCAATTGAACTATATGATCCCCAGAAGGAAGGTCAGAATTTTGCCCTATATTTTTCGAATCTACCCTATTTACGCTTTCGAGAAATTGACGCATGGGCAGAATCCATCCTTCAAGGGTTAAAGCAAAAACCTAATCGATCGCAGCCCGTGGTCCTTGTTTTAGATAGAGATTATGCAAAAGTACTCGGACAAACGATTAATCGGAAAGATTCTTCGCAATCGGTCATTTGCATAGATCAAATTACCGTTGAAAATGGTGACTATTTAGACATTGGGCGCGTACTAGAATCAGATGTCGTTCCGGTTATCATAAAAACCTTAACATTCCAGAATGAAGAAAGGAGGACTTTCAGGTGAGATTAAAGACGAATTATTTCGGCACAGTCTACCAATTTTCCTCATTAAAGGACTTATTTGCAAAAGCAAACGAAGAAAAATCAGGTGACCGCTTAGCAGGTCTTTCAGCAGAAACCGTACAAGAGCGTATAGCTGCAAAGGAAGTATTAAGCAACCTAACACTTCATGATATTAGGGAGAATCCACTACTATCTCCTGATGAAGATGAAGTCTCACGCATTATTGAAGGTCAAATCAATGAACCAATCTATCAATCGATTAAAAATTGGTCCGTTTCCGAGCTTAGGGAGTATATCCTAAATGATACAACCACTGGTGAAGATTTAAAGCGGTTAAGCAGAGGTTTAAATAGTGAGATGATCGCTGCAGTTGCGAAAGTTATGTCCAATTTAGACTTGGTTCATGCAGCAAACAAGATTGAGATTCTATCAAAATGTAATATTACGATTGGTCAAAAAGGAGTACTTGCTTCAAGACTACAGCCTAACCATCCAACAGACAATGTTGAGGGAATGATGGCATCAATGAAAGAAGGTCTTTCCTATGGAATTGGTGATGCGGTCATTGGAATCAACCCCGTAGATGATTCAGTAGAGAGTGTAAAGAGACTGCTACACGCTACCCATGACTTCATTCAAAAATGGGAAATACCGACACAAAACTGTGTGCTAGCCCATGTCACTGCTCAGATGAAAGCACTTCAGCAAGGAGCTCCTGCAGATATGATTTTCCAAAGTATCGCAGGAACCGAAGCCGCTAACCGTTCATTTGGTATTACTGCTTCCCTACTAGAAGAAGCTAATGAAATGGCTAAGGTATATGGAACTGGAACAGGGCCACAGCGTATGTATTTTGAGACGGGTCAAGGCTCTGAGTTATCGGCAGAAGCACATTATGGCATCGATCAAATGACCTTAGAATCACGTAATTATGGCTTTGCTCGATACTTTGATCCATATATCGTAAACACAGTAGTTGGATTTATTGGGCCGGAATATTTGTACAACAATAAACAGGTAATCCGAGCAGGGTTAGAAGACCACTTTATGGGCAAAATGCATGGGATTCCGATGGGAGTAGATATTTGTTATACAAACCATATAAAAGCAGATCAAAATGATATTGAGGATTTGGGTGTGCTTTTAACCGCTGCTGGAGTGAATTTTATCATTGCTGCACCAATGGGTGATGATTGCATGTTGAATTACCAGTCCTTAAGTTATCACGATGTGGCAACCTTAAGACAAACATTGAATAAGCGCCCTGCTCCATTGTTCGAAGAGTGGCTTGAAAAGATGGGGATTTTTGAAAATGGCAAGTTAAGTAAAAAAGCAGGAGATCCAACTATTTTTTCAAGGGTAGGAGGTGTATAGAATGAATCCTGAATTAGTTGAACAAATTACCAAATTAATATATGAAAAATTACAATCACAAACTGTGGTGACCGATGAACAGACGTCATCAGAAGTAGAGGTGAAGTTTTGGAACCATAATGCAGATGGTCAATCACACACTTCTGCGAGTGATAACTATCAACCAATAAAAGAAAAGATGTATCAAACCCTACAAGATGAAATTGAAGAAATTAACTTAGAATCAAAGCCTGTTATTGGAATTGAATCCCCATTTGATAAAGATGAGTTAGAATCTTTGATTAGTAAGACACCTGCAAGAATTGGGGTGGGGAGAGCGGGACTAAGACCTAAAACGAATACCTGGTTGAAGTTTCGTTACGATCATGCAGCTGCGGTGGATGCCGTGTACGGTGATGTAAATCCCGGTTTATTAGAAAGTTTATCGCTGTTTAAAGTTAACACAAAGGTAGCTGACAAAGAAGTGTATGTAAGACGTCCTGATTTTGGGCGCAAGCTTTCTGAAGAAGCTAAGCAACTGATTACACAAAAATGCAAAAAATCTCCGACCGTTCAAATCATTGTATCAGATGGTTTAAGTTCAAAGGCGATTGATGAAAACTTAGAGGATGTTTATTTATCTCTTAATCAAGCACTACAAGGTTTAGGGCTTGATGTTGGAACACCTTTTTTTATTGAAAAAGGAAGAGTAGCTGCCATGGATGATGTTGGTGAGCTGTTAAATCCAAAAGTGATTGTGTACTTGATTGGTGAGCGTCCAGGTCTTGTGAGTGCAGAATCTCTTAGTGCCTATCTATGCTATGAACCGCGCTTAGGGACAATTGAGGCGGACCGAATGGTTGTATCAAATATTCATAAAGGTGGAATCCCGCCGGTTGAAGCGGGTGCCTACCTAGGTACGGTCATTCAAAAAATATTAAAATATCAAGCTAGTGGAGTTTCGCTAGTTCAAAAAGAACAATAAGGGAGGACTTGTTTGTGACCTTAGAGCGAATTCATGCAGAAATTTTAGCTGTCCGAATTATCCCAAACGTAGACTCCGCCCTGGCCGAGCAATTTCAACTACAGCCCAATCATCGAAGCCTCGCTATTTTTACTTCCACCATCGATGATGTTGGTTATACAGCATTAGATGAGGCTACAAAAAGAGCGGATGTAGAGGTTGTTTATGCTCGCTCATTCTATGCGGGTTCTGCACATTCCTCTGGACCATTATCAGGTGAAATGATCGGCATCCTAGCTGGTCCAACACCAGATGAAGTGAAAAGTGGAATGGAGGCGGTCTTCCAGACAGCTGAAAACGATGCTTTTTTCGAAGCGGTAAATGAGGATAAAAGCCATGCGTTGTATGCACATGTGGTAGCAAGGACGGGAAGCTATTTATCGAAAGAAGCTGGAATCAATCAAGGGGAAGCACTTGCTTACTTGATTGCTCCGCCACTCGAGGCGGTTTATGGAATTGATGCAGCGGTAAAGGCAGCAGATGTAAAGTTAGTTAAATTTTTTGGTCCGCCATCAGAAACGAACTTTGGAGGGGGGCTACTGACGGGTTCGCAATCAGCCTGTCAGGCAGCAGCAGATGCGTTCCGTGAAGTCATTCTTGATATCAGCAGAAATCCAAGACAAATTTAACTAACTACTATTTTTTAAAGAAAGGTGTGTATCCCAGGTGCAGTTTGACCATGATTTACAATCAATCCAAGAAATGCGGGATGCCCTTCAAAAAGCAAAGGAAGCGCAACAGAAGTACATGGCGTTTTCACAAGAGCAAGTCGACGCAATCGTGAAGCGAGTAGCGGAGGCTGCTTTTGCTAAATCATTGGAATTAGCAAAGTTTGCGGTTGAAGAAACTAGAATGGGTATTGTTGAACACAAACGAATGAAAAATGATGTCGGATCAATGGCTGTATACCAATCTATCAAGAATGAAAAGACAGTTGGCATTATTAAAGAGGACCATGTTAACAAAGTAGTAGAAGTGGCGGCACCATTTGGAGTAATCGCTGGTATAATTCCAACGACCAATCCAACTTCGACGGCTATCTTTAAAGCATTAATTAGCTTGAAAACAAGAAATGGAATAGTTTTTAGCCCACACCCTAGAGCAGTTAAATGTACGATAGCTGCATTGGAAATTTGCTTGGAGGCAGCTAAAGAGGCAGGAGCACCTGATGGGATTATCGGCTGGATCTCTAAACCAACAATGGCAGCAACGACGGAATTAATGAAACATCGTGACATTGATTTAATCCTCGCAACGGGTGGAAAAGATTTAGTCCGGGCGGCTTATAGCTCAGGAAAACCAGCTTATGGGGTAGGTCCTGGCAATGTTCCGGTATATGTTGAAAAATCAGCAGATATAGCAAAAGCTATGAAAATGATTGTGGAAAGTAAATCATTTGACCATGGTACGATTTGCGCAACAGAACAAGCTATGGTGGTTGATCGCAATGTCCAGCAGTTGGCGATTAGAGAACTAAAGAAAAATGGCGCATATTTGTTGGATGATCAAGAAAAAGTTAAATTAGAAAAAGTCATTTCACCTATTCCAGGAAAATTAAATCCTAATATTGTGGGACAAAGCGCATTGAAAATTGCGGAAATGGCTGGGATTACTGTCCCAGCGGATACGAGAATTTTAGTTGCTGAAGAAAGAAAAGTGGGGAAAGACGTACCATTTTCAATAGAAAAGCTTTCACCCATCCTAGCTCTATACACAGCGGATAGTTATCATCAGGCAAAAGAAATATGCTTAAGCTTGCTAAACCTTGGCGGGAGAGGACATAGTTTATCCCTACACACGAATGATGACAAGGTAGCAAGGGAATTTGCCTTAGAAATGCCGGTTTCAAGGTTGATGGTAAACACGCTCTCCTCAATTGGGGCGGTAGGTGCTACAACTGGGCTCGTGCCATCATTGACACTTGGCTGTGGATCTTTTGGAGGCAATATTACTTCAGACAATGTATCTGCCAAGCATTTAATCAATATAAAAAGAATGGCATATGGAACGAAAGAGGTCATCATTCCAAAGCAAGAAAATCAACCTAGTCAAACAAAATCAGAATCAAAGGAAAATGTATCTGAAATTGTTGAACAGGTTTTAAAACAAGTAAATATCGCAGGAAATGTAGATCCAAATTTGATTTCTGAAATGGTGAATCAAGTTTTAAAAAAATATCAAATGAACTAATTAGGAGGAATGGACAATGGCAAGAGAGTTAACAGCATTAGGAATGGTTGAAACAAAAGGGTTAGTGGCATCAATTGAGGCAGCAGACGCAATGGTAAAAGCTGCAAACGTCAACCTTATTGGAAAAGTTCAGGTTGGAGGAGGCCTTGTAACTGTATTTGTACGCGGGGACGTAGGTGCGGTAAAGGCAGCAACAGATGCTGGTGCTGCAGCTGCACAACGTGTTGGGGAGCTTTTATCTGTACACGTCATTCCTCGTCCACACAATGAATTGGAAAGCATTTTACCAAAATTAGAAGCTGAACTCTAATCTTTAGCTTACTAGGTTAGGAGATAAGTGATGAATAATCAGGCCATTCAAATGATCGTGGAAGAGGTCATTCAGCAATTTTTGAATAAAAATTCGGTGACTCGTAACATTCCGATGGCTGTTTCCGCCCGACACTGTCATGTAAGTCAAAGTGATTTAGAGGTGCTATTTGGTAAAGGATATGAATTAACTAAAAAAGCTGATTTATCACAACCAGGTCAGTTTGCTGCAAATGAAACGGTGATGATTGCTGGACCAAGGGGTTCTATTGAAAAGGTCAGAATTCTTGGTCCTGCCCGTTCGCTCACTCAAGTAGAAGTAAGTAAAACAGATTCGGTTAAATTGGGAGTAAAACCTCCGATTCGTGAATCTGGAAATATAAAAGAATCTGCTTCTATTACACTAGTTGGCCCAAAAGGAAGTATTTTAAAAAAAGAAGGTCTTATTATAGCCCAGGCACACATCCATATGACACCTGAAGATGCATTGAATTTTGGTGTGGAGAATGGAGAATATGTCCGGATTAAAACGGGCGATGAACGTCCTCTATCCTTTGAAAAAGTACTCATTCGTGTGTCTGCTAGATATAAGTTGGAGATGCATATTGATACGGATGAAGCCAATGCCGGTCTGATTACTAGCGGAGATGTGGGTATTCTAGAGAAATATGAGGAAATGGACGAGGTAAAGAAAGAAAGTTTTGTCAAACTACCCGAAAAGCAAACGGCTATTGAGCAACTTAATGAACCAGTCGTCTTTGAGAATAAGCTTTTATCACAAAGAGATGTACAAACATGGAAGGACCACACAATTACGATAAATAAGCGTACAATTGTAACTCCTTTAGCACGTGATACCGCAAGAGAGTTAGGGAAAACCATCAAAGTAATTGACTAACGATGGGAGATGATTTTTTTGCAAGTAGGTACAGTAATTGGAAATGTATGGGCGACTAGAAAGGAAGACCATTTAACTGGATTGAAATTTTTATTTGTGCAGCCAGAGCTTCCTAACGGTTCGCCAATTCAAACCCCCTTTATTGCTGTAGACCGAATAGGTGCAGGTGTTGGGGACAAGGTGATGGTAACTTTAGGTAGTGCTGCAACGAATATGGCTGCAGAGACTAGTCTACCTATCGATGCTCTTATTATCGGTATAATTGATTCGATAGACGTTACAGGAGGTGCCGAGCATGGCGAAGGCATTAGGAATGATTGAAACAAGAGGGTTAATTGCCTCCATCGTGGCTGCAGATGCAATGGTAAAAGCGGCCGATGTCAGGCTCATAAAGAAAGAAAAGGTAGATGCAGGCCTTGTGGCTGTATTAGTGGAAGGTGATGTAGGAGCCGTGCAGGCTGCCGTTGATGCAGGCAAGTATGCAGCAGCTAAGGCAGGAGTGCTGGTTTCCGCACATGTGATTCCACGTCCTGATGATGGTGTAGGAGTGATTCTTGCAGAGCAGCCAAAAAAGGATCAAGAAATATCGAGAACAAATAAAAAGGATACAAAAGCAAAATCAATTTCTCCTAAAGTTGATTCTACACAAGAAGAACCTCCAAGCAACTAAACTATTAATCTGAAAATCTACCATGAGTATAGAAAATGGGGGGAGAAGAAATTGGCTTTCAAACGGAGAAAAATTGCAGTAATCGGAGCAGGCTTTACCGGTGCAACGGCTGCATTGATGCTTGCTCAGAAAGAATTAGGTGACGTGGTTTTAGTAGATATTCCAGCTCAAAGTGATCCAACCAAAGGGAAAGCACTCGATATGTTAGAAGCAAGTCCTGTGCAGGGATTTAATGCAAATATTACTGGAACGTCAAATTACGAGGATATCCAAGATGCTGACTTAGTGCTTATTACAGCAGGGATTGCTCGGAAACCGGGAATGAGCCGCGACGACTTAGTGTCAACAAATGCTAAAATTATCGAGCAAGTATCAGAAAACGTGAAAAAGTTTGCGCCTAATAGTTACATTATAGTTCTAAGTAATCCGGTGGATGCAATGACGTATGTATGCTATAAAACGACCGGGTTTCCAAAGAATCGTGTAATCGGTCAATCAGGTGTATTAGATACAGCCCGTTTTAACACATTTGTAGCCCAGGAATTGAATGTATCAGTTGAGGACATTTCTGGGTTTGTACTTGGTGGTCACGGGGATGATATGGTACCTTTAGTACGCTTTTCCTATGCTGGAGGAATCCCACTTGATAAAATTCTCCCACCGCATCGGATTGAAGCAATTGTAGAAAGAACGCGTAAGGGCGGCGGTGAGATTGTCAATTTACTTGGACAAGGAAGTGCTTATTATGCTCCTGCCGCATCAATGGTCCAAATGGCAGAGGCCATTCTTAAAGACAAAAAGCGCATTTTACCATCCATCGCTTATTTAGAAGGTGAATATGGATATCATGATCTTTATTTAGGGGTTCCGACCATTCTTGGCGGGGATGGAATAGAAAGTATTATTGAGATCCCGTTAACTCCTGAAGAGAAATCTGCATTAGATAAATCTGCACAATCCGTCCGAAATGTTATGACTATTTTTAACAAGTAGTTCAAGTCTATTAATATTGTAGAATAAGGTATACATTCTCCTACGAAAAATTTTCAGAAAAAGACCAAACAATAGTGGAAGCTTTAAATTCAAAAATGTTCTTAAAAGGGGACGATCTTATTGGAGAAGGAAAAAAACCAATTGCATAAAAGTCTGAAGCCTATCCATTTATGGGGTATTGCTGTGGGTATGGTTATTTCTGGGCAGTATTTTGGTTGGAATTACGGGTTCGAACAAGGGGGAACCATTGGCCTTGCTATTGCAGCACTTATAATTACTGTGTTCTATACAACTTTTATTTTTAGTTATTCTGAGTTATCCACTTCTATTCCACATGCTGGTGGGCCATCTGCTTATGCAAGGAAAGCAATGGGGCCATTTATGGGGTTTGTAACAGGTATAGCCTGTTTACTTGAATTTGTATTTGCTCCACCAGCAATTGCTGTTTCAGTGGGTGCATACATTAACTTCTTAGTCCCTAGCATTAATGCCGTTTATGCGACTGTTGGGATGTTTATTTTGTTTATTTTAGTCAACCTCATTGGGGTAAAGGGAGCTGCAATCATTGAATTGGTAGCTACTATTATGGCCCTTATCGGTTTAGCAATTTATTATGTAGCAGGGTTACCACATGTACAGACATCTAATATTTTTAATGAAACAGCCTTCTCAAATGGCTGGTCTGGGGTTATGGCTGCAATTCCTTTTGCCATTTGGTTCTTCCTAGCTATTGAAGGCGGTGCGATGGCCGCTGAAGAAGTTCGTGATCCTAAGAAGGATATTCCAAAAGGATTCATTTCAGGTATTTTAACTCTAGGTGTTGCCACGGTTTTAACATTATTCGTAACGGCTGGTCTTGGTGGAGGAACTGGCAAGCCGGCGGATTACCCGCTTCCACAAGCCTTATCCAGCGTGTACGGTGAAGGTAGTATCATTCCTATTACTGTTGCGATTATTGGACTCTTTGGTTTAATTGCCAGCTTACATGGAATTATTATTGGATTCTCCCGCCAGACGTTTGCCTTGGCAAGAGCAGGGTACTTACCGAAATTCCTTTCTAATCTTTCGAAAAGAGGCGTACCGCACTGGGGTCTTATTGTACCAGGTGCAATTGGTGTCATTGCTGCCGGTTCTGCTAATTTTGCAAATGCACTAATTATCCTTTCTGTTTTTGGTGCGATTACCATGTACTGCTTAAGTATGATTTCATTATTTGTGTTAAGAAAGAAAGAACCAAATATGGAGAGACCATTCAAAGTAAGTTATCCAGTTGTACCAGCGATTGCACTTATTTTAGGCGTGTTTTCTTTCTTCTGTGTTGTTAAATATAGTGTTCTAACTACAGCTTTACCATTGTTTGGAGTAGAACTTCCATTAGGTTATGTCATTTTATCCATCTTTGGAGTAGCGCTTGTCTACTATTTCTTAGTAGGTTCGAAAAATCTACGCCCAATGTCAGAAGAATTTGTATCCATAGAAGATATTACTTCACATGAAGAATTAAAGGATGTTGTAAACAGATAATAACATATAATTTTCGAGTAAATTGAGCAGTCTCTATGAGGGCTGCTTTTTCTATTCTATGATTTATAATGAATATAATCTAATTTTTCAGAATAATTATAGTAATAACTTGACCCATTTAGGTCTTGGTTTAAACCTTATTAAAGGAGGTGACCGTGGATGGAGGTGTTAATAGGAATCGCTTTAGTCATCATTACACTGGCAGTTGGTTCGGCTATTGGCCTGAGAGCGAATAAAAATGTAAGAGCTTTTAAAGAGGAAGAACATGAGATTTTCGTGGGAAGTGATAAAAAAGTCAAAGCACGAAAGGAGATGTAACTATGAAAAATAAAGACCAACAAATGCTGGCTGATAAAAAACAGCTAAATCGCTATGGATATGCACAAGAACTACTTCGTGATATGGGTGGATTTTCAAACTTTGCCATTTCATTTTCAATCATTTCTATTTTAACAGGTGCTGTTTCTCTATATGGCCATGGATTACTGTATGGGGGACCTGGAATGATGGGATTTGGCTGGACCATCGTTGCCTTTTTTGTACTATTAATTGCGGCCTCTTTATCTGAACTTGCTTCAGCGATTCCAACAGCAGGTGCTTTATATCACTGGGCTGCTGCCTTAAAGGGTACGAGAATTGGCTGGTATACTGCCTGGATCAATTTAATTGGTCAAATCGGAATTGTAGCAGGGATTGATTATTCTGTAGCCTTATTCGCTGATCCACTCCTAGCAACCATCTTCAATTATTCTTCTACCGATACTACCATCCTAATTGTTTTTGGCATCGTCCTCCTCTTACACGGAATCCTAAACCATGTGGGCATTAAAATAGTTGCTAAATTAAATGACTTCTCGGCATGGTATCATATGATTGTTGTTGCTATTTTGGTCGTAAGTCTTGCCTTTTTTACAAAAGATGGGCTGCAGCCACTTGACTATTTATTCCAAGTTGGAACAACCTTCTCAGATAAGCCCTATTTTCTTGCCTTTTTAATCGGATTATTGCAAGCACAATGGACCTTTACAGGCTATGATGCATCTGCTCATACGATTGAAGAGACGGTTCACCCTAGGGTAAGGGCACCCTGGGGAATCTTTAACTCAGTTGCTTTTTCGTTCGTTTTTGGTTTTATCATGCTCTCATTTGTTACTCTTTCCATTCATGATGCGAATGGTGCGGTAAACTCAGATAATGCCTTCATCTACGTTATCAGCCAAGCATTAGGTGGAACGTTTGGAAATATTGTTCTTTGGCTCGTTACCTTTGCCATGTTCTTTTGCGGTCTCTCATCAATTACTTCCTTTTCACGCATGATGTATGCTTTTTCGCGAGATAAGGGAATGCCTTTTAGCAGGCACTGGGCGGAAATTAGCCGAAAGTATCGGACCCCTGCGAAAGCAATTTGGCTTTCAGTTATTCTTTCTTTTGTCTTAGCTTTAATCGATTATATTACGAAATTAGTCAATCCCAATGTAGGGTATTCTACAATCGCATTTTTAACTGCTGTGAGTGTAGTTGGTTTATATGTGGCTTACGGAATTCCTATTCTTCTGAAATTAAGGGCCGAATCAAGAGGGATTTTCTTACCTAAACATTACGGTCCGTGGAGTTTAGGAAAATGGAGCAAACCAATTAATGTAATTAGTTTAATCTGGATTCTCTTTATATGTATCATCATGGTGATTCCACCAAATCAAATGGCTGCCTACGCCCTAGGAGGCATGTTTGTCATTCTAATCATCATGGACTTGGGTTATTACAAAAAACACTTTAAAGGACCTCAAGCTGCATTAGAAAAATCAGTTGAAGAAATAAAACGATTGGAAGATGAATTCGAACATGAACATGAGTAGGATTATGCAAAGAAGTGCCCTTTTTGGATAGGGCACTTCTTTTTGCTTTAGCGAAATGGTGCTTGGTTTTTATATACATAGATTTTCTCTGCGATAAAACTGAGGAATATACCAATAATAAACGGAACTAAGGAACCTGTTTCAATGTAGAAACTATTTACACTTAGCTCATATTTATGATGAAACATTAACCATTCTATCTTAAAGAGATGCCCAATTGCATACAAAAGGCCAGTTGCTATTACAAACGTAGAAAAACCGACTAGAAATTTCTTAAACTTCATATTTACCCTCCATTCTGTTTTATGAAAAATAAATATTATTCAAGTGCTTTGTTAACCGCAGCAAGAGCGTGAATAGAAGCTGTGTCAAATAATGGCACAGGAGAATCCTTTTGTTTTATTAATAATCCTATTTCCGTACAACCTAGGATGATTCCTTCGGCTCCGTTTTCAATTAGATAATCAATGGCTCTTTTAATTGAAGATCTTGAGGAGGGGAGAATTTTACCTAAACATAATTCTTCAAAAATTATGGTATTTATCATTTCTCTTTCCTGGTCAGGTGGTATAAGAACCTTTAATCCTTGGGATTCTAATCGTGATTTGTAAAAATCCTGCTCCATCGTATACTTGGTGCCAAGCAAACCAATTGTCTTCAACCCATTCTTTTTAATTTGGGTAGCCGTTGCATCAGCAATATGTAAAATTGGGATATTAATGTTTTCTTGGATGGCATCTATAACTTTATGCATGGTATTGGTACAAATGATAATAAAGTCGGCACCACTTTTTTCTAGACTTTTTGCTGCATTAGCTAATATATCTCCTGCTTTTTCCCAATCTCCTTTAGATTGACACTTTTCAATTTCCGCGAAGTCAACACTGTACATGATGGAATGAGCCGAATGCAATCCACCTAATCTCTTTTTGACTTCCTCGTTAATGATACGATAATACTCGACAGAAGACTCCCAGCTCATTCCGCCAACCAAACCAATGATTTTCATAGATTTACCCCCAAATTTTTTTTATAAAATCAAGACGTTGGAAGGTTGAAAAAGTTTCATTTTCCCACAAAAATCTTCTATTTGAAACTTTTAAGAATGTTCATACGTCTGTTTTCTCGGAATATCATTCTAGTTTAACTAACAAGGGGGATGAAAATGAAAATAGCAATTGTTTGCTTTGATGATTTTACTGATATAGACGTATTTTTGCCATGGGATTTGCTAAACCGTGTTCGATTAGTAGGTGGATTAGATGATTGGAAGGTCCAGCTATTAGGTACAGAGCCAACCCATATTTCCATGGCTGGATTACGTATTCCCATGACAGGTACGATTTCTGAAATTACTTTGGCAGATGCTGTTATTTTTGCAAGTGGAAAAGGTGTCCAAGAACTGTATAGGAATCAAGATTATATTAATCGTTTAAAAGTAAATCCTGAAAAACAACTGATTGGCTCCATGTGTTCTGGTGCTTTGTTGTTAGGAGCGAAGGGATTACTGTCCGGTAAAAAGGCAACTACATATCCAACAGTGGTTGAACAGCTTAAAGAATTTAATGTGGAAGTGATTGAACAGAGCTTTGTTAACTCTGGTAATGTATCAACAGCAGCAGGCTGTTTTGCTGCTCAAGAGCTTTCCGCATGGATTATCAAGACTCTAATAAATGAAGAAATGGTTGATACTGTTTTAGAATCCGTCCAACCTGTTGGTAAAGGGCTTAGTTTTATTTAGAAATAAAGTCAGATTGGCTCTCCAATCGGCTTTTTTAATGGGAAAAAGTTATTTTATTATCTTTACTTAATGTACTACTAGAAGAATAGTATTTTAGTGCCCATAGTACAAAGATAAACATCAGTGCAGGGATGATATAGTTGAGGAGACTGGAAAAGGCAGTTTCGTGCCCAGTTTCCTTAACGATAAAAAGAGCACTCCCGGAATTACCAACTAGACCAAAGAAAAGACCATAGGCAATATTTAAACCATAATGGAGCCCTGTATCTGCCCATATTGATCCTGTTTTATAATATGCAAGAGTTAAAGAAAGGCCTAAAATAATTGAAAAGATCATATTGCTGAGGCTGAATCCCGCATACCAATAATCATCAAGTGCATAAATTAAAATACTTATTATAAATACCCAGACAATGTGAATCTTTCCTTTTAATAGATTGATAACATAGCCTCTGACAATTAAATCATTAATTAGTGAGCCAACTAAATAACCAACAAAGACTTCCACAACAGGCATGATTACATTTACTGGGTCGTGAATTCCAACAAACTCTAAATCACCCACATAAAATTGTATGCCGAACATAACCATCCAAAATCCAAAACCTATCAGAAAGCTAAATATAAAGTTCTTTTTCCAGCCTGGATGAAATATCATACCCAACCCTTTTAATCCTTTTAGTCCCACCCATTTAGAAATAAAGAAGGCTAACGGAAAGAAAAGTATAGTGGACCCAAATTGAAGATATGGATTTCCAAGCTGAACAGGAATTAAATTAAAATATAAATCTAAAATAAGAAAACCAATTATGCCTTTTAAAAACTCTCTAATTTAAATACACCTCCAATAAAATTAGTTAACTAGTTAATTTTACCTTTTTTTAAGGCAAAATCAACCAATTTCCTATTATTAAGGAAAAAACAAAAAAAGAAGAGGGGAGTCCATGCATGGATTCACCCTCTTTTCATTCTAATAAACGTTTTAACGTCTTCTTACTCTTAATTTCCACATATTTCCATTATTCCAATAGCTTTTCGATTGATGATTGCTGCGGTGGCTACTCTGCCAACAAGATTTTATTTTAAAGCATTTGGTTGGATATCTTCTTGTCGTACAGCGTTTAGCAGATGTATGCCTTCTGGTTGTGTGTCTACTTGAATGCCGAGTAGTATTTCGACTAGAAGATGAAGTGCGACGATTACGGCTTGGTCCTCTAAACATGAAGTCTCCGAAACCACCACGTCTTACCTCATCTGCAGCCCTTTGTATTTCCTCTGATGAAAATTCACTCATTTTAGCACCTCCTTTAAATATAGAAAAGGGAGTACGTTTGCTCATTATACATATACCTATAAACCTACCTCTTCTTTTACCAATTTACGTTTGTTGAGCTATTTTTGAATGAGAAAAAAGCCTATAAAAGGAAAAATTGCTATCCAATCGTGACCACTACTCCTTTTTTTTCATACGAATAAAAGAAGGAGGAATAAAAATGGACGAGGTGACTAAGGTACCTGAGTATAAACTTTTTATTAATCCCAATGACCTAAAGGAACTAAAGAGGGATTTATGGAATGATGATCCTGTACCTGGACGATTAACCATAGAAGGAAAGAGACTAGAGATTGATTTAAGTTATCGGGGGTCTCATATCCGAGATTTGGAGAAAAAGTCCTATCAGATAGCGTTCTATAAACCTAAAGCTTTTAGGGGGGCTAATATTATTCATTTAAATGCAGAGTATATGGACCCCTCACTCATTCGAAATAAATTATCCTTTGATTTCTTTTCAGATATTGGTGTTTTATCACCAAAATCCAGACATGTTTTTTTTACACAAAACGGTAAATCGGAAGGAGTTTACTTGGAAATTGAGTCAGTGGATGAAAATTTCTTACGAAGAAGAAATTTACCGAAAGGCAGCATTTTTTATGCCCTAGATGGTGACGCAAATTTTTCCCTGATGAGTGAATTAGACAAAGAAACCAAAAAATCGTTACGTTTGGGTTATGAGAAAAAATGTGGAGACAGACAAGAAGATTATTACTTAGAAGAAATGATCTTTAATATTAATACATTATCTAATAGTGAATTCGAAAGGGGAATACAAAAATATGTAAATGTAGATAAATATCTACGTTGGATCGCAGGAGTAATCTTCACTTCGAACTATGATGGATTTGTTCATAACTACGCGTTGTATCGAAACGGAGAGACTTGCCTTTTCGAAATCATTCCTTGGGATTATGATGCAACATGGGGAAGGGATGTGAACGGAAAACCGATGGAAGCGGATTATGTTCCAATAGACGGGTTTAATACATTAACGTCAAGAATTTTGGGCGTAGATTCTTTCCGGAAAAAGTATGTAAAATTGCTTAAAGAAATCATGTCACAGCAATTCACATTAGACTATATGGTTCCAAGGGTGGAACAGTTGCTTGAATTGATTAGACCATATGTCTTGAGGGATCCTTATAAAAATAAAGAAATAGAACAATTCGATAAAGAAATGGATGTAATAAAGGAATATATGATTGGAAGAAGGAATTACCTAAAAAGAATGATGGTAAGTATAGAATAAAAAGGGACAGTCCCCCGCTGCTTTAAAGCGCTGGGGGACTGTCCCCGTTTTTTACTATAGTTCCCTATGAAACGTCAAGTCAGTTGCATTAAGGGGGGATGTTGGGTTTTGCTCATTCATTTGTTTCTTCTTTCTTGATTTTTTCTTTTTGGACAGGATGCCTAAGGAGTTAATGTCTAATGCTTCATCTAGTTCTTTCTTAATCATGTTAATAATGAGGATTAAGATAAAGTAACAAGCGAGCGGGATTAGTACCACCCAAGGCGACATATAAAATTCACGGTAATTTTGTCCAACCAGGCCGGCCCATTCCTTAGATATGGAATTCAGAAGGGGCAATCCACGGACCTCTTCTTTTGAAACTCCCCCTATGTATACCTGAAATGCACCTAAATACATCATAAGTACAAGTGTACCAAGCAACTGCTGAATAACCATCAATAGCCCATAAGAAGTTAAATAAGGTTTAATCTGGGTCTTAAGGACATGAAAATGATTCCCACCCATTAAATACGAACACTGGATAAATGTTTTCTTTTTTAATTCATCAACAATGTCTACAGTCATAAACAATACGGAAGGAATCCCCATTATCACAAGAATGATAATCTGATAGACCATTACACTATAAATGGAATCTTTAATATAGTTTGTTGAAACAGGATACATCAGCACTAAAGTAATTAGGATAGGTGGTACTAAATTGAAGACAACTAGAAAATCCTTTACCAGTGGAAGCAAACGTTTCAACCATAAGGAAAATAATAATCCGAGGACGCTGCCGATTAACACTCGAAAAAGGGTGACACCAAAAGCAGTTAATAGTGTGAATTTTGCCCCGTAAATCATCATATAAAGAATATCTGCACCATTCCGATCAGAGCCTAGAAGGTAATGAGAGGATGGTGGGATAGGAGGTACTCCGATTAGATTTCCTTTTTTATCATATAGATAGGTGACCTTATTAAAATCCGCAGGTCCAAAGTATGGATATAGTAAACTGGCAATAAGAATGATACTTAGAATAGATAATCCAACAATGGTCTTTTTATATTTTTGAAGTTTCATACACTGCTAGTTCCTTTTCTATTTTTTGACATCATTACAATTTTAGCAATGATATTGGCGATAATAACAGGTACAGCAAAAAGGAGAAAACCAAAAACAAAAGAGATGGCTCTTGTCCCATACATGGAACGTAACACATCCACATACCCATGTATGTTAAATAAATACTCAACTACTATAATACTTGATAATAGAAACCAAATAACGGTTCTTAGGTGGATGAGTAATAAAGGAATAATGTTGCGGATGATATGTTTCGTGTAAATGGTTTTTAATGGCGTCCCTTTTGCTATTGCAAATAATACATAATCTTGTTGTTCTTCATTCGCAAACTCTCTTAATAAAAATTGGACCAAGAAAATAGTAGGTACAAAACTAACAATAACAATAGGCATGAAATATGGCTCGGTATAATTACCTCCGTATAGCTGAAAAAGCTTGATATGAAATGTTTTATATAAATAAATGACTAAATACTGTAATAGGAAGACAATGAGTAAATCAGGTGCAGTAGTAGTGAAATCTATAAACCCGCTTAAACGCTTTCGAACGGAAAGAGGCAGTAACATAATTGTGATGGACACTATCAACCCAATGACTATTACTACCAGAAGGGAGACAGACAATATAGTCATAGTATAAATATACTTTTCCATTCCATCGTCTTCAAAAAATCTTAATATGTATGGATATTGTTCGAATTGGAACAACCAGGATAAATTGTTTATTACATATTCTTTGTATTGGCTAAAATGGAATTCAATGTTTTTGTGATTTACATTGAAGACTAATAGAATGGGAATGTTTAATAAACAGATAAAACCAGCTAGCATCGCTAGTAATCTAACTGGAAGGTAGGCAATCTTTTTAATCACCACACTCATTCCTTTCTAAATATTTTTAATTGCAAGAATAAATATATACTAACTTTCGACGGATTTCCACAAAATTGTAAAAAAAGTCCCAACCATGTTGGGACGCTAATACTTGTTCTGAAACGTGCTAACTCATTTCTTTTTGTAAGGTAAAGTCTGCAGCAACAATTGTGGTTTTGCTCTCGGTCTGTTTTTTCTGTGACTTTTTGGACTTTCTCTTTTTTGTTTTATAAGCTAATGAGTTAATATCCCAAGCTTCTTCAAGTTCTTTTTTAATCATTGTTACAATTAAAATAAGAATAAAATAACATATTAAAGGTGTAAAGACCAGGTAGGGAGTGCGATAAAACTCATCAAAGTTTTGCCCAATAAGTCCAGCCCATTCTTTTGAGTTTGAATTTAAAAGTTCTAATCCACGTACATTTTCTTTGGAAATTCCACCGATGTAAATCTTATAGATTCCAAGGTACATAATAAGGATAAAGGTATTGAGTAATTGCTGGATACCGATCAATATCCCATAAGACGTTAGGAATGGTTTGATTTGTCTTTTTAATACATGAAAATGAGTACCGCCCATCAAGTAAGAAGTGAGGATAAATGATTTCTTACTTAGTTCCTCAATAATTTCTGAAGTAGTCACTATAACCGATGGAATTCCGACAATAGCTAAGACCACAATTTGGTATAGGATGATACCATATATTGCATCTTCCATATAGAAAGAGACCCTGCCCATGAGAACGATGGTAATAATAATAGGTGGGACTATTTTATAAACTAAAAGGTAATCTTTAATAACAAGTAGAAGAGGTTTCAACCATAAAGAAAATAAAATTCCTAAAATCCCACCAACAAAGACTCTTAATATGGTTACGCACAGAGCTATTAAAATGGTAAATTTCGCACCATAAAGAATCATAAGAAGAATACTTTCACCATTTCGGTCTGTACCTAACAGGTAATAGGAAGAAGGAGGTATGGGCGGGACACCTACCAGGTCTCCTTTATCGTCATATAAAAAATAGATTTTATCGAAATCACTTGGACCGTATAAAGGATAGAGAAGACTTACAATCAGTACAAATAATAAAAAAGATGAACCCCAAATTGTCTTTTTATATTTTCTCATATACTAGGTGTTTCCTTTCTTTTCATTATAAGTTTTACTACATAACCAACTGCGCTCACAATAACAAGAGGTAGGGAGAAAAGGAGAAGCCCTACAACAAAAAGAACAACCCTAGTTCCGTACATGTAAGTCAGAGCAGCACTATAGCCTTTGATATTAAGAATGTGTTCTATCACGTAAATACTTGAAAGTAGAAACCAAACTATGTATTTTAAATGAATGAGTATTAATGGAATAATATTTCTAAAAATATGTTTGATATAAATCGTTCTTAATGAAAGACCTTTAGCCTTTGCAAACAGAACATAATCCTGGAGTTCTTCTGAAGAATATTCTTTTAAAATCAGCTGTGTTAAAAAAAGTGTTGGAACAAAAATCACGATGAATATTGGTACAAAATATGGTTCTGTTTCCACTCCACCATATAGTCGTAAAAGCCTAAAATTGTACGTTTTAAACAGAAAGAATACAAGGTATTGTATTAGAGCGATAATAAGCAAATCTGGTACTGTCGTGGAGAAGTCTATAAAACCTTTAAACCGCTTTTGGATAGTTAATGGTAGGAGCATGATGCCTGTTGCGATGATCAAACTGAGAATGATTACGATGAATAATGCAATACCTAGTAACGACATGGTATACAGATATCTATGGATGCCATCTCCTTCAAAGTACTGTAAAATCCATGGATATTCATTTGCATGGGTAAACCAACTTAAGTTGCTTAATACATATTCCTTAAAAAAACTAAGCCTAAACTCAACTTTTAATTGATAAGGATTAAATGTTAATAGGATAGGTAAATTTACAGCAGAAATAAAACCTACTAGAATAACTATAAATCTTATAGGTAAAAATATTTTCTTCGTATACAAGAACTTCAGTCCCTTCCTCCAATGATTTTCCGTATTTACAAATATATAACAGGTGAAATGAAAATTCCACAATATAGAAAATTTTATAAATTTAATAAGAAACTCTGTAACTATTTTCTGAATCTTACGTCTATTAGGAATGCGAAAGAACTCAATTACTTTTACAGAGGATGTTGTTATGAAAGGTATAAATATGGTTAAAAGATTGTTCTTACTCATTGTTCAGTGTCTTGTCGGGGTTGAAGTACTAATATTAATTGCTGTTTTCCCAGAGTTATTTAAAAATTTAACCTTTAACGGTTCTCCATATCTGCAAGCTGTTTATGATTTAAATATAAAATTATTTACGTTTGGAGATTTCTTATTATGGGACCAGAAGAATTCTGTATTTCCGGTTATTTTTTATAAATACATGGTTTCGATGAAAATGTTAGGTTTAAGCTTTTTAACAGCCTGTTTGATTGCCTTCATAATTGCGTATGTGGGTCTTATATTTTTCAAAAGTAAATTAAAGTATATTAAAAGCTTCCTAGAGATCCTCGAGTCTATACCTGACCTAATGATTATTTTGTTACTGCAATTTGCGGTTATCATAGTTTATAAGAAAACTGGTATTAAGCTGGCCCAAGTTGTTACCGTAAGAGAAGAAGCGATTCTTCTCCCAGTCATCAGTTTAAGTGTCCCTATCAGTCTATACATAACAAAAGTACTAATTCATTACATTGAAGAAGAATTAGAGAAGCATTATGTCATGCTGGCGAAAGCAAAGGGCTTTACCTTTTCATATATCCTAAATATCCATGTTCTTAGAAATATTGCGGATGGGATGTTTGGAACATCAAAAATGATATTCTGGTCTATGCTTTCAACTCTATTAGTGATTGATTACTTGTTTAATATGAATGGCCTGCTTAGAGTGATGTTAACGGCTGTAGATCCATTTATTATCGGATGCATCCTGATTTTTGTTCCATTTTTTGTTATTTTTCGGATTTATGAATGGGTGAGTTTTGAAAACAGAAAGGATACACAATAATATGCTGGTATTTTTGCTAAAGAGGAAAAGGTTCATATTCAGTGCTATGTTTCTAATCGTACTATTTACTGGGAGTATTCTTAATACTTTATTGAATGACGGGCAAATCAGGCAGATTAGGTTTCATTCTGATGAAAAGGGGAATATTGTGGATCGTCCGCCTTATGCGCCATTCACCGAGTATGTATTAGGTTCTGATCCTTTTGGCTATGATCTTGTACATTTGATGGTGGAGGGGGCAAAATGGACAATAGGTATTACAATCACAATCGTCATTCTCAGGATGTTATTTTCAATCATATTGGCGTCCTTCATTTATTCTTTAAACAATCGGATCTATAGCTGTATAAAAACTATTTTCGAACCATTCTCGGTTGTACCTCAGACCATTATTGCATACTTTATTTTGTTTAGTGTTTTATGGATGCCACTTGATGGCTTTCATACTCCCTTTTGGTTACGAGCATCCTTTCAAGTATTTATTTTAGTCGCTCTTGCCATTCCGAGCTTAACCATTCACATATCGGGTGAAATGAGGCATGTTGAAAAAGAAGATTTCATTGAAGTCTCAAGAACACTAGGTTCTAGTAAGCGCTATATCTTTTTTAAACATATAATCCCACATGTGTATGAAAAATGGATCATATCATTTGGCCAACAATTTATTCAGACTTTACAGCTTCTCGCTCATCTTGGATTTATGAAGCTATTCTTTGGAGGAACCCACTATCCGGACGATGACACGCCTCCTCGGACAATTTCCTATGAATGGTCTGGTGTGATTGGCGGAGATATCAGTTATCTTTATTCACTGCAGCCGTGGATTGTCTTAGTTCCAATCGGATTCTTTATTGTTACGGCCATTAGTGTTGCACTAATAAACCAATCAGTTAAAGCTTATTTTGAAAATAAAACGATGGTTCGTTTAAAAAAAGATAATTAATTGAAGTAAATTGGAACAGAAGGGAATAGTCTTTATTATGAGGAGGGGGAAAATGCTGCGAAATGTTATCATGGTGAGGGATGATGAAGAAAGCGTGAAACAAGCCATAAGAGAAATCCTGCGTTCAAAAAATAAAGGTCATGAGGTGGCCCTTGATTTAACAAGAATTAAAGATAAAGCAAGAAAAACCGAAATTATGAAGAGGTTAACAAGATATTAAAGGAGGTATATCTTAATAAAGATACCTCTATTTTTTTTGAAAATGGTTGTGTTAAAGAACAGTGTTGATATTTCACCCTGTTGATTGGAGCGGAAGGCACGAAGACTCCTGTGGGAGTATGGTTCAGGGGAGACCCCGCAGGCGCAAGCGCCGAGGAGGCTCGCCGAAACACCCACGAACCGCTCGTGCCTGGAGCGGAAATCAACAGGCAAGTTTAACAAAGCTTGAATAAAAGCAGGTATTTTGAACTACTCGCAAATTATGCAAATATTAATAAAAATTTATTGTTATAGAAGCATAATTTCATTATACTTTAGTATACCGAACTATTCTTACTATTTTATCCATTGTTACATTTATAAAAGTTTATTAATATACTATTGTAAAATTATGGTACTTTTATCGGGTTACTGGGGGTTTTTTGTCAATGATAGAGGAGATATCCTTTGGCATTTTAGATTTGTTTCTTATTTTTTTATTATGTATTGTAGTTGTTTTTTGCATTATTACCTCTAAAAGGTTCACTAAGCAGAAAAAACAACTTCTATTAAATGAGCAGTACTATAGATCTTTGTTTGAACAAAACCCAGACGTAGTGATTACCTTTGACCTAAATGGAATGTTTATAAGTGCCAATAAAGCGGTATCTTCCATATTTGGGTATTCTCTAGATGATTTGATTAATAAACCATTTATCCCCCTTATTGTTCCAAATGACTTGGAGAAAGCATTATTACAATTTAATACAACGATTAATGGTGAATCTTCCAATTATGAATGTTCCGTTTATGATAAGAATGGAAAGCAAAGGAAGATAAACGTAACTAATATTCCCATCTATTTAAATAAAAAAATTACCGGTGTCTATTCTATTATCAAAGACATAACTGAGCATAATAGCGCACAGCTTAATCTAGTAGAAGCAGAGGCAAAATATAGGAGTCTTGTAGAAAATTCGCAGGTGGGGGTTTATATTTTACAAGACGGCAAGATTGTTTATGTAAATCCACGATTATGTGAGATGACAGGCTATACGTACGAAGAAGTCATTGGATTTAATCTAACGAACTTAATTTTACCAGAGGATTTACCAACCGTTCATAAAAATGTTCAAAAGTTGTTTACCAATGAAATGATAAGTATGACTGATCAATTTAGAATAGTTTGTAAGGATAAAAGAATTGTTTCTTTAGAAGTATTCGGATCAAAAATTGAATATGAAGGAAAAGATGCAATAATTGGAACCATAATTGATATTACTGATCGAAAAAATACCGAACTAATGATAAAACATATGGCATACCATGATCAGTTAACTGACCTTCCCAATCGCTATCTGTTAAAGGAAAAGGTAGATGAATTAATAAGAGAATCAAGTGAATATCCTAACGTTTTTTCCTTATTATTTCTTGATTTAGATCGTTTTAAAATTGTCAATGATACAATGGGCCATGAAATAGGGGATAAATTACTCGTTGAGGTATCCTCTAGATTAAGAAATTGCTTAGATGAAAAAGATATTATATCCAGGTATGGAGGAGATGAATTTACCATTCTTCTTCCACAGTCTACTGTCGACCGAGCACGGGAAGTGGCAAAAGGTATTTTAACTAGCTTATCTAACCCGTTGCAATTAAATTATCATGAAGTCTTTGTTACTCCTAGTATAGGTATCAGTATGTTTCCTGAGCATGGGTTAACATATGATATGCTCATTAAACATGCAGACTTAGCGATGTACTTTGCAAAGAGCTTAGGGAAAAATAACTATCAATTTTACACCAATGATTTAATAGATCAATCACAACACGAGTTAGATTTAGAAATCAAATTAAGGAAAGCATTGGAACGGAATGAGTTCATCTTATACTATCAGCCACAAATCAATCTACTAACGAATCAGATAATAGGTGCGGAAGCATTGATTCGTTGGGTGCATCCTGAGAAGGGGCTAATTTCACCAGCTGAGTTTATCCCAGTGGCTGAGGAAACTGGTCTCATCATTCAATTAGGTGAATGGGCACTACGGACAGCTTGCTACCAAAACAAGAAATGGCAGGATAAAGGCTTACCACCTATCACGATAGCGGTAAACATATCGGCTAAACAATTTTTTCAATCAAACTTAGCTGAAATCGTCGAAAAGATACTTTTTGAAACAGGTCTTGAAGCAAGGTATTTAGAGCTTGAAATAACAGAAAGTATGACAATGGACGTTGAACGAGCGATAACAACGCTGGTAGATTTGAAGAAAATTGGTGTGAAAGTAAGTATGGATGACTTTGGCACAGGATACAGCTCGCTTAACTATCTAAAAAAGTTTCCCATTGATAAACTAAAAGTAGACCAATCCTTCATACGTGATAGTACAACTGACCCGAATGATGAGACCATTGTGAAGACGATCATTGCGATGGCTCATAACCTAAAACTACAGGTTATCGCAGAGGGCGTGGAAACAAAAGAACATGTCTATTTTCTGCTTGAACAAAAATGCACCGAAGCACAAGGGTATTTTTTCAGCAAACCAGTCTCCACCAAAGAATTTGAAAAACTTTATATTATAGAAGAAACTCGGAGTTAAGATAATATTTACATAGTAAAAGGCAATGATTTCAAGTACTGGAATCATTGCCTTTTTACTGTTTTTTTCAACTATTGCCTCAACCGTTCGAGTACTTTATCTACAAAGTTTGCATGATTGATATCTAAATCCAATATTTCATTTCTAAAGGATTTAAAACGTCCATTCTCTACTTCCAGTGTAAAGTACCCTCTTGGACTTAATAGGTTAATGTCACCAATAATTTTTTTCCCACGTTCAGGATCAAACAAATGAACTAAGTTAGGATTGCTTGGATGTGGTCTGAACGTACACCCCTGTTCCACGCAAACTCTTACAATATTACGTACTTTCGGATGTGTGATACTCTCGATTTTCTTATTAACTTCAATGCTGACCATATTGTATCCTCCTTTCCCATCTTAAAAAGATATGAGGATAGAAGGAGTTTCATACCTCTTTATACGTTAATTGTCAGAAACTTAAGTCTTCATGTACGAGGGATTTAATGATAAACTAATAAAAAATCATTAATCGAAGTGAGGACAAAAATGATAAAAGCCATTTTTTTTGATTTAGATGATACGCTACTGTGGGACCAAAAAAGTGTAAAAGAAGCCTTTGCAGCAACATGTAGATTAGCAGAGGTGAGGTACGGCCTTTCTGCAGATCAACTTGAGGAAGCTGTTCGTGATGCAGCTAGAAACTTATATTCTTCCTATGAAACGTTTGCGTTTACACAAATGATTGGGATTAATCCTTTTGAAGGATTATGGGGGGATTTTTTAGATGATACGGAAGAGTTTAAGAAAATGAAAGAAATTGTACCCACCTATCGAAAAGATGCTTGGACATCAGGATTATCAGCAATGGGTATTGATGACCCTGAATTTGGAATGGAGTTAGCAGAGCGGTTTCCCCAGGAGCGGCGAAACTATCCATTTGTCTATGATGAAACGTTTAAGATTCTAGATGGCTTAAAAGGAAACTATCAACTTCTTCTATTAACAAATGGATCTCCTGATCTTCAAAATACGAAACTATCCATTACACCTGAATTGGTTCCATATTTTGATCATATTGTTATTTCTGGTGATTTTGGTCGAGGAAAGCCAGATCCTTCGATATTCGAGCATGCCTTATCACGTATGTCTTTGAAAAAGGACGAAGTTATAATGGTTGGTGATAACCTTATGACCGATGTACTTGGCGCAAACAGAGCTGGAATAAAAACTGTGTGGATTAACCGTCATGATAAACAACGAAATGAAGTCATTCCCACATTTGAAATTAAACATTTGGAAGACCTTTATCCTATATTAGAAAAATTAAATAGAAACTAAAAATAATTTATAAGAGGACACTGCCATACATGTGGGCAGTGTCTTTTTATTAGGATAATCACATAACATGTTCTTAAAGTTTTCACATTTATAACTATATTAATGATGTTAATCACTATCAGCTAATTTTCTTAATGGTAAGTTAGTAATGAGATAACTTTATCAAAAGTATTTAGCAACAGTGAAGGAGAGTCCTAAAATGAGTGAAATTATTAATAATCGTGAACAACTAATGACTAAAAATACAGACCGTCTTACCATATTAAAAGGCATCTTCCAAGATCTTCATAACGGAAGAAATTTAGATGAAGTAAAAGCTCATTTTGATGCATTGATTGGGAAAATTACAGTGGATGAAATCACACAGCTCCAGCATGAGTTTTCAGAGGACGGAAGTATTCCGAAAGATGAGTTACAGCGTATCTATCAGGAACATAGTGTCATTTTTCAAGGATCAATAGAAAGGGAAAAAAATTTGGAAAAGCCAGAGGGTGCACCAGGGCATCCGGTTCATACGTTTAAACTGGAAAATAGAGAAATTGAAAAGCTGCTTCAACAACAGGTACAGGTCCATGTGGATGAGTTTGCGAAAGACGACTCTTCCGAAAATATTTTCCATCTTCTGCAGGATATTAATCTCTTACTTGACATTGATAAACACTACAGTCGTAAAGAGAACTTACTATTTCCTTATTTAGAAAAGTACGGAATCTTTGGGCCAACTACCAATATGTGGAGAATTGATGACTTTATTCGCGATGCTATAAAAGAAGCAAAACAAAAATTAGCCAGCTATCAAGGTGAAAGGCAGGAGGTCCTTGGGGTCCTGGATTTTGTCATTCAGGAAGTATCTGGAATGATATACAAAGAAGAAAACATCCTTTTTCCAATGGCTTTGAAAAATTTATCTGAGGATGAGTGGATAAAAATTGCTCATGAAAGTGATGAGATTGGATTCTGTTTATCAGGCCCTGAGGAAGAATGGAAGCCAGAGAGAAAAGCTTTAGCTGAGAATGCTATAACCGAAGGATATATAAAGATGGAAACTGGATTTTTATCTTTAAAGCAATTAGAACTGCTATTAAACCACCTACCGGTTGATATTACTTTTATTGATCATGAGGATGTAGTTCGTTATTTTTCCCACGGAAAAGAAAGAATTTTCGCCCGTACAAAAGCAGTTATTGGACGTACGGTTCAGAATTGCCATCCGCCACGGAGCGTTCATGTAGTAGAAGAATTATTGGCAGATTTTAAAGCTGGGAAAAAAGACAGTGAGGATTTTTGGATTAAGTTCCGAGATAAATATGTATATATTCGTTATTTTGCTGTTCGGGATGAGAAAGGAAACTATATTGGTACACTAGAATTTACACAGAATATTGATCCGATAAAAGCTATTGAAGGTGAAAAGAGAATTCTCTCCTAAAAAGCAATAAATTATGAAAGGTAAAAAAGGTCTCATCAGCTAATGATGGGACTTTTTACCTTTTAATATGTTATTTTGGTGAAAAATACAATTCTCACTTGAAGTGTAACTTTATTCCTGTTTTTAGCGACTATAGTGCTGATAACAAAAAACATGTTAAATAAGGGGATATGAAAATGGCAAACAAAAAAATATATTTTGTCATAAGCACCGCTTTACTATTTGGACTTTTAACAGGTTGTGGCACAAGTACAAAAACGAATGGTACCAATGATAGAACCAAAACGGAAAATCAAAAGAAAGAAAAAGTGACAGCAAAATTTATTCCTTCACTTGAAATAAAAGAGGATACACATGACATGACAGTCAAATATGCAGTTAAAAATATATCTGGCAAAAAACAGACACTAACCTTTACTAATGGTTTAAAGGCTGACTTTATTGTATACGATCAGAATGGAAAAAAAGTTAAACAATACTCAGATGAAGTTTCTGCAACACAAGCTACCCTAGAAATTTCATTAGATAATAATAAAGAAGTGAAACAAAAATTTACTATATCTGATCTTCCAAATGGTCAATATAAATTGGAAGTTTTTCTGAATTCAAAAGAGGAAAAGGGAAAGACTGAGGCAGAGTTTATAGTAAAGAATTCTTTATATACGAATGGTTCGGGTCAGTATGTAGGTCAAATGGATCCACATACAATAGAAGTAAACGTTGATGGAAATAAAACCGCCTTTCAATTATCTGATGAAGCAATCAAACAACTAACATCAATAAAAGAAGGTGACCAGATTTCATTTGTCTATTCAGAAAAGGAAAGCGGACAAAACACAATTGAAAGGTTTTTTAAAGAGTCGAAATAAAAACTTAAACCTGCCAGGCCACCTGTTAGTAATAGGGGTACATGGTAGGTTTTTTTATTTTTAGGCTCTGTTAAACTAGTCTGTTGATTTCCGCTCCAGGCACTTCGCTTTCCGTGGGTGTTTCGGCGAGCCTCCTCGGCGCTAGCGCCTGCGGGGTCTCCCCTGAACCATACTCCCACAGGAGTCTTCGTGCCTTCCGCTCCAATCAACAGGTTTGAAAATCAACAATGTTCTTTAACATAGCCTATTTTTAAAACAGTTGCTCTCTTGAAACGAATATAATCCTCTAGTGTTTAATAGGATTACTATATATAGGTATAGTCTACTTTTTTGTTAAAAAGGAGGGTGACATGATTAAGGTAAGAAATCTGGTAAAGTCTTTTGGTTCACAAACTGTTCTAACTGATATTAATTTGTCCGTTTCTGAAAAAGAGGTTGTTGTCATTATTGGTGCGAGTGGTTCTGGTAAAAGCACTTTACTTCGCTGCATTAATTTCCTTGAAATATATGATCAGGGAGAAATCACATTAAATGGAGAAATAATTCAACCAACTAGCAACAACCTGAACAAAATTCGTGAAGATGTCGGAATGGTATTTCAACATTTTAATCTTTTTCCACACATGACTGTGTTAGAGAATGTGATGGAAGCCCCTGTGCATGTAAAAGGGATGGACAAGACTCAAGCAAAACAAAAAGCGTTAGTATTACTTGAAAAAGTAGGATTATATGACAAAGCTTCAGCCTATCCAAAAAATCTTTCAGGTGGTCAAAAGCAACGCGTAGCTATTGCGCGTGCACTTGCCATGGAACCGCGAATCATGCTGTTTGATGAGCCGACATCTGCACTTGATCCGGAACTTGTGGGAGAAGTTCTTCAGGTAATGAAGCGGCTGGCAAAAGAGGGAATGACGATGGTTGTGGTTACACATGAAATGGGATTTGCACGAGAAGTAGCAGATCGTGTTGTCTTTATGGGGGAGGGGGAAATTCTCGAAGAAGCACCGCCGAACGAATTTTTCGTCAATCCCCAGCATGCGAAAGCCAAGCAATTTTTAAATAGTATACTTTAAAAGATGGAGGGATTTTGTTGAAAAAAAGTTGGATGATTGGATTGATTGTTTCTCTGTTTTTTGTGTCTGTTATGTTGACGGCTTGTGGTAGTTCAGAGAAAAGCAGTGGCAACGAGAAAAAAGAATTTCGTTATGCAATGAGCGGATTGTATAAGCCATTTAATTTTAAGGAGAATGGTAAATTAGTAGGGTTTGATGTGGAGGTTGGAGAAGCCCTTGCAGAAAAAATGGGAATGAAGGCAGTAGCGGTTACAAACCCTTGGGAAACACTTATTCAAGGATTACAGGCAAAGAAATTTGATGCCATTCTTGCCAGTATGACTGTGACGGAAGAACGTAAAAAATCAGTAAACTTTACAGATACCTACTATCGTTCAGGTGCACAGATCTTTGTTGCAGCAGACAATCAGACCATTAAATCAGTTGCTGACTTAAAAGGGAAAAAAATTGGAGTTGTTAAGGCAAGTACGTATAAAGAACTGGCATTACAAAATACAGATCAAGGTAACATTGTTGAATATGACAGTGATATCACAGCGCTAATGGATCTTCCAACTGGAAGACTGGATGCGGTTATTACTGATCAAATGGTGGGGCTACCAATCATCAAAGACGGTGCAATCAAGATTAAGGATGTAGGTGAGCCACTTTCACACGATGACCAGGCAATAGCGGTCCGAAAAGAGGATAAAGAACTGCTTGATAAATTAAACAAAGCCCTTGCTGAAATAATTAAGGACGGAACCTATGAAAAAATTAGTAACAAATGGTTTGGTCGCAGTATTTTAGGAGAATAGGAGTTCCTAAGGGTGTCAAGTATGGGTGTCAGAAACCCTACTGATTAAATAAAGAGAGGGTGTTAATCATCGTTCAAATCTTCCTGGACACCTATGATGTATTTATTTCTGCGGCACTACTAACCTTAAGGTTAACCATTACATCACTAATCATTGGGTGTCTTATTGGGCTCATTGTTGCTTTCTTAAGAATTTCTTCAAATAAATGGCTTAATAAATTAGCAACTATTTATATTGGTCTTATTAGAGGAACACCGTTAATTGTCCAAATTGCCATTCTGTATTTTGGAATTGCATCTGTTGTTACCTTCTCGCAGTTCTGGGCAGGTGCTATCGCTTTAGCCATCCATAATGGAGCATACATTGCAGAGATTTTTCGAGGTTCAATCCAATCCATAGACAAGGGGCAAATGGAAGCAGCTCGTTCACTTGGAATGACCTATCCACTTGCGATGAGAAGAATTATTTTACCACAGGCTTTTAAATTTTCCATTCCTCCATTGGGAAATCAATTTATTATTGGATTAAAGGATTCCTCCCTAGTTGCCTATGTGGGAATGTCGGATTTATGGGGTTCGGGTTTAAGTGAAGCAGCCTCGAATTATCGCCAACTAGATACTTACATGGTGGTTGGTATCTATTATTTAGTCCTTGTTTTGATATTTTCTTACTTGCTAAGGAAATTAGAGAGACGAATGGATATCGACTCAAAAGAGGCAGCATAGATAACATAAGGGTCAGAAACCAATTATGGTCTGACCCTTTTATTATATAAATTATAGAATTATCAGAAAGATAGGATGAAAGACATGTTTAAAGTGGATATAAAAAGTAGGAAAGGCCTATTCTTATGGAAATGTAGGAGATGAGATAATAGCTTTAAGTAAGCGTTTTCTAAACTTGTTTGTGCAAACGTTTGCTCTAATAAACATATAGCTAGGGGAGGAAAAAGAATGAAAGGTAAATCACGGAAGTTATTCAGTTACTTAGCACTTATAATGTTAATTGTGCAAACGATTGCAGGAACGGCGTTATTTCATCCGTCACCAACAAAGGCGGAAGGAAAAGTAGTAACGCTAGTCGGTAACCTACAAGATGAATTGGGTGGTTCAGGTGAATGGAACCCAGCTGATCCTGCAACACAAATGAAGCAACAGGAGAATGGGAAGTATAAACTAACCGGAACACTTCCTGCAGGAAGCTATGAATATAAAGTAGCCATTAATGGTTCATGGGATGAAAACTATGGAGTGGATGGTACTCCTGGGGGGGATAACTATAAGTTTACATTAGATAAGGAAACACAGGTTACTTTTATTTATGATGATAGTACCCATCGTGTAACCCTACCAATCGAATTGCCGGATAGTGAAAAACCTAGAATAGTAGGCGATATACAGCCTGAGCTAAATGCAGGTGGAGAGTGGTCACCTAATGAGTCAACTGCCATTTTACAAGATGAGGACCATGACAATGTATACACCTATACAGCTCAAGTTCCAAAGGGGAAGCATGAATTTAAGGTTGTACTAGGGAACAACTGGAGTGCGCCTGCCTATCCAGAGAATAACTTTGTGTTAAATGTCCTAAAAGATGCAACGGTTACGTTCTTTTACAACCATGATACAAACGAAGTTTACACTGATTATGATCCTGGTTTACCTGATGGCAGTGTCCAAGGGGACAAGCTTTTTCACAACACATGGGATTCGGCTTTCCGATCACCATTTGGTGCAGTAAAAGCGGGAGAAACAGTCAAGCTCCGTCTTCAAGCAAAGAAGGGTGACTTAACTGGTGCTAAAGTCCAGCTAAAAAACTACAATACTGGTAATACGGTAATGGTAGATATGGAATATGCCGGTTGGATGGATCAAAAGGGTAAAGAGGTTGAGTTTTGGGAAGCAGACGTTAAACCAGATGTTAAAGGGGTTTATGGATATAAGTTTATTGCTCGAGACGGTGAAGGACAAAAAGAATACGGCGAAGACGTTCAGGAAGGTGGAAAAGGTACGGCTTCTGATTCAAATGCATCTTTATTCCAACTCACCGTATATGACCCTTCTTTTAAAACACCAGATTGGATGAAGGAAGCGGTTGTATATCAGATTTTTCCAGACCGCTTTAACAATGGGAACAAAAAGAATGATGAAGCAAAGAAAAATGCCCGCGGTGATGAACCGATTGAGCATAAACAGTGGAATGACTTGCCTGATAATCCTCGTCTAGAAGGGACAGAAGGGTATAAAGGAGATGCCATTTTCTCTAATGATTTCTTCGGTGGAGATATTGCTGGAATTCAAAAGAAATTGGATTATATCCAGTCATTAGGCGTAAACACACTTTATTTAAATCCAATTGCAGAAGCTGCATCGAACCATAAATATGATGCTGCGGACTACAAGAATGTTGACCCAATGTTTGGTTCACCTGAAGAATTTAAAGCCTTTACGAAAGAATTAAAGAAACGGAAAATGCACTTGATTTTAGATGGAGTGTTTAACCATGTAGGGGACGATTCCATTTATTTTGATCGTTACAGTAAATACCCAACAGTTGGTGCTTATGAGTACTGGGCAGCTATCTATGATCTTGTAAATAAAGGAATATCAGAAGCTGAGGCAAAAAAGCAAGTAAAAGATAAATTTATCGCTGAAGGACAAACGTTTAGTCCATACGGCTTCGAAAATTGGTTTAACATTCAAAATGAAAAAGTTGATGGCGTATATAAATATCAGTGCTGGTGGGGTTACGATTCCCTTCCAGAAATCAAATCAGTGCCTGGTGAAGCTGTCGACTATTCATCCGAACTCAATAACAAGTCATTTGCGGATTATATTATGTATGATGAAGATTCAGTGGCAAAGTCATGGATTAAAAACGGTTCTTCAGGTTGGCGATTAGATGTGGCAAATGAAGTTGATCCTGAGTTTTGGCGTGAATTTCGTAAAGAACTGAAAACAGGAAAAAAAGACGACCCACTAATTCTCGGTGAAATTTGGGATGATGCTTCAGAATATTTTCTTGGTGACTTATATGATTCGGTTATGAATTACCGTTTCCGCGGTGCGATGATTGATTATTTAAAGTCAGGAAATGCGGAAGGAGCAGAAAATCAGCTCAATGCTGTCTTTGAGGACTATCCTAAGGAAGCATTTTATTCCCTTATGAATTTGATGGGCTCACATGATACAGCTCGTGCAGCGTTTGTTCTGGGAAATGGTACAGACTCGTATGAGAGAGCGGAGTTTGATAATAATTATAATCCTGAACTAGGAATTCAGCGTTTAAAGCTCGCTTCTATTCTACAAATGGGTTATGCAGGTGCACCAACGATTTACTATGGCGATGAAGCTGGTGTCACAGGTTCAAAAGACCCTGATGACCGCAGAACCTATCCATGGGGTAATGAAAACAAAGATTTAATCAAACATTATCAAACAATTGGAAAAGTAAGAAATGACTTTCATGATTTATTTAGCTATGGTGATTTAAATCATCTGTATGCTAAGGGAGATGTGCTTGCTTTTTCTCGTTCAGATAAAAAGAATGTTGCTATAGTTCTAACAAATCGTGGTAAAGAAGATAAAACGGTTGAATTGAATGTTGAGGATTTATTGATTAATGGTATTAAGTTTACAGATCAATTAGATAAAAAATACACAATTGTAACCAAAGAAGGAAAGTTAAGTGTGACAATTCCTGCTATGAGCGGACGAATGCTTATATCCGATAAAGGGCAGAACCTAAAACGTCCAGCTTTGGTAACAGGCTTAACTGTAGCAGAAGGAAGTCATACCGCGACACTTAAATGGAATGGCGATGCAAAAAAATATGCCATTTACCAATCAACAATCTCCGGAGCTTTTTATCAAAAAGTAAAAGAAACTACTAATACTACAATATCAATTGACGGTTTAGACAATGGCCGAAAATATTATTTTGCAGTTGTTGCACTTGATAAAAACGGAAATGAATCTGAAAAGGTAGAGACAAAGGAAGCTGTTATTCCACATGTATCGCTAACTTCTGATAATTATAAGATTGATCATGTGACAGCTTTAGAACCAGGAATTATTGATCTCTCCAAGCCTGAAACGGTTACTGCCAATATTTTTGTAAAAGGTGAAACTGAGGTAGAACAAATGGAAGGCTTGCAAGCAAAGCTTGAAGTTAAACAGCCAGGAAGTGAAAAGTGGACCTCAATTAAGGCTGGATACGTAAATCAGCAGGAAACATCAAATGTATTTAGTACCAACTTCCTGCCATTTAATGTAGGAACTTATGAATATCGTTTTGCTTTCTCGAATGATTTAGCTCGTAGTTGGGTAACAAGCGAAACAAAGTCAGTTAGCTTTACAAAAGGAGACGATACAACAGCACCTGCAGAAAAATTGACACTTGAACAGCCTCAACAGGAATCTGGTCAGGTCAACCTTTCCTGGAAGGTTGAGGGTGCAAATGACCCATATATGGTAACGATTGTCCGTGATGGTGAAATGATTGATCAGTTATTGGATCTATCAAAAAACTCATTTAGAGATATTAATGTGACCAACGGAAAAACGTATACGTACGAAGTTCAGATATATGATAAGGCAGGAAATATGGTAAAATCCAACGCTGTTACTATCACACCTGAACTAGTTACAGTAAAAGTAACGTTTAAAGTAAATGCACCAGCCTATACTCCACAAGGTATCTACATTACAATGCCAGGAAGTAAAAACGGTTGGAATACTGGCGCATGGCAGATGACTCGTGCTGGAGCGGTTACTAATGATTATGAATATACGGTGGAAGCACAAGAAGGAGAAGTTCTTACTTACAAATATGTGAAAAATGGTACGTGGGATCAAGAGGGGTTACCGGACCATACTGCAGCAACCCCAACTGATGATGACGTCAGTTATTATGGCTATGGGGCACAAGGTACTGACCTTTCAGTTGTGGTGACTAACCAAGGCGGTAACCAAATGGTGGTACAAGATAGAATCATTCGCTGGATTGACCTTCCAGTGGTGGTTACATCCCATACAGATGGGCAGACGGTATCAACTGATAGTATTACTTTACAAGGAAATGCCATTAAGGAAGGTGTCCTAACAATTAATGGAGAGCCTGTTACCATCAATAGTGATATGACTTTTTCCCATTCTATTAAACTAAATGCTGGTGAAAATAAGTTAAGCATTCATATCGAACCATCAGAAGATAGTAAGACAGCAAACTTTAAAAATGATGGCGGTGCAAGTTCTAAAGCGACTAAAACAATTAATTTTACGATTAATAAGAAATAATAGAAGGCCTCTTTCCTAGAAATAGGAAAGAGGCCTTTTCCTACTATTAATTATATTCTTCATCCCTATTAGAATTGGAAAATATTATATATTGAACAGAAAAGGGGTGGATGATATTATAAGAAAGTTCCTCACGAAACGGCCAAACATAATCAGCGAAAAATTATGTATTGACTTGGTGAAATGGATGTAATAAAATTATATTTATCGCTTCTTAGACAAGCGGGAATTGTCCTTTGAAAACTAAACAAACAAAAACGTCAACAAACAAAAATTATTAGTTTCTTATGAAACTAAGCCAACGTAACAAAATGAGCTAATCAACTTTCTTGGAGAGTTTGATCCTGGCTCAGGACGAACGCTGGCGGCGTGCCTAATACATGCAAGTCGAGCGAACCACTTCGGTGGTTAGCGGCGGACGGGTGAGTAACACGTGGGCAACCTGCCTGTAAGACTGGGATAACTTCGGGAAACCGGAGCTAATACCGGATAATCCTTTTCCTCTCATGAGGAAAAGCTGAAAGTCGGTTTCGGCTGACACTTACAGATGGGCCCGCGGCGCATTAGCTAGTTGGTGAGGTAACGGCTCACCAAGGCGACGATGCGTAGCCGACCTGAGAGGGTGATCGGCCACACTGGGACTGAGACACGGCCCAGACTCCTACGGGAGGCAGCAGTAGGGAATCTTCCACAATGGACGAAAGTCTGATGGAGCAACGCCGCGTGAGCGATGAAGGCCTTCGGGTCGTAAAGCTCTGTTGTTAGGGAAGAACAAGTACCGGAGTAACTGCCGGTACCTTGACGGTACCTAACCAGAAAGCCACGGCTAACTACGTGCCAGCAGCCGCGGTAATACGTAGGTGGCAAGCGTTGTCCGGAATTATTGGGCGTAAAGCGCGCGCAGGCGGTCCTTTAAGTCTGATGTGAAAGCCCACGGCTCAACCGTGGAGGGTCATTGGAAACTGGGGACTTGAGTGCAGAAGAGGAAAGCGGAATTCCACGTGTAGCGGTGAAATGCGTAGAGATGTGGAGGAACACCAGTGGCGAAGGCGGCTTTCTGGTCTGTAACTGACGCTGAGGCGCGAAAGCGTGGGGAGCAAACAGGATTAGATACCCTGGTAGTCCACGCCGTAAACGATGAGTGCTAAGTGTTAGGGGGTTTCCGCCCCTTAGTGCTGCAGCTAACGCATTAAGCACTCCGCCTGGGGAGTACGGCCGCAAGGCTGAAACTCAAAGGAATTGACGGGGGCCCGCACAAGCGGTGGAGCATGTGGTTTAATTCGAAGCAACGCGAAGAACCTTACCAGGTCTTGACATCCTCTGACACTCCTAGAGATAGGACGTTCCCCTTCGGGGGACAGAGTGACAGGTGGTGCATGGTTGTCGTCAGCTCGTGTCGTGAGATGTTGGGTTAAGTCCCGCAACGAGCGCAACCCTTGATCTTAGTTGCCAGCATTCAGTTGGGCACTCTAAGGTGACTGCCGGTGACAAACCGGAGGAAGGTGGGGATGACGTCAAATCATCATGCCCCTTATGACCTGGGCTACACACGTGCTACAATGGATGGTACAAAGGGCTGCAAGACCGCGAGGTTTAGCCAATCCCATAAAACCATTCTCAGTTCGGATTGTAGGCTGCAACTCGCCTACATGAAGCCGGAATCGCTAGTAATCGCGGATCAGCATGCCGCGGTGAATACGTTCCCGGGCCTTGTACACACCGCCCGTCACACCACGAGAGTTTGTAACACCCGAAGTCGGTGGGGTAACCGTAAGGAGCCAGCCGCCTAAGGTGGGACAGATGATTGGGGTGAAGTCGTAACAAGGTAGCCGTATCGGAAGGTGCGGCTGGATCACCTCCTTTCTAAGGATATAAGCTGGACATATGAGCCAGACAAAACATGTTTGTTTGATTGTTTCTTGTTTGTTTAGTTTTGAGAGTGCAATTTCTCTCAAAACATCGTTCTTTGAAAACTAGATAATCGTAATGAAGAAGTCAAGTAAATACATCGAGTAATCGCCATTTTAGTTTTCTCTCTTATTAAATTAAGAGAAACAAACCTTTTAGGTTAAGTTAGAAAGGGCGCACGGTGAATGCCTTGGCACTAGGAGCCGATGAAGGACGGGACTAACACCGATATGCTTCGGGGAGCTGTAAGTAAGCTTTGATCCGGAGATTTCCGAATGGGGGAACCCACTGTTCGTAATGGAACAGTATCTTTACCTGAATACATAGGGTATTGAAGGCATACCCGGGGAACTGAAACATCTAAGTACCCGGAGGAAGAGAAAGCAAACGCGATTCCCTGAGTAGCGGCGAGCGAAACGGGACATAGCCCAAACCAAGAGGCTTGCCTCTTGGGGTTGTAGGACACTCAACATGGAGTTACAAAGGAACGGGGTAGATGAAGCGGTCTGGAAAGGCCCGTCAGAGAAGGTAAAAACCCTGTAGTCGAAACTTCGTTCCCTCCTGAGTGGATCCTGAGTACGGCCGGACACGAGAAATCCGGTCGGAAGCAGGGAGGACCATCTCCCAAGGCTAAATACTCCCTAGTGACCGATAGTGAACCAGTACCGTGAGGGAAAGGTGAAAAGCACCCGGAAGGGGAGTGAAATAGTTCCTGAAACCGTGTGCCTACAAGTAGTTAGAGCCCGTTAATGGGTGATAGCGTGCCTTTTGTAGAATGAACCGGCGAGTTACGATCCCATGCAAGGTTAAGTTGAAGAGACGGAGCCGCAGCGAAAGCGAGTCTGAATAGGGCGATTGAGTATGTGGTCGTAGACCCGAAACCAGGTGATCTACCCATGTCCAGGGTGAAGTCCAGGTAACACTGGATGGAGGCCCGAACCCACGCACGTTGAAAAGTGCGGGGATGAGGTGTGGGTAGCGGAGAAATTCCAATCGAACTTGGAGATAGCTGGTTCTCTCCGAAATAGCTTTAGGGCTAGCCTCACGTAGTTAGAGTCTTGGAGGTAGAGCACTGTTTGGACTAGGGGCCCTCATCGGGTTACCGAATTCAGACAAACTCCGAATGCCAAAGACTTATCCGTGGGAGTCAGACTGCGAGTGATAAGATCCGTAGTCAAAAGGGAAACAGCCCAGACCACCAGCTAAGGTCCCAAAGTTTACGTTAAGTGGAAAAGGATGTGGAGTTGCTTAGACAACCAGGATGTTGGCTTAGAAGCAGCCACCATTTAAAGAGTGCGTAATAGCTCACTGGTCGAGTGACTCTGCGCCGAAAATGTACCGGGGCTAAACGTAACACCGAAGCTGTGGATTGACATCTTAGATGTCAGTGGTAGGAGAGCGTTCTAAGGGCGTTGAAGCTAGACCGTAAGGACTGGTGGAGCACTTAGAAGTGAGAATGCCGGTATGAGTAGCGAAAGATGAGTGAGAATCTCATCCACCGTATGCCTAAGGTTTCCTGAGGAAGGCTCGTCCGCTCAGGGTTAGTCGGGACCTAAGCCGAGGCCGAAAGGCGTAGGCGATGGACAACAGGTTGATATTCCTGTACCACCTCTTTATCGTTTGAGTGATGGGGGACGCAGGAGGATAGGGTAAGCGCGCTGTTGGATATGCGCGTCTAAGCAGTTAGGCTGGAAAGTAGGAAAATCCGCTTTCCGTAAATGCTGAGCTGTGATAGCGAGGGAAATTTAGTACCGAAGTTCCTGATTCCACACTGCCAAGAAAAGCCTCTAGCGAGATAAAAGGTGCCCGTACCGCAAACCGACACAGGTAGGCGAGGAGAGAATCCTAAGGTGAGCGAGAGAACTCTCGTTAAGGAACTCGGCAAAATGACCCCGTAACTTCGGGAGAAGGGGTGCTTTTTGAGGTGAATAGCCTCGAAGAGCCGCAGTGAATAGGCCCAGGCGACTGTTTAGCAAAAACACAGGTCTCTGCGAAGCCGCAAGGCGAAGTATAGGGGCTGACGCCTGCCCGGTGCTGGAAGGTTAAGAGGAGGGGTTAGCCTTAAAAGCGAAGCTCTGAATCGAAGCCCCAGTAAACGGCGGCCGTAACTATAACGGTCCTAAGGTAGCGAAATTCCTTGTCGGGTAAGTTCCGACCCGCACGAAAGGCGTAACGATCTGGGCACTGTCTCAACGAGAGACTCGGTGAAATTATAGTACCTGTGAAGATGCAGGTTACCCGCGACAGGACGGAAAGACCCCGTGGAGCTTTACTGTAGCCTGATATTGAATTTTGGTACAGCTTGTACAGGATAGGTAGGAGCCTGAGAAGCCGGAGCGCTAGCTTCGGTGGAGGCGTCGGTGGGATACTACCCTGGCTGTATTGAAATTCTAACCCGCACCCCTTATCGGGGTGGGAGACAGTGTCAGGTGGGCAGTTTGACTGGGGCGGTCGCCTCCTAAAGAGTAACGGAGGCGCCCAAAGGTTCCCTCAGAATGGTTGGAAATCATTCGTAGAGTGTAAAGGCACAAGGGAGCTTGACTGCGAGACCTACAAGTCGAGCAGGGACGAAAGTCGGGCTTAGTGATCCGGTGGTTCCGCATGGAAGGGCCATCGCTCAACGGATAAAAGCTACCCCGGGGATAACAGGCTTATCTCCCCCAAGAGTCCACATCGACGGGGAGGTTTGGCACCTCGATGTCGGCTCATCGCATCCTGGGGCTGTAGTCGGTCCCAAGGGTTGGGCTGTTCGCCCATTAAAGCGGTACGCGAGCTGGGTTCAGAACGTCGTGAGACAGTTCGGTCCCTATCCGTCGTGGGCGCAGGAAATTTGAGAGGAGCTGTCCTTAGTACGAGAGGACCGGGATGGACGCACCGCTGGTGTACCAGTTGTCTTGCCAAAGGCATCGCTGGGTAGCTATGTGCGGACGGGATAAGTGCTGAAAGCATCTAAGCATGAAGCCCCCCTCAAGATGAGATTTCCCATAGCGTCAAGCTAGTAAGAACCCTGAAAGATGATCAGGTTGATAGGTCAGAGGTGGAAGCGTGGTAACATGTGGAGCTGACTGATACTAATCGTTCGAGGACTTAACCAATTTTTAAAGCGAACTCGTTTTTTACAAACACTTCTTCTGCATTATCTAGTTTTGAGAGAACGATCTCTCTAACAAAATAGTCTGGTAACTATGGCGAGAAGGTCACACCCGTTCCCATACCGAACACGGAAGTTAAGCTTCTCAGCGCCGATGGTAGTTGGGACGAAAGTCCCTGTGAGAGTAGGACGTTGCCAGGCAATTGAAAAGACAACCTGTAATGGGTTGTCTTTTTTGTTGTTTAGTAAATTATAAAAAGGTCCGAGTGTGGATAACTGAACTAATTGTCTGAATCTAGCTCCAGCGCCTAGCCCCTCGGGTCAAATAACCTTCGGCAAGAAAAGTCAAAAGGCGGACTTTTCCCGCCGAAGAACATTTGCCTGTCGGGGCTGAACGAGGCGCTTCCGCCTTTTATTCTTACCTTAGTTTCTATAATTTTATAGAAATGATTAATATTCATCTCTTATTTGGCTCATATTACAAAGAGAGCTTTTAGATGAAAATTGAAGGATGAATCAAGTGGAGACTTTAATTATTGCCGTTCTGCGAACGTGTTTTTCATTTTTAATATTATTGACAGTTTCGATATGGATTGGAAAACAAGTAAATTCCCATAACAATCACTATAATTTTGCATTATCTGTAACGCTAGGTTCTTTTATTGCTAATATGGGTTTTGATACGAATTTAAAATTCACCCCAATGTTGGCTTCTTTTACTGCACTTATTTCTATGTACTTAATTAGTTCACTCATATCTAATAAAAACAGACGTTTTCGGTTGTGGCTTTCAGGGGAGCCTACCGTTGTTATTGAGAATGGGAAGCTTTTAGATGGTAATATGAAGAAAATACGGTATACGCTTGATGATTTAAACCAGCAGCTAAGAGAGCAAGGGATTTTTGATTTAATCGAAGTGGAGTTTGCGTTATTAGAAGTTAGTGGTAAGTTATCTGTTTTGAAAAAGACAAAATTTCAAAATGTAACCAAAAATGAAATTGTCCCAACTAATAATAGTGTTGATATCCATCTTCCTATAGAGCTAATCATGGATGGAAGGGTTGTTGAGAAGAATTTTAACTCACAATACTCAAGCGCTTGGCTCAATCAGGAGTTGCAATCTCGAAACCTGGAACTGAAAGATATTCAATACGCTGTTATATCATCTAATAGTTCTCTTTTTATTGATTTATATAATGACAATTTAAAATCTCCATTAGATCGGGAGTAAATTAAGGTTAGTCCCAAAACAAAAAGTAAACTTTTGTCAGTTTGAAATTATCAAATAAATCGTTAAAATAGGTTGAATTTCGAGTGTTTGAATAGTAATATTATTCAGGAATAATATTTGAAATTACTAATCTATTATAAGTATTGGAATTCTAAGGTGGGAGCATTATTTATGCAAAATAAATTAAGTTTTTCAAGGTATTTCATCATTGGTGTGATGTTGTTTGCCTTGTTTTTCGGCGCAGGAAATTTAATTTTTCCTGCATCGCTTGGTCAAAAAGCAGGATCAAACATTTGGCTGGCAGTTGGAGGATTTTTAATAACGGGAATAGGCTTGCCGTTTCTGGGAATCTTGGCAATGGGTGTTTCGGGAAGTAAGAATTTACAAGAGCTTGCTAGCCGTATTCATCCAGTCTTTGGAGTGGTCTTTACATCTCTTCTATACCTAACCATAGGTCCATTTTTTGCAGCTCCTAGAACGGGAGCTGTTGCGTTTGATATCGGAATTGCACCTTTTGTGAATGAAAATAATGGACATGCTGGACTGATTATATTTACCCTATTATTTTTTGTTGTTACACTTTGGTTTTCTCTAAACCCTGCGAAAATAGTCGATAATGTGGGGAAAATACTGTCTCCTGGCATTATCATCCTTATTTTTGTGCTACTGTTCATGATAATAGTAAAACCAGTCGGTACGATTGAAGCTCCACAAGCATCTTATTCAACAGGCGCATTTATGAAAGGTTTAATGGAAGGCTATAATACAATGGATGCACTCGCTTCGCTTGTATTTGGTATTATTGTCATCAACGCGATTCGTTCCATGGGTATAACCTCATCCCATGGTATCCTTTTAGCATCAGCTAAATCAGGGATTGTCGCAACATTTTTTCTTGGAATCATCTATGTTGGGATTGCCTACCTAGGGGCAACAAGTACGGAAGCGTTCGGCCTATTTGATACAGGGGGACCTGTCCTTGGAAAGGCTGCATCTTATTATTTTGGTTCGTTCGGAACAGTCATGCTATCCATTATAATCATACTTGCTTGTCTCACAACCAGTATCGGGCTTATGACAGCTTGTGGTGAATACTTTCATACTTTAATGCCTAGAATCGGTTATAAAATGTGGGTTGTGTTCTTTTCCTTGATTTCTTTAATTATAGCAAATTTTGGATTATCAAACATTATTACATTCTCCATTCCTGTGTTAATGTTTCTCTATCCACTTGCAATTGCCTTAATGTTGCTAGCCTTTGTATCTAAGCTATTTAACCATTCGCAAATTGTATATGTTACTGTTATCGGTGTCACATTTTGTATAAGTATAATTGATGGGTTTAAAACCTTATGCAGTTTGCTAGAAATGGACTATTTTGCTTGGCTGGCTCCGATTGTTTCGTTTTATGAGCGAGCGTTACCTCTATACAAGGATGGACTTGGTTGGTTGCTTCCTGTTTTGACTGCGATTATTATTACATCATTGTTTGTAAGGCTACAGAAGGTTACTGCAGTCCGTGTTAAAAATAAAACAGAGAGCGCTTTGTAAGTATTCATACATCTCCCTACAATAGGGGAGATGTTTTGTTTATATAAAATCATTTTTATAATAAAAATTAGTTACTGTTACTGAAAATGGAGGTGTTTTCATTGGAATTACGGCAGTTAAGATTATTTATTGAGGTAGCTAAGCATAAAAGCATTACAAAAGCAGCAGAGAATATGCATATTTCTCAGCCAGCATTGAGCAAGTCTCTAATGGCACTAGAAGATGAACTGGGCATGAAATTGATTATTAGGACCAACAAGACAAGTGACCTTACAGATGCAGGGAAGGTGGTCCTCGAATATGCTCTAAGGATGACCGTCTTAGTAGATGAAATGAAAACTACTTTAATTGATATGACGAACTTATCAAGAGGTCAAATCAATATTGGATTACCTCCATTTATTGGAAGCCTTTTTTTTCCAAGGGTCATGGCCAAATTTCATCATGCTTTTCCGAATATAGAATTAAATATTACAGAGTATGGTGGTGCAAGAGTCGTAAAAAGTGTGGAAGAAGGTGAATTTGAACTGGGTGTTGCTGTACTTCCAATCGATGAACAGCAATTTTCGGTTTATCCCATCGTAGAGGAAGAGATGAGGCTAGTGGTTTACAAAGATCATCATTTATCAGATCGTGTAGAGGTGGAGTTAAAGGAATTAAGGGAAGAAGAGTTTATTTTTTATCATGAGGAATTTGCTTTAAATCAAATAATGAGAAATCATTTCATTGCTGTTGGTTTTGAACCTAAAATTTTATTCAAAAGTTCTCAATGGGACCTGATGACGGAGATGGTTGCAGCAAACCTTGGGATTACTATCCTTCCACAATCGATCTGCAACCGGGCTTTTAATTCGGATTTACAGGTAATTAAACTTCAGGATAATATTATGTGGAAACTAGCTGTCATTACAAAAAAAGACCGCTACATTTCTAACGCGGGGAGAACCTTTATTGATTTCATTCTAAAAGAACCATTATAACTTTGAGTTATGAAAAACATTCTAAATATGTATTTTACGAATGGTAAATATCGCTGTACTATTACTAATAGTGAATTCAAGGAAACAAAAGGGAGATTATTTGCTCCCTTTTTCATATTTAGAAAGGAAGTACACAATGTAACTAGGAGTAATAGTGATACAAGTTTTATTTTTACATGTTTTTTTATTTCTTGGTGTGGCACTAAAGGAATTGATTCCTCTTCCAATTCCCGCTTCTATGTTCGGATTAGCTCTTCTTTTTCTAGCACTTTATTTCAAAATTATTAAATTGGAATGGGTGGAAAAAGGGGCAAGTTGGCTGATGGCTGAGTTGCTGTTATTTTTTATTCCATCCGCAGTTGGAATAGTAAATTATGATGAAATTATTAGCCTTCAGGGTGCGGAAATTGTTGTTTTAATTGCCATTAGTACAGCAATAGTTATGGGAATGACTGCACTAATTGCTGAAAAAATATCAGGGCGTAAAAGGAGTGAGCAGCATTGATGACGGTACTATTTACGGTCATAACCTATCTTGTCTATCGGTTTGCCAAAAGAACCTATACCAAAATGGCACTTCCGTTTTTTCATCCGTTACTGCTTGCACCTATCTTATTAATTGTTCTTATATCGATTACACATGTACCAGCTACTCAATACCTGGAGGCATCTAAGTGGCTAACTCATCTATTGGGTCCAGCCACTGTTGCCTTTGCGGTACCCATATACAAAAATTTATCGATTATTAAAAAGTATATCGGTACTATTATCATTAGTATTACTTCAGGTTCACTCGTGGCTATTTTGTCAACCTTAGGACTTTCAAAATTAATCCACTTGAACTATGATTTCGTCACTTCCATCCTTCCAAGGTCTATCACGACTCCAATTGCGATTGAAGTATCAAAAGAAATTGGTGGATTGCCAACCCTGACAACTGTTTTTGTCATTTTAACCGGTGTAATTGGCGGTGTTGTCGGTCCGATGGTTCTTAAAACTCTGTCAATCAAAACCCCTATTGCCAAAGGGCTCGCATTAGGGATGGGGGCACATGGAGCTGGGACTAATAAAGCGTTAGAGTACGGTGAACAGGAAGCAACGTTTTCATCCTTAGCGATGATTTTTGCGGCCTTCATTACCCTTATCTGGGCTGCGCTGCTCATTCCTCCATTGATGAATATTCCACATTTATTTTAATACCAACTACAATAGACCTTTAGTGGTTCTACAGGACCGAAATAGCTGAAAAAAGCCACTAAAGGTCTCCTATGATCTGAACCCGAAAAGTTGGACAAATAAATTTAGGCAGCTACTTGGGCATGAGTTCGGTATTGGACTGGACTCATGCCCTCTAGTTTTACCTTAATTCGTTTGTGATTATAGTAATAAATATATTTCTCTAATTCTACTTTAAAATGCTCCATACTTTCAAAATCTTTTAAATAGAGTAGTTCAGACTTTAATAGGCCAAAGAAATTCTCCATGACCGCATTATCTAAACAATTCCCCTTACGTGACATACTTTGAGTAATACCATGTTCTTTTAATGCATGTTGGTAATGCTTCATTTGATAGTGCCAACCTTGGTCAGAATGGAGAATGGGGGCGTCTCCCTCTGCTAAACGCTCAAAAGCTTTGTCCAACATTTTTGAAACAAGTAGATAAACAGGACGTTTTTCTATGTTATAAGCGATGATTTCTCCGTTGTATAAATCTAAAACGGGGGATAAATATAGCTTTTCTCCGTGTAAATGGAATTCTGTTACATCTGTTACCCACTTCTCATTTGGCTTTGACGCTTTAAAATTGCGCTCCAAAATATTAGGGGCAATTTTCCCTACATTTCCACGATAAGAACGATATTTTTTCATGCGTACAAGACATTTTATCCCCATTTCATTCATCAAGTGTCGGACTGTTTTATGATTAATTTTTAAGTCCCGTTTACGCAATTCTAATGTGATTCGACGATATCCATAACGTCCTTGATGTTCATCAAAGATCTCCTGAATCAATTCTTTGACCTCCTTATACTTATCTGGACGATCCATTTGTTTAACCCAATAGTAATACGTACTACGCGCCATACCAGCGACCTTTACTAGATCGATTACTTTAAATTCATGCCTTAATTCATAGATTATTTGCGCTTTGTCCTGTTCTGTAATTTTTCCTTTTCTTGAATTAAGGCTTGTAACTTTTTTAAGTAAGCAATCTCCATACGTAAACGCTCATTTTCAGCTCTTAGTGCTTCGTCAGATCCTTCCACTGGTTGAGGTTTGTTTGTTTCCTTTTTCATAGGTGAACGCCCCTTTTGTGTTGTTTTTAGGGCATCTATTCCATTTGATTCGAAACCTTTTAACCATTTTTGAATGGTGCTATGTGTTGCAATATTAAAAATTGCAGCAGTTTCCCTTATAGACGTCCCTGTCTCTTTTATATAATTTAGTACGTCTAGTTTAAACTCTGTTGTGTAGGATGTATAGGGATTTTTAAAGGCATCTTCACCGTGGTGTTCATATTGTTTTATCCAATTTAGTAAGACAGTATGATGTACTCCTATGGATTTAGCTATAAATTTTACCCCTTCCGATCCCTGGTGATATCGAATAACTGCTTCTAGTTTTTCCTCAATAGTAAATTTAGACATATAAAAACTGCACCTCCAATTGTTAGCTGTGTGTCTAACAATTCGGGTGCAGTTCAGCTATGACCTTTAGTGGCTTTTTTTGTTATACTTAACAATTGCAGTGGGAAATAACCATCTATATTATGGGTTGTAAAGATATATTATAAAGGAGGCACTTAAGATGACAAAAGAAGTGGGCTTTATCGGTCTTGGTAACATGGGACAACCAATGGTTTTGAATCTTTTAAAAGCAGGATATAAGGTAAAGGTGTATAACCGTACACCTAGTAAAGCAGTTGCTGTAGTGGAAGCAGGGGCTCAGCAGGTAAATAAATTATGTGATGCAGTTACCACTGGTGGAATAGTGATCACCATGGTGTCGAACGACCAGGCACTCGAAGAGATTGTCTTGGGGCCTGATGGATTTGCTCAAAAGTTAGGTGCTGGTGGTATTCACTTATCAATGAGCACCGTATCTCCCGAGACATCAAAGAAACTAGCAGCATCTCATCAACAGCATGGCAGTTATTTGGTAGCATCCCCTGTTTTTGGTCGACCTGAGGCAGCGACAGCTCAAAAACTAAATATCCTCTCATCTGGTCCACTTGAAGCTAAAGAGCGTGTCAAGCCAGTGCAAGAAGCTCTAGGGCAGCGGATTTTTGATATTGGTGAAGAACCGGGGGCTGCCAATGTGATAAAGCTGGGTGGTAACTTTATGATTATGGCTGCCATGGAGGCGATGGCAGAGTCTTTTAATTTAGCAGAGAAAAATGGAATTGATCGAGAGTTAGCTGCAGAGGTTTATGCGTCAACCTTATTTAACTGTACAGTCTATCAAGGATACGGTCAGATGATTGCTAAGAAAAGGTTTGAACCTGCAGGTTTTCAGCTATCACTTGGTCTAAAAGATTGCAATCTTGTCCTGGAGGAAGCAACCGCAACAAAAACCCCGATGCCACTTGCTAACTTAGTACATAATCGTCTCCTTGCTTCTGTAGCAAAGGGCCGAGAGAATCAAGACTGGTCAGCCTTAACTAGGATTTCGATGGAAGAGGCCGGACTAGAATAAATAATGTAAGGAGTAGGAAGACCTAAAATAACACAAGAAATATGTAAATTTTGAAAAAAAGGCTTAAACATAATAAAATTATAAAAATCGAAAAGCTACTCAGGTTATGTTGAAAAATAGAATTTCGTCCCGACATAACCTAGTAGCTTTTTTTATATAAATGAATTGTTTAGTAATTGATTTTTCAGAAAGAACTACGAGGCTGTTTTGAATATGTGGTTTGATGTTTTCCCTTTGGTTTTTCCCAAATGTATGGAAGATGCTCTGTCTGTTGATTGAAAAGCTGAATTAATAGGGCGAAGTTCTTCATTTTATATAGATTAAATGCAGTTCCATTTACTGATTTAACCATAAAATAAGAAGTGGTTGTGTTATTTTCTCCCCCAGAATCCTTCTCGTAAAAGAGTGTCTCAGTTACATCCTCCCATTTGTAGTTATAAACATTGGTACCTTTCCTTTTATTTACAATGGTTACACTAAAACCTGTATCATAACAAGAAACCTTGGTGTCATTCGCAAAGAATCGCATTAATAAAAAAATGATAACTCCTAAAACAATGAAAATTAAACCTAGCAAAAGATGAAAAAACAAAATACCAATCCCGATTACTCCAAAAATCACACCAAGTATAATCGATGTTTTTGAAGACGTGTTATTTGCGAATTCATTGGTCATAAAAATCCCCCCTTAGTAGAAATGATATGTCTTTCCTCGTTCAAAATGACACCTTTAGTCCGTTACCTTTATTAAAAACTACAAAACAATAAGTTATTTATAATATTATTATGTAAACTAATATTTCCATATATAAATACAAGCCACCTTATGGGCAGCTTGTATTATTTAAACATATTAAAATACCAATTCTTCTTTATCATTGGGTAATAATTGTAATAGATGACGTACAGCATAAGCAAAGCCATCTTCATCATTTGTTTTTGTAATGAGATTGGCCTTTTGTTGAACATGGAGAGGGGCATTCCCCATTGCAACCGATGTGCTGGCCACCTCAAACTGTGCCAAATCGTTGCCGCCATCACCAAATGCAATAATATCTTCAAACGAAAGGTTCATCATCTGTTGGTAACGCAATAAAGCCTTCCCCTTATGTGCTTCATTGGAGGTAATCTCGACATTATTGGGAAAAGATGATGCCATAGATATCGGAAATTTGCCAGCTAATGCAGTTTTTATTTCCTCTACACGTTCTTGTTGCTCGGGATGGACCAAAGCAATTACTTTATAGATTTTTAATTGTTCCTTTTCCAAAATTCCATCATAATTGAATTTTTGAAAAAGAATATTTAGCTCTTCTTTACTTTTGCCATGTAAAGGAGGCAAGGTAGACGGAAAGCCACCGTAATTTGTATAAACAAGAATTCCTACCCCTAATTCTATTAAAATTGAAAACATTTCTTGATAAATGGAAACAGGAAGAGTTGCTTCATACAGTACCTCTCTTGATGCAGAATATAAAACAGAACCATTGATACAAAAGATAGGAACCTCCATATTTTGTACTGCCGGTAATTTAATCACATCTGCGTAAGCACGTCCTGTATTTAAGATAACGCAGTGCCCTCGTTCTTGCAATTCGTTCAATGCTTTCACATTCTCTTCAGTAATTTCTTGCTTGGAATTTAATAATGTACCATCTAAATCTATTGATAAACATTTCATGGTTGTCATAAATCCTTTCCATTCTTCTCTATAAACTACTATATCAGAATTTATACAAAAAGTGGGTTGCCAAAATTTATGGTGCCTAGAAGCATAAGATAAAAGAAGTCATTAATACTAATACCGAATAGTACAGACAAAGAGGAGAAAACAACCATGAAAAAGAAGATACTAACGATTACAATTATTATCTTTCTTGCCATGATCAACACAACTAATGTTGGGGCACAGGTAAGAACACCAGTAAAGAAGATATGTATAACTGAATCTGTCATCAATCTAAAATATCCAATGCAAAAACTGTGGGTAGAACATGCCTGGTGGACAAGAGAATTCATTGTGTCAAATATAGCAGGGCTCAAGGATCAAAATGCTGTACTAGAAAGACTACTGAATAATCAAGAGGATCTAGGAAATATCATTAAACCTTATTACGGTCAAGAGGCAGGAAACAAGCTTACTATTTTATTGAAGGAACATATTATGATAGCTGGTAAGATAATCGAGGCGGCCAAAAAAAATGACCAAGCAAGTGTGGAACAATTAAATAAAACCTGGTATCGAAACGCAGATGAAATTGTGGCATTCCTAACAAGTGCCAACCCAAATTGGTCTAAAAAAGGTTTAACAGAAATGTTTTATACTCATTTAAAGTTAACAACAGATGAAGTAGTGGATCGGTTAAAAGGGGATTGGGCTGGTGATATAAAAACAGCTGACACGAACGAAGAACATCTTATCCATATGGGTGAAATACTAACTGATGGGATTGTAAAGCAGTTTCCAGAGAAGTTTAAGTAAACAAGATAGTCATATACACACGAGATTTGTTAAAACATTTCTCGTGTGTATTTTTTTGGAAGAAGATATAATAATAAGCAACAAAATTAATAAGGGAGAACTTAAGAATAAATTCTTGTAGATCGGTTTAGGGGGAGAGGTTTTGCAACAAAATTTTATTAAAATGAACCAAGGAAAAAACAATTGGAAAAGGTTTTTATTATCATTTGTCATTATAGTTTTTTTTATTTTCTTAGGGGGTATAATGTACCTTTTTGCTTTAAGTGCATTTGCTGAGGCAGATGGAGATCCAAATTCTTATTTCGATAGAATTGAGTTGGTGGGTGTTCATGTTAATCCGCTATATGATTTTGTTTTGACACATATTAATTATGTTTTTTGGCTACTGGGTTTAGTTATTACCATTAGGCTGATTCATAAACGAACATTCAAAACTCTCATCACTCCTAATAAAAAAATAAACTGGATGAGAATTTTTTGGGGATTCAGCTTGTTTTTTTGCTTAGTTTCCGGAACGACACTGATTGATTTTATTTTCAATCCAGGAGATTATGCATTCAATAATATTAAATGGGAGGACTTTCTTAAGCTGTTTTTCTTTGTTTTAATCTTAACACCTATGCAAACAACAGCGGAAGAGGTGTTTTTTAGGGGCTACCTAATGCAGTGGTTTGGTCGAAAGATTAATCATTCACTATTATTATCAATCATTGTAGGTTCTATTTTTGGTATGCTTCATTTCAGTAACCCGGAAATGAATTATTCAGCATTTTTTGTGGGTAGTGATTATGTACTTTCTGGAATAGTGTGGTGTTACATTACTGCAAAAACAAATAGCGCAGAAATAACGATTGGTGCCCATGCGGCAAATAATATGTTTCTTGGTTGGTTTTTAACCATGGATGATGCAGTCTTTGGGAAAATTCCTTCCTTATTTGTAGTAAGTGATATCAATCCACAGATCTCCTTGTTATGGACTATTATTACTTTATCCGTCTTTACGTTCTTTGCAATTAAAAAATTTGGAAAAAACTATAGAATTTAATTTCTATTTGGAAAAGTATTGAGAGAACTAATCATTTCCCAAAAAGAAGAGCTGACTAGAAACAGTCAGCTCTTCTCTTTGGTTATATAGTTACTACGAGTCAGTTATCCGCGTCTTCCGCCTCGGCCGCCACGCTTTGTTTCTGTGTTGCGTTTAAGTGAAGATAAATTTTCTTCACTAGACTTTAAAAACTTAACCATTTTATCTTCAAATGATTCTTTAGGTTTGAAATTGCTTTTTGGACGAAAATCTTTAGAACGGTTGTCAGATCTCCCTTGCCTTGCTGGGCGTTGTGAGTAAGAAGAGGTTTGACTTTCCGGTCTATCGATTGCTTTTTTAATGGATAAGGCAGTTTTTCCGTCTTTCTCACTAATTACCTTTACTTCAACCATGTCGCCTACTTTAAGGTGGTCATTAATATCCTTAACATAGCTTTCCGCAACTTCACTTATATGCACAAGACCCGTTGTACCGCCAGGCAATTCTACGAATGCTCCAAAATTAGTGATTCCTGTTACTTTTCCTTGTACTTTGCTGCCTATTTCAACTGACATAGAAATATATTTCCCCCTCAATAATGTTAAAACCACTTCATTATAACAAATATTTCACAGGAATAAAATCTTTTTGCTGATTTAGAAAAAATATCGAAAACGTTTAATAATTGTTAAAGAAACGTTCACTGGAATAAGGATTAAAGTGCGATAAAATAAAAGTATGTTAAGAACATCACAAATAAAAGAATTTTATTAAAAAAGGAGTAACACCTTATGGCCTATAGTAAACCAGATCAAATTATGGAAATAACCATAGAGAATGGTACGAAGAAAACTAAAAACTCTCCATTGCAGACGTTAATTTTAGGTTTTGAAGCAGGTGCATTTATTGCGCTGGGATATTTACTTTGCATACGTGTGACAGCAAGCTTATCAATCAATTTGGAAGGATTAAGCAGCTTGATTGGCGCATCTGTATTTCCTATTGGATTAATTCTTACTTTACTTGCAGGAGGCGAGTTATTAACAGGTAATATGATGGCTGTGCCGCTTGCAAGGATGGCAAGAAAGGTTTCTACTAGTAAGGTCATTATAAATTGGTTTCTTGTGACAATTAGTAACTTTCTAGGAGCTATTTTTGTCGCCTATTTCTTTGGTCATTTAGTAGGTCTAACTGAAACTGGTCCATTTTTAGAAAAAACGGTTAGTATTGCAGAGCATAAACTTGAAGCATCATTTCTCCAAGCCTTTGTTTCAGGTATAGGTTGTAACTGGTTGGTTGCTTCCGCGGTCTGGCTTTCGTATGGAGCCAACGATATGACAGGGAAAATAGTTGGGATTTGGTTTCCAACGATGGCTTTTGTGGCAATTGGGTTTCAACACGTAGTAGCCAATATGTTTGTCATTCCTGCTGCGATTTTTGCAGGTCATTTTTCTTGGACGCAGTATATTAACAATTTTGTTCCGGTTCTCTTAGGTAATGCAGTAGGAGGATCCGTGTTTATTGCAATGGCTTATTGGCATGCATATAGCAAAAAAGATGTACCATATCAAGAGCCAAAGATTGTTCAATCTATAATGAAAACGGGTATTAGATAGATTTTAGTATTCGAATTTAAAACTACTGTATAAAAATACCCTAAAAAAGGTTCCTATCTCTAGGATCCTTTTTTAATTCCGTCAACATTCGGACAAAAACAGCCATATTGCGTACTATTTCTTTAAGAGGGTGTCGATAAAATAATAAGTACTTTTCACAGAGATGTAACATGTAAGCCGCTTAAATGGAAAAATCAGGTGATAATAGGAGTATAAACACAAATACAAAACCAATGGAAGGAGGAGAACAATGAATAAACCAAATTGGATAGCCATGCTGTTAGCGGGAGGTAGGGGGACAAGACTTAATCTACTTACAAAAACGATCGTAAAGCCAGCTGTGCCGTTTGGTGGTAAATATCGTATCATTGACTTTGCCTTAAGTAATTGCAAAAACTCAGGGATAGAAACTGTAGGGATTTTAACTCAATATAAGCCCCTGGTATTACATTCGCATATTGGTCAATGTAATCAATGGAAGCTTGCAGACAGATATGGTGGATTAATAATCCTTCCACCATATCAACGGGACGGTTCAGGTGTGGAGTGGTATGAGGGTACGGCACATGCAGTATATCAAAACTTTCAATTCATCGAGCAACACAATCCTGACTATATTCTCATTCTGTCAGCTGACCAAGTTTATAAGATGGATTATAGAGAGATGCTGCAGCATCACATTGAAACAAATGCTGATTGTACCATTGCAGTGATAGAAGTTCCATGGGAAAGTGCACACCAATTCGGTGTACTAGAAATTGATAAGCGGTCAAATAAAATTCTAGCATTTAATGAAAAACCGCAAAAGCCCACTACCAATTTAATATCGATGGGAATATACATTTTTAATTGGCCTATTCTAAAAGACACTTTGATTAAGGAAGAACAAAAGGAATTTACACACAGAGATTTTGGAAAGGATATTATTCCCTCCATGCTGGACGAGGGATTTCATTTGTCATCCTTCTTATTTCAAGGGTACTGGAGAGATGTGGGAACGATTAGAAGCTTTTGGGAGGCAAATTTGGATCTTTTAAATATAGAAACAAATATTTTCCAACAAACTCCAGAATGGAAAATTTATAGTGTTGAAAATAATGAGCCACCTTCATTTATAGACGGGAATGCCAAAGTACACCATAGTTTAATAAGTGATGGCTGCGAAATAAGTGGTTCAGTTGAAAGGGCAGTTATATTTAATGGTGTGAAAATTGGAAAGGGGGCACATATAAAAAACTCGGTAATCTTACCTCATACCGTAGTTGAAGAAAATGTTTGGTTGGAGAATTCTGTAGTAGGAAGTCAATCTTTGATTAAGAAAGGGGTAATTATTGGCTCAAAAATACCTGAGGAGTATATAATGGTAGTAGGTAATCAGGTTACCGTTGACCCGGCAATTGAAGAGGTTCAATTTAAAAATAGTGTTAAATCAGTTTTATCGTAGGGAATATGCAAAGAAGAGGTTGCCCCTTTAGGATCAACCTCTTTTTCTATATGAACAATTCTTTAAACGTAGATGTTATCCGCGTCTTCCGCCTCGACCACCGCGTTTTGTTTCTGTGTTGCGCTTAAGAGAAGATAAATTTTCCTCGCTAGACTTCAAGAACTTAGCCACTTTATCTTCAAATGTTTCTTTAGGTTTAAAATTCCCTTTTGGACGGAAGTCTTTAGAACGGTTATCAGATCTTCCCTGCCGTGCAGGGCGTTGTGAATAAGATGATGTTTCAGGTTTTTCTATCGCTTTTTTAATGGATAGGGCAGTTTTACCATCCTTTTCACTAATTACTTTAACTTCAACCATGTCGCCTACTTTTAGATGGTCATTAATATCTTTTACATAGCTTTCTGCAACCTCGCTAATATGCACTAGACCTGTTGTACCTCCAGGTAATTCGACGAATGCTCCAAAATTAGTGATTCCTGTTACTTTTCCTTGGACTTTGCTGCCTACTTCAACTGACATGAAATCTTTTTCCCCTCAATAGTGTTAAAACTACTTAATTATAACAAATTCTCAAGGGAAATAGAATCAATCGAAGAGGTTTTTCTAACTTTTTTTGACTTTTCTTCTCTACTAACAGTGTACCTTTAGTAAATTGATTGGGAGGCTATTTTGTAATGTCTGTTGTTCTCCATCCGTTAATGGGACAAGTGGTAAACGGACACCACCCACAGGAACACCAATCATTTTTAATGCTGCTTTTACCGGTGTTGGACTTGGTGCAGCAAACAATGCTTTTATAATTGGAAGGAGGTTACGATGTGCTGCTGCGGCTTCCTTTAGATTGCCATTTTTAAAGTTATTGATCATTGTCTGCATTTCATTTCCAATGATATGGGATGCAACAGAGACCACTCCTGTTCCACCAATCGCTAAAACAGGTAAAGTCAATCCATCGTCTCCACTATAAAGTGTAAAGTCACTAGGAGTTTGGCTAATAATGTCGGACATGGCATCAAGGTTCCCACTAGCTTCTTTGACAGCAACAATATTAGTAATCTTGGATAAACGGACGATTGTTTCGACAGTCATATTAATCACACTTCGTCCTGGGATATTATATAGCATGACTGGGAGTGATGTAGATTCGGCGATTGCTTTAAAGTGTTGATATAATCCTTCTTGAGATGGTTTATTGTAGTAAGGAGCAACCAGCATAATTCCGTCTACTCCAGCATCTTCAGCTTGCTTTGTTAAGTTAATAGAGGCTCTTGTATTATTGGATCCTGTTCCAGCTATGACAGGAACTCTGCTATCAACCACATCTACTACAAATTTAAATAGGTCCACTTTTTCTTCAGTTGTTAATGTGGGAGATTCACCTGTAGTTCCGGCAATTACCAATCCATCAGAACCATTCGCAATTAAATAGTTAATAAGTTCTTTTGTTGCAAAATAATTAATTTCCCCATGCTGATCAAACGGCGTAACCATCGCGGTTAAAACTTGGCCAAAATTCATCATTCTCACCCTTTATATAGTTTTTTAGAATTATAACGGAGAAGGCACCTTAATAGTCAACGCAAAAAAGCAGCAACGAGGGTTCGCTGCTGCACTAGAAACATGATTAAATAATTGTTCCCATGCGTGAGATAGCCCTCCATATAGTTTCCTATATGACAGTTCTGTATTTATTCAATAGCAGAACCAGCTTCAAGATTTATGAGATTCTTTCCGCTTCGGCAAATTCCCCTTTTCACAATGGTCATTGGATCTCATTCTCCTCGAATTGTGTACTCATGGTTTTTGCGCCTCTATCCTCACTTCAAATGGTATTGAAGTAAGAAATATTTAATTGACTGTTACTATAACAGAATTTCTATTATTATACAAGGAATTTGGAAGAAAAAAGAAAAGAAGCCAAGGCGGGAAGTGTCATAATTCCATATTTATCTATAAATATAATATTATAGTGAAAAGAATTAAAATAAAGAGGTGGTTTTGATAGTGCAACTAATTTCTCACAAAATGAATAAACAATATGCTAAAGAAGTATTAGGTTGGAAATATAACCATCCATATAATTTTTATAATAATGAATTAACTAATGAAACCCTGCAAGAACTATTGAATGGCAGTTATTATGCTGTAGTTAACGCTGAAAAAAATTTAATAGGTTTTTTTTGTGTCGGAGAGTCTGCCCAGGTTCCGACAGGCCAGCAGTTTGGAGCATATGTTGATGGTTTTATTGATTTTGGACTTGGAATGCATCCCGAAGAAACAGGAAAAGGGGATGGCTATGAATACTGTACATTTATCCTTAACTTGATTGAAGAAAAATATAAGAACTTTCCTATCCGCTTAACTGTGGCCAATTTTAATAAGAGGGCCATTCATCTTTACGAAAAAATGGGATTTGTTAAGAGTAATGAATTTAATTCAAATAATTGTTCTTTTTCAACAATGATTAAAGGATGAGACTTTGAATATAAAAAAGAAGCTTGAGGATGGTTTGAATCTCAAGCTTCCTTTGGTGATTGAGTGTTAATTATATTCTTTAACTAATTCTTTTGTGCTTCTAACTGTATCAATTGGACGAACCATTTTTTCAATTTGGCCACGTTTTGTTTCTAAGAATGGGGGCAAAGATAGTTTTTCTCCGAGGGTTTCGTATGGCTCATCTCCCATAAATCCAGGACCATCTGTAGCGAATTCAAATAAGATTTGAGGTGCTACTCTTACATATAATGACCCAAAAAAGTACCGGTCGACAAAACCGGAGGTACCAAAACCGAAGCCTTCAATCCGAGTCATCCATTCTTCTAAAACCGTACGATCCTCCACACGAAATGCTGCATGATGGACAGTACCAAAGCCTTGTTGGGATGGGGGCAGTACTGCATTGTATTCCACAACTACTTGGGCACCGTTACCGCCTTCTCCTACTTCAAATAAATGAAAAGCTTCCTCTTGTGCAATTTCTTTAAACAAAAGAACTCTTTCCATCATTTCTTTAAAGTAATCGAAATTGGCTACACGAACAAAGATAGGTCCCAATCCAGTGATGGCGTATTCTAAAGGGATTGGCCCCTTTTGCCAAGGAGTGCCACTGGCAACTCCTTTATTTGTTTCATCGGAAATTAATTGGTATTGTTGGTCATCGAAATCTACAAAGGATAAGGTTTTCTTACCAAAAAACTCCTTTATTCCTGAGTGCTTCACATTTAAACGATTAAATCGTTCCGCCCAATACTCTATCGCTGCATCATTAGGTACCCGGAAGGAGGTTTTTGATATCTCATTCGTCCCGTGCACTCCTTTTGGAATACCTGGGAAATCAAAGAATGTCATATCAGTACCTGGGCTGCCCTTATCATCAGCAAAAAATAAATGGTAGGTTTGAATATCATCTTGATTGACTGTTTTCTTTACTAAGCGCATTCCTAAAACATAGGTGAAAAAGTCATAATTCTTTTCTGCACTACTTGTAATAGCTGTTACATGGTGAATGCCTTTTAATCCGTTCAAATTAAACCCTCCAATTATTTCATTTTGGGTATGTCTATATTATGCCAAGTTGTATTGATATAACTACTGAATTGATGGAAATACCTAGAAAGAATAAATTACCTTTAATTAATATATCTAGAATTCGAGATAAATATATCATGTTCTCTCTATGTTGTCAATAAAGAGAAAACCTCTAATAAAGGAATGAACATGTTGATTCCGTTTAATAATAAATATCAAAAAGGAGGGAGCCACATGGACGGAAAGTATAATACAAACGATGATGCAACTGTCGAATTAAAAAAAGCACTAAATAAAAGTACACCAAGAAAAAATCCAAATATGAGTGAAGCAGAAATGAAAATGAAGTTTCAAGGAAAGAAGAGTTAGAGGACTAGAAACGAAAATAATATGAGGTGATAGAAATGTCTGGTAAACATCCAATAGAGTATACGGGGAAAGTCTTGGATCAAAGAAATGACCTTACTGGGCCTGATGATGGTAAAGGCGCGTACCCCGAACGGCCAAAACATGTAGCTATACATCAGCAAAGTAGCAACAAAGGTAAATAGTCTTTAGAAAAAATATTTTGTAACGTAACTTTTAATAATTCAAGGAAAAATGTAAGAGGGGGGATGACCTCCTCTTTTTCATGGATAGTAAGCATTTAAGTTTGTTTACTGTGCTCCAATTGATAGTATAGTAATATATTTTCAAAATGAAAGGACAAATTTAATATGGCATCAATTCAAATACCAGTTTCTGTTCTAAATTTAGCTCCGATTCGGGAGGGTCAAACATCGAAAGAAGCGATTAATTCAATGGTGGACCTTGCCCAAGCAGTAGAGAAGATGGGGTATAAACGCTATTGGATTGCAGAACATCATAATACTCCCACCCTTGTTAGCTCAGCTACATCTATTCTAATCAAGCATACATTAGAACATACCAATACCATACGTGTGGGGTCTGGTGGGATTATGCTTCCTAACCATGCACCTTTAGTGGTTGCTGAACAATTCGGCACCATGGAGACAATATACCCAGGACGAGTGGATTTGGGGCTTGGGCGTGCTCCTGGTACAGATATGATGACGGCTAATGCATTAAGACGCTCTAAAAACGACTCAGTTTATACCTTTCCAGATGATGTTAAGGCACTGCTAACGTTCTTTGGTCCAGAGGATCAACAAAGCTATGTGAAAGCCAATCCTGGTGTGGGGACAAATATTCCACTCTATATTCTTGGTTCTTCCACAGATTCAGCTTATTTAGCAGCAAGTTTAGGGCTTCCGTATGTTTTTGCTTCTCACTTTGCACCTAGATACATGGAAGAAGCAATTAAAATATATCGCAGCCGTTTCCAGCCTTCAGCGTATTTGGATAAACCATATATGATGGTTTGTTTAAATGTTATTGCCGCAGAGAGTGATGATGAAGCCGAATGGTTGTCTACAACCATGCAGCAATTCTTCCTAAATGTAGTTCGTGGTTCTAGGAATCCATTACAACCGCCAGTGGATAATATGGATCAGATTTGGAATCCAATGGAAAAAGAAATGGCTACCTCTATGTCCAGTGTTACACTATTAGGAAGCAAAGAGACCATCCATCATCAGTTGACTTCATTCCAAAATTACTATGAAGTAGATGAAATCATGGCTGTATCCTATATCTATGATCCTGAAAAACAAAAACGATCTTATGAAATCTTGAAAGAAGTAGTAGACGGAAAATAAATAAAGAGGGGACAGTCCCTCACCACTTTAAAGCGGTGGGGGACTGTCCCCGAAATTGTTATACGATTAAGCTTAGTATTAGAATAAATCCTAGTCCAGCTACCGAAATAATCGTCTCAAGTAATGTCCAAGTGGCAAATGTTTCTTTCATACTTAAACCAAAATACTCTTTAAACATCCAGAAACCAGCGTCGTTCACGTGTGAAGCGATAAGGCTTCCAGCACCAGTTGCAAGAACAACTAAAGCTAGGTTTACATCGGTTTGACCAAGCATTGGAATAACTAACCCAGCTGTGGTTAAGGCTGCCACTGTAGCAGAACCTAATGAAATACGTAAGATTGCTGCAATAATCCAAGCCAGTAGAATCGGTGAAATATTAGTTCCTTTAAATAATTCAGCTACATAGTCACCTACATGACCATTAATTAATACTTGTTTGAAAGCACCGCCGCCCCCAATGATTAAGAGCATCATGCCAATGTGTGAAATCGCCTCTGTACAAGAATCCATTACGTTTTTAATCGGTATCTTTCTCGCTAATCCCATTGTGTAAATAGCTACTAATAAAGAGATCACCATGGCAGGAGATGCACCGCCAACAAAACGGATAATGGCTAGTAAACTATTATCTGCAAATCCCATTGTTTTTTGAAGTAACGTAATAATAGTAGCAATCGACATTAAAATAACAGGAAGCATTGCGGTAAATACACTGATACCAAATCCAGGTGTGTCTTCAAGTTTAAATGTTTTTAGTTCACCTAAAGAGGCGATATCACCCGTTTTTGTAAATGATGCAGGAACTAATTTCTTAGCAAGTTTTGTAAACAAAGGTCCAGCGATAATGACTGTTGGAACTGCAATTATGAAACCGTAAAGTAATACTTGGCCAAGATCGGCACCAAATTCACCCGCAATGGTAGTTGGTCCTGGATGCGGCGGTAAAAATCCGTGTGTGACAGATAAAGCTGCTCCCATTGGAATACCAAGGTATAGAATAGAAACTTTCAATTGTTTAGAAATGGCAAATACGATTGGAATCAATAAAACTAATCCTACTTCAAAGAATAAAGCAATACCGATAATGAATGAAGCAGCCACTACAGCCCACTGAATATTCTTTTCACCAAATTTATTAACGAGAGTCATCGCAATTCGCTGGGCGCCTCCTGAATCGGCTATTAATTTACCCAACATGGCTCCAAGTCCGAAGATTAATGCTATATGTCCGAGTGTTCCACCTAAGCCTGCTTCAATTGTTGCGATGATTTCATCTAATTTCATTCCAAGTGCGATGGCCACACCGAATGAGACCACGATAAGTGAAACGAAAGTGTTTAATTTTAAACCCATAATTAATACGAGTAAAGCTAATATCCCTATTGCTACAATAACCAATGGCATTGTCATTTCCCCCTATGATGTTTTATATTTATAGATTCCGCTTTAGCGGTGGTAGCACCAAAAATGAAAATTTCTTAAAGTTATCCTCATCTGAATATTCTTTGGTAAGCGCTGTCAAATATGTGAAATATGTTAACCATCAGCGGGAATTTAGAGATAAATCCCCGCTTAGGCCCGTATTACTTTATTAAGCTTCTTTGATAATTGGCAATCCTCGTATAGTCCTCTTCTAATGCTCTAGACAAGTTAATAAAGATAGGTACCAGTTGTCGATATTCTTTCGCAGCCTCTTCTTTAGGTGCATGTTTGTGGGTACTGCCAATCATTTCAGAAACTACTTCAAATGAATCAATTTTTCCTGTTGCATAAAGCCCTAAAATACAAGCACCCAAACAGGAACTTTCATAACTCTCTGGTACGACAACTTCCAAATCAAAGATATCAGACATCATTTGTCTCCAAACATCCGATCTGGCAAAGCCACCAGTTGCTTGGATTCGTGTAACTGGACCTTCCATACATTCAATTAGTGCTAAGAATACAGTATATAAATTGAAAATAACGCCCTCGAGGGCTGCGCGAATCATATGTTCTTTCTTATGCGACAGGGTTAGCCCGAAAAATGAACCGCGTACATCAGGATTCCATAATGGTGCTCGTTCACCTGCAAGGAAGGGATGGAAGAGTAATCCATCTGCTCCAGGTCTTACGCGTTCAGCAATTTTGGTTAATACATCATATGGATCAATACCAAGTCTTTTCGCTGTTTCAACTTCAGATGCAGCAAATTCATCTCTAATCCAGCGAAGTACCATCCCACCATTATTAACAGGACCGCCAATGACCCAGTGTTTGTCTGTTAATGCGTAGCAAAAAATACGGCCTTTTTCATCTGTCTGCGGTTGATCAATAATGGTTCGAATAGCACCGCTTGTCCCAATGGTCACAGCAATCTCGCCTTTTCCAATCGCATTTACCCCAAGGTTAGAAAGTACACCATCACTTGCACCTATTACAAAAGGAGTCTGTGGGTCAATTCCCATTTGTTTAGCTAATTCAGGATTACAATTTGTAAAAATCTCTGTTGTGGGCACAAGCGTTGATAACTGATCCCGTGTAATACCAGCAATCATTAAAGCTTCCTCGTCCCAATCTAGTTTTTTGAGATTCATCATACCCATGGCAGAAGCGAGAGAATAGTCAACTACATATTGGTCGAAGTACTTTTTAAAAATATATTCCTTAATTCCAATATACTTTTTAGCCTGGGTAGCAATTTCAGGTCGGTCATTCACTATCCATGTGATTTTACTTAATGGTGACATAGGATGAATCGGTGTTCCGGTTCGTTTGTAAACTTCATGCCCGTTCAATTCATCTTTAATTTTATGCGCCCATGCTTCACTTCGATTATCTGCCCAGGTAATGCATGGTGTAAGTGGCTCATCATTTTCATCAATGGCAATGAGACTATGCATCGCACTACTGAAAGAAACAAACGATAATTTTTTGTGAGAATGATGTTTCATAATTTTAGCAATTGCAGATGTCACAGCATTAAAAATTTCTTCGGGGTCTTGTTCAGCAGTCGAAATATCAGGTGTGTAAAGAGGGTAACCGATATTTTCTTGCTGAAACACTTCGCCTTGTTCGCTAAATAATACTGCTTTAGTACTTGTCGTACCAATATCGATACCTAACATATAGTTAGTCATTTTCTCTCACTACTCCTTTAGATAGCATTTGTTGCGACATCCAAAGGTCTTCTACTTTACCTTGAACATCATCAAAGTTTTGGTGTAAAGATTGAATCATGAGGTTTCTATTCTTAGTTTTGATGGCTTCAATATATAGCTGATGATTTTCAACAATTCGTGAGAAGTCTTCGTATTTTTCTTTTAAACGCACGCGCATTGATAAAAGTATGAAGGCTTCCATAACAGGTTTTGCATTATTCCAAATCATTAAGATATAAGAATGATTAATTGCCCGAATGATCGTTTCATGGAATAAGACATCCTGAAAGGAAAACTCGTCAGCATCTTTATATTTTATGGCAATTTTCATCATTTCAAGGATTTTACTTAATTCCTGAACTAACTCAGTTGTCTCTAGTTTGACTAAACGCTCAAATACAAACGTTTCTATCAATAGTCGAACATCATATATTTCTTCTATTTCCTTCTCTGTTAAACCAATAACCACTGCACCCATTTTTTCTAATCGAATCATATTCTCGGAAGCCAGTACTTTTAATGCTTCACGAATGGGTGAACGGCTCACATTAAAGTCTGTGGCTAACTTATTTTCTGATAAGATGGTACCGCTTTCAATCAATCCAGAAATAATGCGCATTCTAAGTTCAGAAGTTATCCGCTCACCTGTGGAAGCTTTTGAAAGCCATTTATGAGGATAGAGTGATTCCTGTCCTTGCAACATATTGTCACCTTCTATTAAATCAAGTATACTTGTATACAAGTATTATAAAACAGTTTAAAAAAAATGCAAGCGTTTTATTTTTAAGAGTTTACCCTTATAAGCTTTTGGATATTATAAATTTGAGGTGATGGAATGGCTACTGCTAAAATTGGCGATGTAATTTCCTTTAAACGAGATGGGAAAGATCTTGAGGGAGAGGTTTCCGCAATAAGGGAAAATTCCGTAATGGTTAATTACGGTTTTTCAAAAGATAAAGGAGAACCCCTTATTACGGTTGTAAATCATAAAAATTATAAAATTAAAAAGTCATAAATGAATTTGTATTAGGCATCATCAAAAATTAGATGGTGCTTTTTTTGTTGCCTTTGAAGTTTTAAATGCTGCTGCTCTCCTACAGAATAACTTTCATTTAGAACTTAATCATAAAAATCTATCAGTTGTAGTATGAATAACTTAAAAACCGTCATCTGAAGGGGGTAAACCTAATGTGGTACCAGCCAACAGTTCCGATTGGTCCATATAATATGTATAGTTACTTGGTCAGTTCCAATCCTCCAACTACTGTAAATCCCAATCCAATTTTTCCAAAGATAAATAAAACAGCATTTTTAAGTCCATTTACCTATATTGTGGGAGATGTATCCATTCACTCACATACGTATATCGGTCCATTTGTCAGTATCCGTGCGGATGAAGGGACTCCATTTTATATAGGAAAAAATAGTAATTTACAAGATGGAGTGATTCTTCACGGATTGAAAAAACAATACGTAAAGGTTAATAATAACCAATATTCGATTTATATTGGCAATGGTGTATCGTGCGCTCATGGAGCATTAATCCATGGACCATGTCAGATTGATGAGTATGTTTTTATTGGATTTAAGACGATAGTTTATAACGCACAATTGGTAGAGCGATGCTTTATTTCGACTGGAGCAGTTATCACAGTTGGAGTAAAGCTAAAGGAAGGCAGCTTTGTTCCTCCTGGTGCTCATATCAATACACAGGAAAAAGCAGATGCCTTATCATCAGTACCAAATACGGAAGAGGAGTTTGCGAGGGAGGTGCAAAGGGTGAATCAGGAATTTCCCTTGGCTTATTCACATTTATTTGGAAATACAAGATGTTCATGTGGGTTAACCTGTTGAATCTACTTTCTTATTAGTGGGAAGAGCTACTTGATGATAAATAATTGATATCAAATAGCCCATTTAATGATTAATAATAAAATGGATAGGAAGCCCCAGGCGGTCTCCACGATGGATTTCCATAATAACCATAACTTGTCCCTGGTTGTTGAATAGGTGGCACTAAGTGATTGTGAGAAGTAAAGGAGTTTTGAGAAGGATTATGGCTAGAATGTTGAAGGGTAGAATGGTTGTATTTCGCCAAACACGCACCAGGTTGTCCAGGATGTGAGCCAGTTGTAATCGTATAAGACAATCGTAACACCTCTTTCTAAAAGTTTTCCTTATATAATATGTTTGATAGTTTTTTACGGTACACTGAACTCTCAAAAATGTACTTAATAAAATAGCACGTATACATAAAAATAAGTCCGTAGGAATTGATGTTGTTTAGGAGAGAAATTCTTTCCTACGGTCTTATTTGGCAAGTATACAGTGTCAACCTATATATTTTCTAAAATGGTGAGGAAAATCTCAACCACTATAAGAATAACAATAATCCATTCAACGAATAGTCCTCGGATCGAATGACTAATAGTAGAAAAACCATCCATGATGTTATATAAAATATCCGTTTTGCTTTTCAAAATTTTATAACGGTCGTTTAATTCAAAGAATCCCGTCATTCGATCATAAAATTCGTTTGCCGTGCTGTTAGTCCATGTCATATCTGGTTTATCCAAAATCATAATATAGGCAAGGGTATTATACTCGTGACGGACAATTTTCGCAGTGGTCCTTGCTAATTCCTTGTTACCGATTCGGAGTCGGCCTTTTTCCAGCCGGTCAATCATCGTCTCAAGTTTATCGTGAATCTTTCCCAGCTGTTCCTCTGTTTTCTCTAGAGCTACTGATTTGGCAAGTACGGTTGATATCAACTCAGGATAAAAACTCTCGTATATAGGAACAACCACATATTCGTCAGTCAATTCAACTGGTTGGGATTCTTTAATGTGGAGACAATAATCATCCGTATATTTCTCTATATTTTTTATATCAATGTCAGGTTCGAAAGAATAAAGGAAGTTTAAAACTTTTGTAATTTCTTCTGATTGATTATGATTAATGAATACAATACTTCCAAAGGAAAAAACAAGTACCATTTGAGTTTCATTTATCTTTTTATCTAAGATGGTTTCTAGGATTTGTCCTCTAAGAAATAATGGTTGTTCCCATGTGAATTTTTTAGGAATCCCACAATGAATAGCGATCTGGTTTAAATCAATCTCGTTTGTCATTGCAAATGCTTTAAAGGTAATAGCTTCCATGGGTATCACTCTTTTCAGCGAAGTTTCATCTTCATTTATTTTTTAAATACATGGTGACCAATCTCTAGTGTGGTTGCTCTAGAATCAAGCCAACGACTAGTAGCTATAGCAGGATTATAGAAGAATAGGGATCCGGCAGCCACATTTCTCTTCTCTTTTAACGCTTCATTTACAGCCTTAATTGAATCCACATCAGCCGGTTTATTGATTTCTCCATTTCGAACAGGCTGAAATTGTCCTTTTTGATAAATGACTTCTTTTATCGTGTTAGGAAAGGCGGAGCTGTCCACTCTGTTTAGAACCACACAGGCTACCGCAACTTTTCCTTGATAAGGCTCACTTTCTGCTTCTGCTCTTACTAATCTAGCTAACAAGTCTATTTCGTACTCAGAGTAACCCACTGTGATTTCGGGTTGTGCTGGTTCCTTTTCTGGAGGAACCGCTACCATTTCAGGCGAGTCAGTTGCATTCACTGATTTACTAGTATTAACAGTTTGTCCAACATATATTAAATCAATATTTTTAATTTGTGGGTTAAGCCGAGAGAGTTCTTGTAAGCTAATATGGTGGTCCTTGGCAATTTGCGTCATGGTATCTCCACTTTTTACAGTATGAGCTAAAGCAGGAGAAGCAAATAAGAGTGAAGCTACTACAGTTAGTGCTGAGATTAGTTTTTTCATCGTTCTTTTCCCTCCTAGTTGATTTCACATGATTCTCTTATTAGTTTCTATTTCTATGAAAAAGAACAATAGAATAGTATTACAGTTTCGTAACAAGAGAAAAACCTAGGGAAATAGAAAACGAAAATAGTAGAACGGGATCATAAAAACACACCCTCTCTAATAGTTTGAGAGGGTGTGATTTTACTAGCTATTTTTTGTTTGGAAATCGATCATAAACTCCCTAAATGCCTGACATGCTTCAAGCGGAACGGCATTATATGAAGATACACGGCACCCACCGATGGATCGGTGACCGTTAACTCCTACAAAGCCTTCTTGTTTTGCCTGTTCTAAAAATTTCTTTTCTAATTCTTCTGTTTTCAAGTTAAAGGTTATGTTCATGAGAGAACGGCAGTCCTTTTCAGCATGGCCAGAATAAAAATCATTACTAGAGTCAATGGCATCGTAAATAAATTTTGCTTTTTGTTCATTTCGTTGAGAAATTGCCGTCAATCCCCCTAATTCACGTACCCAATTTAGCACCTCTCCAAGCATGTAGATGCCAAAGGTTGGTGGTGTATTATATAGTGAATTGTTCATAACATGCGTACTGTATTTTAGCATTGTTGGAATAGAAGTATTGGCTTGTTCTAAAAGGTCTTTCCGGATAATGACTACCGTTACTCCTGATGGGCCAAGATTTTTCTGTGCTCCTGCGTAGATAAGGGAGAACTTGTTTACATCAATCGGCTTTGAAAGAATATCACTCGACATGTCTGCAATTAGTGGCACATCTCCACCGTCAGGAAAGTCCTTCCATTGAGTTCCGTAAATGGTATTGTTGGAAGTAAGGTGTAAATAGGCATCATCAACATCGTACTTTAAGTGATCTACCTTTGGTATACCTCGGTAATTTCCATCTTTAGTAGAGGCAGCATGATAGACATTTCCAAATAATTTAGCTTCTGAAAATGCTTTTTCAGACCAAGATCCTGTCATTACATAACTTGCTTTTATTCCCGGCTTTAAAAAATTCATGGGAATCATCGAAAATTGAAGACTTGCTCCACCTTGGAGGAAGAGAATTTCATAGGAATCTGGGATTGATAACAATTCTTTCAAGCTGTTGATTGCCTGATTATGTACCTCTTCATAGGTACGGCTTCGATGGCTAAGCTCCATGACAGACATTCCTGTACCTCGAAAATCAATCAGTTCTGCTTGCGCTTTCTCTAGGACTGAAAAAGGTAAAGCGGAAGGACCTGCATTAAAATTATAGGTACGGTGTACTTGCAATTTCATTTACCTCACTCCATTTTTCGTTTATTAGACTATAACATATTTTTGAAAAATTTAAATAATAAAAATTTTAACGCTTTAAAGAGGATATGTAAATATATGAGGAACTTAAAATATAAAAGCTCAAAAATTCTCCAATTATTAGATAGAGAATTTTTGAGCTTTTTTTATCAATTGCTTTGTTAAACTTGTCTGTTGATTTCCGCTCCAGACGCTTCGCTTTCCGTGGGCGTTTCGGCGAGCCTCCTCGGCGCTCACGCCTGCGGGGTCTCCCCTGAACCGTACTCCCACAGGAGTCTTCGCGCCTTCCACTCCAATCAACAGTGTATAAAAATCAACAATGTTCTTTAACACAGCCTTATCAATATAAGTCCATTCAGTTGTTTCTAGTGAAGCATATAAACCTCTGTATATGGTGGTTGATCAAGTTTGGTTGTTTTCAAGCGACCTTCAGCAACTAAATTCTTTAAACCACTCTCAACCGCAGTACAAGGTACACCAAGTAGATCAGCCACTTTTACGGTAGAAATAGACATGTATTTTGGTCGATGCGTTGATGAAATAATCATGGACTGGACATATTGAAATAGATTCTCTTGTTCCAAAATGAAACCTCCTTCAATTTTACTCTCTTAAAATTAGTTTTTAATAAAATTCCCATAAAAGTAAATATTAATTCTTGAACCCATTAAGGAGGAAATGAGAAATGGCATTTCTTAAACCGTATGAAATAGCTGAAATTGCAATTGATGCAGGAACAAAAAAAGCAAAGCTTCCTGTCAATAAGGTGTTCATATTAGGAATTCTAGGTGGTGCTTTTATCTCAATAGGTTTTCTCCTAGATATTCGTGTAACAGCAAATCTCCCTAAGAATTGGGGAAGCTTTGGATCGTTTTTAGGAGCAGCTGTGTTCCCGCTTGGTCTCATTTTAATTCTTTTAGCAGGTGGAGAACTGTTAACAGGAAATATGATGGCGGTTGCCATGGGTTTTTTCGCGAAAAAAGTATCATTAGGAAGGCTTATGTACAATTGGTTTTGGATTACAGTTAGTAATTTTATTGGTGCTATTTTTGTAGCTTATATTTTCGGTCATGTAGTAGGGCTTACAAGTGAGGGTCCATTTCTTGAGAAAACCGTTGCCATTGCACAAGCCAAATTAGATGAAGGGTTTTGGGCTTGTTTTTTCTCTGCCATTGGATGCAATTGGTTAGTGGGTCTTGCATGCTGGCTATCCTATGGATCCCAAGAAATGAGCGGTAAGATTTTGGCCATTTGGTTTCCAATTATGGGATTTGTGGCGATTGGGTTTCAACATGTTGTAGCAAACATGTTCCTCATACCTGCAGCAATCTTCTCAGACCACTTTACATGGGCCGATTTTTTTAGGAATTTTATTCCCGTTATTATAGGAAACGCAGTTGGCGGAAGTATCTTTGTTTCACTTGCCTATTGGTTATCGTATAAGGATTACATAAAAAAAGAAGCTGTATCGAAAACCTAATATTTATAGATAAAATGACCGAAAAAAGGAGGTACTAACATGGAAGAGTCAAGCTTTTCGGTAGAGATTAATGGGAAAGAGTACCAAGCGAGACCCGGACAAACTATTTTAGAGGTGGCTAGAGAAAACGACATATTTATACCCTCAATCTGCTTTCACCCTAATTTAGGAACCATTCAAACCTGTGATACTTGCTATGTAAATGTTGGAGGTAATCTCGTTCGATCTTGTGCTACAAAAGCAGAAGCGGGAATGGAGGTAGATAGCCAATCCTCTATGGCAAGAGAGGCTCAAAATGAGGGGATTAACCGTATTTTAAAGAATCATGAACTCTATTGTACGGTTTGTGATAACAATAACGGAAATTGTACGATTCATAATACTGTTGAGTTAATGGAGGTGGAACATCAAAAGTATCCTTTTGAGGCAAAACCATATCCTCCAGATAATTCTCATCCATTCTATAGATATGAACCAGATCAGTGTATTCTGTGTGGTAGATGTGTGGAAGCATGTCAGGACCTTCAGGTAAATGAGACATTAACGATTGATTGGAATCGAGAGAAACCACGTGTGATTTGGGATAACGATGTTCCGATTGATCAATCCTCATGTGTTTCATGTGGACATTGTGTGAGTGCTTGTCCGTGCAACGCATTGATGGAAAAATCAATGTTGGGAAATGCTGGCTTCTTAACAGGGATTCCTCCTAAAATCTTAGGGCCGATGATTGATCTGACAAAAGAGGTGGAGCCAGGGTACAGAGAGATTTTCGCCATCTCTGAGGTAGAAGCGTCAATGAGGAAAGCACGGATTAAACGAACGAAAACCGTCTGTACATTTTGTGGAGTGGGATGTAGCTTTGAGGTATGGACAAAGGATCGTGAAATCTTAAAGATTCAAACACATACCGAAGCCCCGGTAAATGGTATTTCAACCTGTGTGAAAGGAAAATGGGGTTGGGATTTTGTTAATAGTGAAGAGCGATTAACGAAACCATTAATTCGCAAAGGGAATGAATTTGTGGAGTCAACTTGGGAGGAAGCACTGGATCTGGTTGCTCACAAACTTGGGCATATCAAACGAGAATATGGTCCCGATTCAATCGGCTACATCGCTTCTTCTAAATGCTCCAATGAGGAAAATTATTTATTTCAAAAATTTGCCCGTGCAGTTATGGAAACAAATAATGTTGATAACTGTTCGAGGTATTGTCAATCTCCAGCAACTGCGGGTTTATTAAGGACCGTAGGGTATGGAGGAGACTCTGGAACGATGGAGGACATTATTAAATCTGAACTGATTATTATCGTGGGTGCAAATCCTGCAGAGTCACATCCTGTTTTAGCCACACGAATTAAGCGTGCACATAAATTACATGGTCAAAAGTTAATTGTTGCAGACTTAAGGGAAAATGAGTTGGCGCAGCGGGCTAATCTTCATATTCATCCCAAGCCAAGTACGGATCTAATTTGGATTTCAGCTGTAACGAAGTACATTTTAGATCAAAAATGGGAGGATACAGAATTTTTGAAACACCGAGTTAGCGGTTTGGAAAAATACATTGAGAGTCTTGAAAAATTCACTCTAGAGTATGCAGAGGAAAAGACAGGCTTAAGCCAAGAAACCTTAATTCAAATAGCAGAAATGATCCATGATTCGAATTCCGCTTGTATTTTATGGGCTATGGGCGTTACCCAGCATAAAGGAGCAACAGACACAAGCACTGCCATTTCCAATTTGCTCTTGATTACTGGAAACTATGGTCGCCCTGGAACAGGCGCTTATCCGCTTCGCGGTCATAATAATGTACAAGGTGCTTGTGATTTTGGAACCATGCCGACATGGATGCCAGGTTATGAACCAGTGCAAGATCCTAATGTTCGTGAAAAGTATGAAAAAGCCTGGGGAGTCAAGCTTCCCGAAGAACCAGGAATGGATAACCATCACATGGTAGAAGGAATGGATAAAGGAAAACTAAAAGCGCTCTACTTATTTGGAGAAGACATGTCGCTCGTGGATGCAAACTCCAATCATGTGAATTCTGCATTTGAACGTTTAGAGTTCTTTGTAGTTCAAGATATCTTTTTCAGTAAAACTGCACAGTTTGCTGATGTCATTTTACCGGCTGCACCAAGCCTAGAGAAAGATGGGACGTTTACAAATACAGAACGAAGAATTCAACGTTTTCATAAAGTATTTGAGCCACTTGGAGAATCGAAACCTGACTGGGAAATTTTCCAAGAGGTAGCTAATCGACTCGGAGCAAATTGGAACTATCAGCATCCAAGCGAAATCATGGATGAGGCGGCAAGTCTTGCTAAATTGTTTGCGGGTGTAAGCTATGAGCGGTTAGATGGGTGGAATAGTCAAGTATGGCCGGTTTTAAAAGATGGCTCAAGTACTCCACTTTTATACGAAAATCGCTTTGCTTTACCAGAAGGAAAGGCGAGGTTGGTACCAGTCGATTGGACGCCTCCTTTCATCTCAGGGGAGGAGTACGATTTACATTTAAACAACGGTCGCTTGCTTGAGCATTTTCACGAAGGAAATATGACCTATCAATCAGAGGGCTTAACGCATAAGGTTCCACATCCATGGCTAGAGGTCTCGCTCGAACTCGCAAAAGAGCGAAATCTAGAGGATGGTACGTTAGTAAGGCTGACTTCCCCATATGGCCAAGTAAAAGTACGTGTAATGGTTACTGATCGAGTGAAAGGAAAGGAACTATACCTGACAATGAACACGAGGGAAGATTACGAAGCGGTAAACCGACTGACAAGTAGCTACCATGACATTGTGACTCATACACCTGCTTACAAAGAAACGGGCGTTAAAATGGAAGTTCTGGAAGTGAAAGGAGAACCACCGCTGCCAAAACATAATCACCGATTTGGGAATAGACTTCCGCAGATCAGTGTGAAAGTAGAGGACAAATGGAATCGTTCCGATTTTACTCCGATTCCAGAAATGATCGAATTAAGGGGCGACGAATATGGCGAAGGCAATTACGCAAATTAGGGAAGTACCAAAACCAGAGATAGAGCAGGAACAGGCAATGACTGAGATTATGAGCGAGATTGTCGCAAATAAGGATGTTATTTTAAAAACCATTCGCATTATGAAGGGACTTGAGGAAACAAAAGTATTAGATGCAGTTGAATCAATGATTGACCAGCGAACTGAGATTGGGGCGATTGCGATTCAACAAGTGAATCAACCTGCAATAAGAAACGTTATCAAAAATGCAATGAATACCTTCTCGTTTTTAGGTGAACTTCAGCCAGGCCAACTTTCTGACGTATTGGATGGACTGTCTCATGGATTTGAACGTATGGCTGAATCCGGACAAGAGGGGAAGAAGCAAAGTCTTTGGCAGTTAAGAAAAAGACTGTGGAGTAGGGAAATGCGTGCAGCCATGACAAGTATGATGAATTTTATGGATGGATTAGGTGAGGTATTCTTACGTAACAGACGAGAAAACTCATAGCGGGAGGCTGAAAAGATTGGAAACGCGGGTTGTAACCGTTAAGAACATGGCAAACCAGCAGGATGCAAATAAGATTCTTGAAGCTATCGAGCATGTATGGGGGATTACCAAAGCAGAGGTTAACCTATCAAAAAGCCAAGCTAGTTTTAGCTTTGATGAAAAGATGGCCTCGGTTCATGATTTTGAACAAGCACTGGTCGAATCAGGGTTCGAAATCACCGACCAGGAGGAGTCAAGATGAAAGTATGCGAAATTTGTGGGTTGCAGGAAGATACGGAACAAAATGTCGAGGGAGCAATCGAATCGGTCATCCTTCATGTTTGTAAAAGCTGCCAGGAAGATAGGAAGTGGCACACTTTCGACGAACCTTTTGAGTAAGTCGAAGATTTAGAGCTCATTGGTGTTTTTAAGAGATTAAATAGTGACTATTTAGCAAATATTTTACTACAGCGGGTGAGGTACATTGAAACCAATTGAGGTTAAACGGGAGATTCTTCGGCTTGGAAAAGGATATACCGAACAGATAGAAGATAGCGTGGTAACCGAATATCCAGTAACTATCAAAATAAATGGTGAGGAATTTGTCACGCTTATATGTTCACCAGAGTATATTGAAGATTTAGTGGTTGGATTCTTAGCTTCAGAAGGAATCATTCGAAAGTATGAGGAAATTATAGAGGTTTGGACGGATGAGCACAATGGTTTTGTTCACGTGCAGACCAATAATAGTAATCCTTACTATCAAAGGTTTCATAATAAACGCTATATCACCTCATGCTGTGGAATGAGTAGACCAGGTTTTGTATTTGTCAATGATGCATTGCATATTAGGAAGAAGAATACAGTCCGAACGAAAATATCTTCTGATGAATGCTTTAAGCTTATGAATGAGCTACAGCAATCTTCGATTATTTTTAAAAGCACCGGAGGCGTTCATAACGCCTCTTTATGTACAGTCGATCAAATGTTAATAAGCCGGATGGATATCGGCCGTCATAATGCTTTGGACAAAATATATGGTTATTGTCTAAAAAATAATATTTCTCTTCAAAATAAATTGCTTGTGTTTAGCGGCAGGATTTCATCAGAAATCCTCGTTAAGGCAGCAAAAATCGGATGTGAAATGGTCCTGTCAAAATCAGCACCAACTGAATTGGCCTTACAGCTTGCCGAACAACTAGGTATCACCACCATCGGCTTCATACGAAATGAAACCCTAAACGTCTACACCTGCCCCGAAAGACTGGAAGTAGTCTAGCTCACTTTAGGCTGTCACTTTAAGGTGTCAGGCACCATTCGTGTACATTTGTCTTTGTGGAGTGGACAGTATGCTCTGTATAATCCATCAGTGACAAGCTGATGGATGTTTTTTGTTTTTTAGGAGTCCTGTGTGTTGTTAGGTTTTTAAAATTTCGCAATTTTTCATATGTTCATTTACAAAATTTCAGTAATTTTTAAACTAGGTGAATATTTTTATTTAAATATTGATAATTTCGTGAATAAAATTAAATATCTTAAAAAATATTTTTACATTTTTTCAAATGATACTTAACATCTGTTCAATACATATGTTATATTAGTTCTGTTCTTAAAAATGTAAGCGCAATATTTTCATCAAGATTAATTACAACATTGTGGAGGAAACTATGAAATACATTATTGCTATTATCGGATTACTTATTGTTTTTGGATTAGCTTATGTAGCTAGTAATAACCGAAAGAATATTAAAGTTAGACCTGTTATTATTATGATTATTATTCAAATCCTTTTGGCTTGGTTATTATTAAATACAAAGTTTGGTCTAGTATTAGTTAAAGGGTTTGCTGATGTTTTTAGTAAATTATTAGAATATGCAGCAAGCGGAATTTCATTTGTGTTTGGCGGACTTGCAAATAAAGGAGAAATGTCTTTTTTCCTTGAAGTATTACTACCAATTGTTTTTATTTCAGTATTAATTGGAATTTTACAGCATTTTAAAATACTCCCTATCATTATGAAAGCAATTGGATTATTGTTAAGCAAAATAAATGGCATGGGTAAATTAGAGTCTTACAACGCAGTTGCTTCTGCAATTGTCGGCCAGTCTGAAGTGTTTATTACTGTTAAAAAGCAACTCGGACAACTACAACCACACCGTTTATATACATTATGTGCTTCAGCCATGTCTACTGTATCAATGTCAATTGTCGGTGCATATATGACGATGATAGAACCAAGATATGTTGTAACCGCACTTGTGATTAACTTGTTTGGTGGATTTATTATTTCATCCATCATTAATCCATATACGGTGACTGAAAGTGAAGACATTCTTATTATTCAGGAAGAAAAACAAAGCTTCTTTGAAATGCTTGGGGAATATATTATTGATGGCTTTAAAGTTGCCATCATTGTTGGTGCCATGTTGATTGGGTTTGTTGCTTTAATGGCAGGAATAAATAATATTTTTGAATTGATTTTAGGAATTTCATTCCAGGAAATTTTAGGTTATATATTTGCTCCGTTTGCCTTCATTATGGGTGTTCCATTTTCAGAAGCTGTTCGTGCGGGAGGAATTATGGCGACAAAGCTTGTAACAAATGAGTTTGTTGCCATGATGGATTTAGCAAAAATACAAGATAGCTTTACACCAAGGACCTTAGGAATAATATCTGTTTTCCTTGTTTCTTTTGCAAACTTCTCATCTATTGGTATTATTTCTGGAGCTGTCAAGAGCTTACATGAAAAACAAGGCAATACGGTAGCTCGATTTGGATTAAAACTATTATTTGGAGCAACATTAGTTAGTATTTTAACTTCAGTGATTGTAAGTATAGTTTTATAAATAGTGATGAAAAAGCTATTTCTATACTAATTGATAGTTAGAAATTGCTTTTTCTCCTTTTGAAGGAGGGGAGTGTTGTGGAAACAGGCTTTTCACAACAAGTAGGATGAGTTTTGTTGGGTTATTTTTATCTGGTGCTGTATTATTTTTAAATAGTCTTATGCTTCTTGGTAAGGCAGAAGCAAAAAGTGTTGGTATTTTTAATATATTTGTAGGAACGATTCAAATAATGATTCCCACTTATTTAATGGTGGGAGCTGATCAAAATAATTGGGATCTTTATAATGTCGCCTCCATTTTTTTATTTGGGTTAACCTATTTATACGTTGGTGTCACGGTATTGAGGGGGCTGGATGGCAGTGGTCTCGGTTGGTTTAGTTTATGGGTGGCAATAATTGGGGTTGTTTATACCTTTGTATCTTTTATTCATTTTAATAATGTGGTTAATACGCTAACATGGGGAATGTGGGCATTTTTATGGTTTTTGTTCTTTTTATCAAATGCCCTTAATAAGAAAATTGACCATTATATCGGGATTGTTGCATTTGTCCAATCATGGGTAACTCTTACGATTCCCGCTATACTATATTTTATCGGTGTCTGGGATACACCTTTTATTAAACAGATTTGGTTTTATGTTTTAATTATTTCTATTTTCTCTTTCATCTTAGGCCTCTTTAAATTTAAATTATCAATTAAAAAACATATTACTCAATATAATTAAATAAGCGTAAAGCCCCACAAAACCAAAAAACCGAGGTTTCCTTCTCGGTTTTTTACTTTGGCTCTGTTAAATTTGCCTGTTGATTTCCGCTCCAGGCACAAGCGGTTCGTGGGTGTTTCGGCGAGCCTCCTCGGCGCTTGCGCCTGCGGGGTCTCCCCTGAACCATACTCCCACAGTAGTCTTCGTGCCTTCCGCTCCAATCAACAGGGTGTATAAATCAACACTGTTCTTTAACACAGCCTTTACTTTAAATATAAGCATACTTATTCTTTGAGATGATACTCCTTATACCACTCAATGAACTGTCCCAAACCTATTTCAAGTGGGGTAGAGGGAGAGAATCCAATATCTTTTTGTAAGCTACTAATATCAGCGTAGGTTTCTTTTACGTCACCTGGTTCCATTGGCAAAAATTCAACCTTTGCTTTTTTACCTATTAGTTTCTCTAATATCTGAATAAATTCCATTAAATTTACTGGATTATTATTACCAATGTTATAAATTTGGTATGGAGCGTAGCTGGAGCTTGGGTCAGGGTTGTTTTTATCCCAATAGTTATTGGATTTAGGGGGATGATCAATAAGCCTAATCATCCCTTCAACAATATCATCAATAAAAGTAAAGTCTCTACTCATGTTACCTTGATTAAATACCTTAATCGTTTTTTCTTCGAAAATGTTTTTTGTAAATGAGTAGTATGCCATATCTGGTCTACCCCAAGGTCCGTATACTGTAAAGAAACGGAGCCCTGTTGTAGGGATATTATATAGATGGCTATAGGTATGTGCCATTAATTCATTGGATTTTTTGGTAGCAGCATACATACTAATCGGATGGTCAACGGAGTCTTTCGGTGAGAAAGGAATTTTTGTATTCGAGCCATAAACGGAACTTGATGAGGCATAAATTAAATGCTCTACCGGGTAGTTTCTGCAAGCCTCTAATACATTTAAGAAACCCAAGAGATTGGAATGAACATATGCATGAGGGTTCTTAAGGCTATAACGAACTCCAGCTTGGGCTGCTAAGTTAAAGACAATTCTGATAGAATGATCTGCAAATAGTTGTTTTAATGATTCCAGGTTTGCCAAATCTGTTTTGTAGAATGTAAAATTGGGTTGCTTCTCTAAAATTTTGATTCGTTCTTCCTTTAAACGTACATCGTAATATTCATTAAGATTATCTAGACCAATAACCTGGTAACTTTCAGCTAACAAACGTTTAGAGAGATGAAACCCAATAAAACCAGCCGCACCTGTCACTAAGATCTTCATTTTCTTTGATCCGATCCCTTTTTTCGTTCATGGTCATTTTTACGATTCGAATCCTTCTTACGATCGTGTCCATTTTTACGATTAGACTCTTTTTTATGATTATGGTTTTTCTTTCGGTTGTTCTCTTTTTTACGATCATGCCCTTTTTTACTGCTCCGAGTTTTCTTCGAATTCTTTAAATTATCGTTAGTGACCTCTTCATTAGTAAGTGGAATAGGTGACCTTGTCCATTCCTCATGTGTTTTTGGATCCAATTCCTTTACTTGTTGGAGAAATGTGTCTAAGAAGCCCCTTTCATGAAGGTTCTGAAATAACTCAAGAGGTCTTTCTTGCACTCTTGAGAACGAATATACATGGTCGACTAACTTAAATCCATTATTAGTTACAAAAATATGCCTTAGTGGGGCATCGATTTGTTTAAAACCATTCTTTTTCATGGTGGTTAAAATGTCTAATAATCTTCCAGCTATGTCATTTGAAAGGCTGGATTGCTTTTTTAGGAACGTATTTAAATCGGGTCCTACTAGATATTCCATTAATACATAGTTGGAGCCAGTTTCGTAGACCTTTGGAATGAAAGATAATTTTTGACTAGACATTAAAACCTCTTTTTCTTGCTTTGCATGTTCTGGTTTTCCGTAAATTTTTACACATTTATCTTCAGCAACTCGGTATACAGCTCCTTGGTGTCCTGAACCAATTAGTGTTTGAGTTACGGAACTTTCAACTTTAACCCCTTTACCTGATCCACCTGAATAAACAGGAATGTTCTTGTAGTCAAAACTGTTTTCGTTAAAGTATTTTTGCCAGGCTTCAAAAGTTTCCGGCTCTAGCTTTTTCACTTGGGATAAAAATGATTCTTTTAATAAGATGATATTTAAATCTCTCAATAATTTAAGTGGAATTGGGTGATTTCGTTTGAAGGCATTTACGTGATCAATCAATTTCAGTTCTTCATTTTCAAGGACGAAAATATGTCTTAAAGGTGCATCGAGCATTGTAAATTTCGTCTTTTTCATTTCTCTTAAAACATCTAGAAGTTTTTTGGTGATTGATTCGGGAATATACGTACAGTTTTTAAGGTATTCTTTCAATGTTGGAGCATTAAAGTATTCCATCTCGATAAAGTTTGAACCAGTTTTAAAGACTTTAGGAAAAAAGGATAAATGTTGTCCTGCTTTAAGAGCTTCTGCTTCCATTTTTGCTTGCAGAGGATCAGTGTAAATTTTTACGCACTTATCTTCAGAAATTTTAAAAACTGCACCTTGAGCGCCCATTCCAATTAGCGGATAGTTTGTAGGGTTATCTATTTCTAAAGTTTTCAATCCTTTTGTTACTTTAATTGATTTATAATCTGCCATTACTATCCTCCTATCAGTAGTTCATCATAATATTTTGCTTGTAGAAGCAGCTGTTGTTTAGAATCAAAGAGGGTTTCAACTTTATTCCGTGCAGATGTTGTATAGGTCTCCCATAGATGCCTATTAGTGAGCATAAATTCAAGTCCAGTAGCTAATTCATCCACATTATTTTCCTTTACTAAGAATCCTTCTTGATTATGTGTGATTAGTTCTGGAATGCCTGCATGATAAGTTGAGAGTACCGGTACACCAAGTGCCATAGCTTCTTTTAATGTATTCGGAATACCTTCTACATCTCCATTAGCTGCTTCTAAACTTGCAGCGCAGAATAAATCAGCATTTGACATATACTCTCTAACTTTGTCTTTATGAAGATGATTTAATAAACGAAAAGAATCTCCTAAATTTAATTGCTTAGCTAAGGAAGTGAGTTCATCCTGAAGTTCTCCTCCTCCGATAATAGTCAGAGTGGCCTTAGGAAATTTATCTCTTATCTTTTGAAATGCCTTCATTAATATGTGGTGCCCTTTTTTTTCTACTAACCTACCTACAGAAAGGATATTTTGTGAACCCTCAAGACTTGGTGCACGATAATGGTACTTACTGAGGTCAACCCCTCCATACAACACTCTTATTTTTTCTGAAGGACAGCCCCAATCAATTATCCGATCGGCTAAATACTGGCAAACTGGAAAAAAAAGATCCCCTTGGTTAAAAAGCATTTTCATATTCTCTAAGTAACCGACAGGCTGATTGGCTAAGGTTGCATCTCTGCCTCGAATACTGGTGACTAAAGGGAGGTTTGTCGCGTGCTTAAAAGGGAGTAGTAATATACCTAGTTGACCGTGGTGTGCATGTAAAAGTGAAATGTTATTTTTTTTAACGTAATCTTTTGGGGAGAAAATTTCATTGAGATAATGAACTTTTTCATTAAGCAGAGTAAGGTCGGTCATGTACTTGGGTTGACGGACTAAATGAATGTAATCATATTCTGGGACCTCACGTATTTGTGAAATATATTGAGTCGGGTCCACTCTTAAATTTAAATGTAGAGCTTTTGGCAAATAAGTCGTCTCCTTTCAACATCATCTTTGGACTTTCTAATCGGCTTCATCATAAGTTATTCAATATAGAAAGAAGAGGCTTGGACAAATCTCCCTGAAAATTGTAAAAATCAAATCTTTATCAATGAAAATTCAAACGGAAATGGGATTTAGAAAATGATTGAGAGAAGTTTATGAATAAGAAGGCAATATATATCGAAGAACACATTATTATTGCAAGAATAAAATGGGTTAAAAAATGTAAGAGAGATGATCGATATGCCCATTATTCTACCGGTAAATATTAAAACAGCTTCAATTAGTGGAGGGTCCAATAAAAGGGTCATTTATCCACAAGTCATTGGGATGCAGAATCGGGAAACGGAAAAATTAATTAATCGTACTATCGTAAATCAAACTCAGGAGTTAATTGATCAACAAGTGGGGAATATGCCGACAACAGTAGAGGAAATGCTCGGCTTATATGAAATTAAAAACAACCAACGTAATGTTCTGAGTTTGTCACTCTCTAATTATTCTTACCATTATCACTCCGCACATGGAATGACGTATATAAAGTCTCTAACATTTGACGTAGAAAAAGCGAAGTCATGTGAATTGAAAGACTTATTTAAGCCTGGAAGTGATTATATTCAGAGGCTCTCAACAATAATTAAAGAGCAAATCGTAGAACGAAAAATTCAACTTATTACAGACTTTACAGTAATTAAATCGAATCAAGATTATTATATTGCTGATAAGGCACTGATTATCTATTTTCAGCTATACGAAATAACTCCCTATGTATTTGGATTTCCTATGTTTCCGATTTCGGTTTATGATATACAGAACATAATAGACGAAATGGGTCCACTTGGTCGAATGGCGGTAAATATGTAATTTAACCAGTTGGCACAATGTGAAAATTACATTGTGCTTATAAAAGTGATACATTTTATAATAAAGGAGTATTAATTAATAAAATATTCAGAAAATATCATTGACGGGTTTACTCAAACTATTTATAATAATCACTAATAGAAAATATCGATCACTTACAAATTGATAATTTGTACATAATCAAGGTCAGGTAATAATGCTGTGAAAAGATCACCTCTTTTCATGTTCCATTAAACCGTACAACCGTGATTACGTCGAATGAGCTTATGGAATGTCATGCTCATTTTACGTTTTCATGTCTTGTACGGTTTTTTATTTTTTATTTTAGTTACACTTTTTAGAACTCTTACATGTAAAAGTGTTCTAGAATTCTATAAAAATATATGAGGAGGAAAGAAATTGAAAAAGTATTTATTCATTTTAATTACCATGGTTTTTATGCTCGCCGGTTGTGGAACCAGTAAAGAAAGTACAGGCTCAGTTGAAAAGTCCAAGAAAAATCAAGAGGATACTGGAATACTAGCAAAAATTAAAGAAGATGGCGTAATCAATATAGGAATTGAGGGAGTATATCCTCCTTTTAACTATTTTGACAAGGATAATAAGTTAATAGGGTTTGATGTAGATATAGCAAATGAAATAACCAAAAGAATGGGCGTAAAGCCAAATTATGTTCCTACCCCTTGGGATACCATTATTGGAGGCTTGTTAACTAAAAAATATGACATTATCTTATCTAGTATGGCCATCACAGAAGAAAGAAAACAAAAGGTAGATTTTACTGAACCATATTATCATACAGGTGCTCAATTATTTATCAATAAAAATAATAAAGATATCAAGAATCCTGAAAAAGACATTAAAGGAAAGAAAATAGGAGTAGCAATTGGAACAACCTTTGAAAAAAAGGCTACTGAGTTAGGTGCAAATGTCATCACATATAAAAGTGACTTGCTAACATTTCAAGATTTAGCTAATAAACGAGTTGATGGTGTGTTGACAGACAAAGCAGTTGGGGCACGGTTAATTAAAGAGCAAAATTATCCATTTAAATTCGTAGGGGACATGATTCTAAAGGACGCTGCCGGGATTGCCTTGAATAAGAACGAAGAGGCCCTTAAAGCTGAAATCAATAAACATCTAAAAGCCATGATGGATGATGGAACGTATTCAGAAATTAGTAAGAAATGGTTTGGTGAGGATATTCGCTAAGGGGAGATTAGATGCTTGATTTTAGTTTAGTTACAAAGTTTATTCCGTTTATGATTAAAGCAACAGTTGTAACATTAGAACTTTCAGTTGTATCCATACTAATTGGTATAATATTGGGCCTTTTCATAGCATTAATGAAAATTTCATCGATAAAAGTTTTGTCTCTAATTGCTGACTTCTATTTATGGATTATTCGCGGCACTCCAATGCTTGTCCAATTATTCATAGTATACTTTGGCTTGCCGCAAATAGGAATTGAGCTTTCACCATTTGTATCTTCGGTTATTGCATTAGGAATCAACTCTGCAGCCTATATTGCTGAGATATACCGAGGGGGGATTCAATCAATTCCAAAAGGGCAGGTGGAAGCAGCAGAGTCACTAGGAATGAAATATCCAACTATTATGAAGAAGATTATTCTTCCTCAGGCTATTCGAGTGAGTGTTCCGTCCTTAGGAAATCAAGCTATCATGATGTTAAAAGATTCTTCCTTGGCTTCATTAGTAACAGTATCTGAACTTATGATGGTTTCACAACGATTCGCATCGACGAATTTTGCCTTTATAGAATTCTACGTTGCCGCTGCTGGATTTTACCTGATTATGACGACACTTTTCACCTTTATTTTAAATAAAGTGGAAGTTCGAATGAGCATAAGTGATCGCTAGGAGGAAATGGAGTGGAAGCCCTAAAAATGCAAAACGATATAGAAACTGCACAACCAATTATTACTGTAGAAAATCTTCATAAAAGATTTGATCAATTAGAAGTGTTAAAAGGAGTTGATCTACAAGTTTATAAAGGCGAAGTAATTGCTTTAATTGGGGCAAGTGGTTCAGGGAAAAGTACACTGCTTCGCTGTTTGAATCGCCTCGAAACAATTAATAATGGCAAGGTTATTATTGATAATATTACACTGAATAATTCAGACAAGAATATTAGCAAAATTAGGCAAGAAGTGGGGATGGTCTTTCAGCAATTTAATCTATTTCCACATATGACCGTACTTCAAAATGTAACTGTGGGTCCGATTGAAGTTCTAAAAATGAGTGTGGCAGAAGCAGAAGTACAAGGAATCAAACTTTTAGAAAAAGTAGGATTACTTGATAAAAAAGATGTTTATCCTAAGAAGCTTTCCGGAGGACAGCAACAACGTGTTGCAATTGCTAGATCTTTAGCAATGAATCCAAAAATCATGCTTTTTGATGAGCCGACATCCGCTCTTGATCCTGAGTTGGTTGGAGAGGTTTTACAGGTAATGAAGCAATTGGCATTGGAAGGAATGACGATGGTTGTTGTTACCCATGAGATTGGATTTGCAAAGGAAGTAGCTGATCGTGTTATTTTTATGCACAATGGAGTCATTGAAGAAGAAGGTAACGCAGAGGAAGTTCTAAATAATCCTAAAAGCCAGAGGCTCAGTTCATTTTTAAGATTGGTAAAATAATTGGGAATGCTTTTCACCCCAAATAGAAGTTAAAGGGTGTAAGATATATGGATCAAGAGATGAATCGACTCAGTTTACTATCAATGCAGGTTGAAAAAGAATCAATAGCAACGGCTTTACAGGCAAAAGAGATCTATAATCACTTAGGAGAATTTTTAAAAGATTCTATAATGCTCTCCTCAAAAAAGAGAACAATTACAATTATTGGCGGGGGAATTATTGGGCTTATGGCGGCTTATTTCCTTCAAAAAAATGGGTACGGTGTAACAATTTTAGAACGAAAATCATTTGGTGCTGCGGCATCTGGAAGGAATGGCGGAGGAGTATTGGCGTTAGGGCGTGAGCTTAGAGAAATACCGTTTGCCCGTTTAGCAATCGAGATTTGGGATGCACTCGAACTTGATGGTATTGATACTAAATTCGTCCGTTCAGGTAATGTAATGGTTGCTAGTAATGAAACCGAGAAGCAGAAGCTGCTGGCCGCACATGACCTTTATCAGGCTTCGGGATTAACAGTAAAAATCCTCTCAGCTAATGAAATGAAAACAATAGTACCTGATATATTTCCTCAAATTAACATGGGGTTATTAAGTGAAACAGATGCACAAAGCTATCCGTTTACAACGATTAAAAGTATCATTTCTTATCTAAAAGAAAATGGTGTAAAGGTCATTGATCATTGCGAGGTATATGAATTTAAGACAAATCAACAAGAAATAGAATATGCTACCACAAATAAAGGAAACTATCAGTCTGACGCCTACCTTTTTTGCGCAGGCCCATGGACCACAGAGCTCTGCAACAAATTAAATGAAGAGATTCCTGTTTTACCAAGACGTTCTCAAATTCTTGTAACTGAAATCATGAAAAAGAGAAAAATCCATCCCTTTGTTGCGGGTAATTCCATTTACCTCAGACAAACTCACGCAGGGAACATCCTTTTTGGAGGCGGAGGACCATGGGAGACCAATGGATATGATGTATCTAATACTAACTTTGCAATCGAATTTCTTACTAAGAGATTCATAGAAATATTCCCAGGTTATAGGAATAAGCAATTAATCAGGGCCTTTGCAGGGACAGTTGAGTTAACAAGGGATCATCTGCCTTACTTTGGAAAAATTAATTCTTGGGATAATGCCTTTATATCTGCAGGATATAATGGACATGGTTACGGAATGTCTACAGTGATGGGAAAATTAATGGCAAAAAGTTTATCAAGCTATTTCGCAGGTAAGGTAAATCCTGTTGAAACAACTATTTTGTCTAATTTTTCAGTGGCGCGGATTGGACAAAAGGTAGGGGATCAATATGTCTAACCTTTCTTACATGGTGTGTCGTTGTGAGGAAGTTTCACTTGATAGTTTACAAGAGGCAATAAACGATGGAGCCAGTACCTTGCAGGAACTAAAAATGGCAACCCGTGCAGGGATGGGTATTTGTCAAGGTAGGATTTGCAGAACAGCATTGGAATGTTTCATTCCAAATCAAAAAAATGGGCTTCTGGAACATCCAAGTATGTTAACCATTCATCAGCCCACTCGTCCTGTTTCCCTATCACAAATTGTTGCAAGGGAGATACAAAGATGAGAATTGACCATCCATTGTTTGGAAACAAGTCAAGAAAGACAGTCTCCTTCTCTTTCAATAATGAAATATATAAAGGAATGAAAGGAGATACGATTGGTGTCGCCTTGTGGGCAAACGGCGTAAAAACATTGCGACATAGTGAAAAGAATAACGAGCCTAGAGGGATGTACTGTGGGATTGGCCAATGCTATGAATGTAGAATCTACCGCTCGGATATTGGATTAGTTAAGGCCTGTACAACGCTTATTAAAGAAGGAGAAAAATATTATTCATTGGAGGAATAATGAGAACAGCCTTGGGAAGGGGAGAAAGGATGAAAACTGATGTAGTGGTTGTCGGTGGGGGGCCAGCGGGATTGTCCGCTGCAATTGAAATGGGATCACGAGGTGTCAGAGTCGTAGTGGTCGATGATCATCCCACGCCAGGGGGGAAATTACTAGGTCAACTTCACGAAGAAGGAAATGCAAAGATATGGTGGAAGGGTAGGGAGTATGCAGAAGATTTAATTCGGAAGGCCCGTTCAGCTAATGTACAAATTTTATCAGGAAAGCAAGTTTGGGGATTGGAAGCTGGGTGGAAAGTACATGTTTCAGATCTCACCAAAAATGAAGAAGCCTTGGTCATCAATGCTGAATGTGTTTTGCTTGCAACAGGAGCAGTTGAAAAACCGGTCCCCCTCCCAGGTTGGACGCTCCCAGGGGTAATTTCGATTGGCGCTGCACAGGTAATGACAAATGTCTATGGAGTATTACCAGGAAAAAAAGTAATTGTGGCTGGGATAGATATTCTATCATTATCCATTGCACGTGCAATGAAACTTGCTGGTGCTGATGTAGTTGGAATCTATATGCTTCCTAATAATCCTTTTTCTCCATTTTCATCGCCAATATCACAATTAGATACATTAAAAGATCTAATCCCTCATGCTCCTTCAAGATGGATAAGAGGTAGTGGAAAACTATTAAAATCTAAAACAGGGAGAAAGTTAGCAGCACGCTTTTATCCTCCAATGGGTATTAAAATGTGGGGAATACCAATCTATATACGACATTCCTTGAATGCCATCATTGGTCAGACAGAAGTGTTGAGTGTATCTATAGCCAAGATAGATGTCAACGGCGGCCTCACTGAAAAGGTAACAAACATTAAAGTTGATTGTGTTTGTTTATCTGGTGGATTAACACCCCTTTATGAATTGGCAGCCACAGCTGGATGCAAATTTGTTCATATAGAAGGGTTATCAGGTGTAGTGCCACTCCATAATAGGGAACTACAAACGAATATACCCAATCTGTTTGTAGCTGGAAATATTACTGGAATTGAAAGTGCTAAAGTGGCTATGGCACAAGGCAGACTGGCTGGATTGTCAATTTGTAAACGATTAAATGCAGGGGCTGTCAGTGTGGCGGAAATAGAAAAAGGTAATAATCATGTTAATAGTGTAAGAGCTACTGCAGATATTCAATTTCATCCCAAAGTTATAGAAGCAAGATTGGAATTAGAAAAAATATGGAAGGAAAATGTAGTATTTTCTTAAAAGATAAGAGCTATTGACAAGTCACCTTCTAATTACTATAATTATTCTGAATCTTTACTATTATCTAAAAATAATAATTGTTTTTAGGAGGGGTTGTTATTAATCAATTAGAAACAGTGATTGTTACGGGTTATGCAAAAGCCCCTCAAGGGACATCCATGCATGAATTATATAAACATGCTGGAATTGTTTTGGAAATAAACCATCATAGTCATACCATAGAAAAAGCGGATTTCACTTTTGTGACTGGTCTAACTAAAGAATTTTTTGAAAAAATTCTCATTGGTTATTGTTTGAAAGATGGGATTGATCCTCTAGTCCAAAAAATAAAGGATCATTATTTCGCTCCATCCCAACAGGCGATCATTGTCGCACTCCAATCGGCAGTACAAAGATATTGGGACCATATTAATAATAAAATCTAGATTGGTTTTAATAAAGTGAGAGATTTTCCTCTCTCATGGTCTTATTAAAGCTGAGCAAATTTGAAAGGCTACAAAATGTTCTCCATTTTTGTAGCTTATTAGAATATTGCTCAGCTTTTTGCGTTTTTTAAGATTACTAGTAAATAACTTTGGAGGAATGAGAATGAATAAGCTAATTTCGGCAATGGAAGCAGCATCAATGATTAAAGATGGAAATAGGATCATGGTTGGAGGCTTTGGTTTAGTGGGCTGTCCATTAACCATATTGCGTTCGTTACAACAGTCAGGAACTGCAAAATTAGAAATAATTAGTAACAATCTTGGTGAGCCTGGGAAAGGGCTTGGCGTGCTTGTTAAGGAAAAAAGAGTTCGAAAAGGAATCGGTTCTTATTTTACAAGCAATCCAGATGTGGTAAAAGCCTACCAAATGGGAGAGTTAGACATTGAATTGCTCCCACAAGGAACGCTTTCAGAAGCAATTCGTGCTGGCGGGGCAGGAATTGCAGCCTTTTATACGCCAGTTGGTGCTGGTACGGAGATTACAAAAGGAAAAGAAGAGAGAGAAATTGAAGGTAAAAAATATATTCTACAGCCATCATTAAAGGCCGATATTGCCTTAATAAAAGCACATAAAGCAGATGAATTAGGAAATTTAGTATATATAAAATCAGCTAGAAACTTTAATCCTATTATGGCAACTGCGGCCAAAGTAGTGATTGCGGAGGTTGATCAAATTGTGAAGAAAGGTGAGTTATCACCCGAAGAAATCGTTACACCTCATCTCTTCGTAGATTATCTCGTTATGAAGGAGGAAGAAATCCAATGAGTGAAAAACATGTCATTGCAAAAAGGGCAGGTCTAGCTTTAGAAGATGGTGATATTGTCAATCTTGGCATTGGTATACCGACATTGGTTGCCGATTTTGTTCCCGAGGGAATTAAAGTCTACCTCCACTCAGAAAATGGAATTCTAGGTGTAGGATCCACCCCTCAAGCCGATGAAGTAGATAAGAACTTGGTGAATGCCGGTAAGCTTCCCGTTACGATTGAAGAAGGAGCTTCCTTCTTTGATAGTGCCTCTTCATTTGCGATGATTCGCGGTGGCCATGTAGATGTGTCCATTTTAGGAGTCCTCCAGGTAGATGAAAAAGGTCGTGTGGCAAACTGGGCTGTCCCTGGGAAGAGTGTATTAGGTGTCGGTGGAGCAATGGACTTGTTAGAGGGCTCAAGAAAAGTCATTGTCACCACTTTACACACCACCAAAGAAGGCGAATCTAAAATAGTAAAAGAATTACAGTACCCTATCACCTCACTTCGAAAAGTGGACCTAATCATAACGGAACTGGCAGTTTTCGAGGTGGATGAGGAAGGATTAGTCCTTATTGAAGTTTTACCTGGTCAAACTATCGAATCTGTCAAAGCAAAGACAGACGCGCGATTTATGATTGCTTTAAGCTGTAGGGAAAGTTTGGAGAATGAAAGGAGAGTGAAACAATAATGGTCGTTATTGTAAGTGCACTTAGAACGGCGGTCGGTAAATTTGGTGGTGCGCTTTCGTCAGTGCCACCAGAAGAATTGTTAGCTACTGTTATGAATAATAATTTATCTTCTGTTGGTTATAATTCTTCTATTGTAAATGAAGTAATAATTGGTCAAACAAAACAGAGTGCTGAAACTCCTAACATCGCAAGGGTAGCAGCATTAAAGGCCAGATTTCCAGAACAGGTGACTGGGCATACAGTACAAATGCAATGTGGTTCAGGACTTCAAGCCGTAATAAATGGAGTTATGTCCATCAAGACAGGTCAATCGGAGGTTGTTTTGGCAGGCGGAGTGGAATGTATGTCACAAGCACCATATTACTTTGTTGGAAATAGGAAGGGGGTAAAACCAGGGGATTTAACTTTATTTGATTCTAATACTCGTAGCCAACCATGCTCCCAGCCTCAAGATTTATATGGAACGTTTAATATGGGCCAAACAGCTGAATGGTTAGCAGAAAAATTTGAGATTTCTAGAGAAGAACAAGATCTCTTCGCACTTGATAGTCAAGAAAAAGCACTAAAAGCATTGGAGACCGAGCGATTTTCAGCTGAAATTGTGCCAATAAGTGTTCCTATTGGCAAGGGGGAAAGCTTGTTCTTTGCTGTTGATGAACATCCAAGAAGGACATCTCTTGAAAAATTATCCACCCTTAAGCCTGCCTTTAAGGAAGGGGGCACAGTGACAGCAGGTAATTCATCCGGTCGGAATGATGGGGCAGCGGTCTTAATGCTGATGAGTGAAGAAAAAGCAGAAAAACTGGGTCTTACCCCACTCGCAACTATTAAATCTTGGGCTGTGTCTGGTGTGTCGCCAAAAGAGATGGGCCTCGGTCCAGTTTCTGCCAGTGAAAAAGCTTTAGAGAAAGCTGGATTAACGGTAGAAGAGATTGATCTTATCGAATTGAATGAAGCGTTTGCTGCACAAGCAATTGCATGTCTAAAGCATTGGCCTGACCTAGACCGAAAAAAGGTAAATGTAAACGGCGGGGGGATTGCTTTAGGTCATCCACTAGGCTGTTCAGGTGCAAGAATCCTTGTTACCCTTCTTCATGAATTGCAAAAGACTAAGTTAACTTACGGACTGGCGACATTATGTATTGCAGGGGGCCAAGGAATTGCAATGGTAGTAGAGCGTTGGAGGGAAAGGTAGACTTTAAATAAATAGCTTATTAGTTACTATAAATATATTATGTAAACTTGGATGCAGGAATATTGTTCTTTTTAGATGAATGAAAGACATTTATGATTGAATGAGTAAGAGATTTGTCCTTCATTGGCAGGATGAAGGACATTTTTTATAAAGATTTATTGTATTTTGTCTTTCATAGCAATGACAGGGGGCTTATTAACCCTTTTTCAGCTTCATACCAAAAGTTAAGATTTCGTAATCATTCTTTAGCACATACCCATAATTTTTTGTATGGTCGATAACGATATCTCCATCAAGATATGCTTGTACTTCCGGGCTAACAAGGATAGTAATCTCCTCAAATAGATACACCTCATCATGTTCTACCTGCTCATCCTGAGCAAGTTCATACACAATAGTACTACCTCAACCACTCGTTTGATGAGCAATAATCCTAACAGAAGTTTTCTCAGGGACAACCGTTTTTAATTGAAGATATGCGTTTTTTGTTAGATTAATTTTCAATATGATCACCTCACTAATAAATTACCCTTCGTGAAAAACCTTTACACCTTTACAATGATAGCAAATTTTATTAAAAAAATTGACAATAAATAATATAGGACCGAAAAGCTAAAGTGGTAAAATAATAATGTCTAAAGAAAAGGAGCCAATACATATGAACAGAACAGAAATTATAGCTCGAAGAATACTAGGATGGAAATTAAATAGATGGGATCGATGGTATGATTTTGAAAAGGATACATTCATTCCTGTTTCAGATTTTGAACCTGAACATAACCTTGACCATGCAATGGTTATCGTTAAGAGATTAGAAAAATTAGGGTTTACATATAAATCAAATGACGTTTCCGAGGTTTGCTTTAATGATGTTTGTGAAATGGGAGAAACGTTAGCAGAAGCAATAACAAATGCTGCATTTTCAATCGCAGACAATAGTTCAGTGCCTGATGAATGGTTATAAAAAAATCGCTATTAAAAGAAGTGATCATATAAAATACTTTCGAGTGTTTTATAACTTTATTATGTAAAAAGGTCAGTTTAGTCTTTCATTTAATAATAGTGGAAGGGTAAATTACTTAAAACCAGGTTAAGATACTAACGGGTTCGGATACTTGTCACATTTTATAAAAATGCATTTAAAAATGTGCTCCTATTTGTTATACATTTTGTCCTGCTAAATGCAGGGCTTTTTGTTATGTAAAAACATTACAAAGTGCTGTTAAACCTATTGTATAGAGCATTTTAAGGTCAAGGCACGGTTACAACTGGATGTGGATTTCTTTGAAAAATAAACGGAAAAATTCCGTTTATCTTGGGAAATACCCATATTTCCTTAAAAATAAAGGGAGTTTTTCCGGTTATATGATCAAAATCTTTGGATTTTGTCTTAATTAGAGCAGTTAACCGGAATATCTCCGCTTATATCTGCTTCTTACTCTTCTTCTTTATACATTAACCGGAAATTCTCCGCCTATGAATTCTCATACCTACACGAAAATCAAAAATGAATAATAACAGAGCCAAGACCAAAGAAAAGCGTAGTTTTTTAATAAAAAAAAAAGCACTTTGCAGTCTTAAATGTAAGGTAACTGAAGTCTCTGTAATCCTACATTTTGATATACAAATTGGACTACACTTTCACGCCTACTTTTGTGATTTTCAGCGTTATATCAATAAAAAATGACCATCAAATTCACATACAAATTAATGGTCATTTTCATATACATTTTTAAGTTTTGTGATAGGTAACAGAACCCGTTATTAAGATACCCTGGTTTTAATAATTTAATGGTAGATAACAAAGTAACTACCGATAAAAAAAGACCTTAAGGTTATTATTTTTATCCACAGTTGCCAGCAAGACGTCTTTGATTTCAGTTTTATATATATTATCTAATTTAGAGATAACCCAATCTTCGTCCTTTTGTATTTGTTCTAACTCATTAGAAATGATTTTACCTTCTTTAATAATCGTCTTTGGTAAATCGAAAGGTTCTGTCTTTATTTGCATGGTCGATGGTGTAATGGGTTGGTAATTAGGATCTAGAAAAATGGATATTGTACCATCTGACTCCCAAAAAGCTAATGCCACGCTCGTGACATCTGCTACTTTTTCCTTACGTAATTCCCCTAGTAACAAATCTACAGAAATCCTTGCTTTTTTAAGGCCTTTATATAAAATCTCTCCATCTTTTACGAGTGGGATTGGTGCACTATTAATGAGCATTCTTAACCATGGCCATTTAAGAATGGTGAATATACCACCAAGATATAAGGTTACTAAAACAATGGTGGAAATGATGGACCCTTTTAACCCAAGATGCTGGTCAGACAACGGATGGGCAATAATGTTGCCAATGACTAGAGCAATAACAAAATCAAGCAATCTTAATTGGGAGATGGCACGTTGTCCTAGAACTTTACCAACGATGACCAAGAAGAAAAAACCAACAACAGCACGTAAAACCCATTCAAATGAGGTTAGTGATTCTTGACTTTGAAAAAAATTCATTTAATGCACCCTTTTTCCAGTAAACTAAAACTTATTGTTTCTCTGATATGTTTTTAATAACCTAAATTCAGTGCTAAAAAATAAAAATATTACTGGTAATGGTATATACTTACATAGTCTCAAAGAGCAGAAGTGTAAAATAGGAGGAATGAACTTTGGAGATAGGAATTAGTACCTTTGTAGAAACCACACCGGACGTTCAGACCGGAGAAGTAATAAGTCATGCACAGAGAATACGTGAAGTAGTCGAAGAAATTGTTCTCGCCGACCAAATTGGATTGGATGTGTTTGGCGTCGGGGAGCATCATCGAAAGGATTATGCAGCTTCTTCACCTGCAGTTGTTCTGGCTGCTGCAGCATCACAAACGAAGCGGATCCGGTTGACTAGTGCCGTTACGGTACTATCTTCTTCAGATCCAGTACGTGTATTTCATGATTTTTCTACACTTGATGCTATTTCAAATGGACGAGCAGAAATCATGGCCGGAAGGGGTTCCTTCATTGAATCGTTCCCGCTGTTTGGCTACAATCTAAGGGATTATGATGAATTATTCGAGGAGAAACTGGATCTCCTGTTAAAATTACGCGAGTCTGAGAAAGTAACTTGGAAAGGGAGGCATCGGCCAGCCATTACTAACCTTGGCGTGTATCCAAGACCTGTTCAAGACCCCCTCCCAGTATGGATTGGCAGTGGTGGAAACACGGAATCAGTTATTCGAGCAGGTGTCCTTGGCTTACCACTAGTTCTAGCCATTATTGGTGGAAGTCCAGTTAGATTTGCACCCTTGGTTAAACTTTACAAGAGAGCTGCAGCACAAGCAGGGCACGATTTGTCGAAACTATCTGTTGCCTCACACTCACATGGTTTTATCGCTGAAACAACTCATCTAGCAGCAGATAAATTTTTCCCTTCTACCCAGCAAGCTATGAATGTGCTAGGAAGGGAGCGGGGATGGGGACATTACGACCGTTCAAGCTTCGATGCAGCAAGAAGCTTTGAAGGAGCACTGTACGTTGGCGATTCAGAAACAGTTGCTCAAAAAATCATTCACCTTCGAAAGAATGTTGGAATCACACGTTTTTTCCTTCACGTTCCTGTAGGTACGATGCCTCATGAAGAGGTCATGAAAGCTATTGAACTGTTGGGTAAAGAGGTAGCGCCTAAGGTTCGAGAGGAAATCGCTGAGTGGGAAGGCACAAATAACAGTTGATAGCATTAACTACCAAACTGATAGCTGTTTGATAGGAGTCCTTATCAAATTGATAGTTAGAAAAGGTACAATAAAAGCTTGTAGAAAGAAGTCCAAATGGACCAATTCTACAAGCTTTTATTTATGTTGATCAAGTATTCCTTAAAACAGTAATAAACCCATCGAGGATCTGGTGGCTTATTTTGAAACCTTTCCCTTCATAGAACTTTAAGGCTTCATCGTTTCCGTTTGATACAAAAATAAACAAATCATCAATTGTCGGAAATGAACGTAACCAATCCCTCGACTTTTCGAATAAAACGGAACCAATGCCAAGGCTACGATAACCTTCCTTGATATAAAACTGTGAAAGACAACCGACATCTTCATTATTAACTGAGTCAAGATCAAAAAAGGTAGCAAAATCATTTGAATACGTTTCCTTTGGTGAAATGTTGCTATACACATATCCCACAATTTTATCATCATCTTTTGCTACTACTATGTAATTATATTTGGCGCTGTTGACAGAAGGGATCATTCTAGTTTCAAAATTCATGTTATCAAAAAATTCAGGATGAATGGTTGCTTTAGATTTTTGATAAGCCATTAATTCATTTACAAGATCCTTTAGGCAACTAATATTATCTTCAGAAATTACTTCGTATTGGATAGCCATAAATAAATTTCCTTTCTAGAGATTAATAAAGTGGTAATTAATAGCTATTAAAAGTATATGATAAGTCATTACTAATTCCAATTTTAAATAATTGGCTTTGTTAAACTTGTCTGTTGATTTCCGCTCCAGGCGCGAACGGTTCGTGGGTGTTTCGGCGAGCCTCCTCGGCGCTTGCGCCTGCGGGGTCTCTCCTGAACCATACTCCCACAGGAGTCTTCGCGCCTTCCGCTCCAATCAACAGGGTGTAAAAATCAACAATGTTCTTTTATACAGGCAAATAAATAAAAAGCTGTCATATACAAGAAATGATTCGTTGTATATGACAGCTATATTTATTTGCAAAATATGTGTTTCCCAATTTTTTTGATCTGGGGTCGACTCCAGATCCAACTGCTCGTCGCAGTAGCGGGGTTAAAATAATATAGAGCTCCACCACTAGGATCCCATCCATTTATGGCATCAAGAACTGCTTTTTTTGCTGTTTCATTTGGTGTTAAATTTATTTGTCCATCCGCAACAGCCGTGAAGGCTCTAGGTTCATAGATGACTCCTGCGACGGTATTAGGGAAAGATATACTTTGGACCCTATTAAGGATAACGGCAGCTACAGCTACTTGGCCCTCATATGGTTCTCCACGTGATTCTCCGTAAACAGCGTTTGCCATCAACTGTATGTCATTTTGGGAATAGCCGTTTGGAACATTTGAGCTATTAACAGAATTTCCTTTCTTTTCATATTTTGTCGCTCTCACCAGCATTTCTTTCGTTTTGGCGCCTACAACTCCATCAACAGGGAGTCCAAATTTGTCCTGAAAATTCCTAACCGCCCAGTAGGTATCCCAACCAAACACACCATCTATCTTACTTTTGTAAAAACCATTATATGTAAGTCGTGTTTGCAATTCAATTACGTCTTCCCCAACAGCCCCTTGCTGTAGGACTTGATTTGAAAATGATTGTACTACTTTACTTTGGTCTCCCATTAGTCAATACGATTACAGTTAATATGGTAAAAATCAGCGGTATTTTTATGAATGTACTCAATTGCACTACTTAACCTCCAAACCAACTATAATTAATATATTTACATATTCTTACCTTTTCTATGTAAAAGCATAAAAAATAAAGGGAGATTATCTTGGTTCAGATAATCTCCCTTTATTTTTTATTATGGAAGAGAAAAATTTTTAGATTAATCCTAGACGTTCTAAACCATATCTTACTCCGTCTTCTTCTGCTGAGAGTGTTACCATATTGGCCACTTGTTTCAATTCATCGCGCCCAGACCCCATAGCCACTCCCATTCCAACCAAGGACAGCATTTCGATATCATTTAGGCCATCTCCAAATGCAACAGCCTCGTCGGGTGCTATTCCTAGTTTTTCTAATAGTTTAGTAATACCAACTGCTTTGTTGGAGTTAGACAAATTAACATCACAGGTTCTAGCTCCTGAACTCCATCTTCTGAAATCTAACTCGGGTACATTGGTTTGATAGTGAAGCTCTTCCTCCAAATCGCAATGTAAGAATAATTGGTATATGTCTTCATCTGTCCAAAATTGAGCGGGTGCAAGCTCGGGCTTCCATGGATCGTGTTGGTACGCTTCAATCACGTATGGGTGGCTTAGATCTGTGGACTTAAAGCTTGTGCCGCTTAAGAAAGTGAGTGGATGCTGAAAATCATTTGATAATAAATGTACTTTTTCTAAAATCTGTTTATTTATAGCGCTCTTATATATTTCTATCCCTTGGTGATAAGCATAGGACCCATTAAAAAAGACCATGGATTCTACTCCGGTTTCTTGAATTATGGAATCTGAAAAATAGGGTGCTCTCCCCGTAGCGATGATAAGCTGTATCTTTTTCTCCCTCAACTGCTGGATCGCAGCCTTAGTAGCGTGACTCAATTTTGTTTTTCCATGAGGAAGGATCGTTCCGTCTACATCTAAGATGACTAACTTGTAATTCATAAACTCTCTCCTAAAATGTATTCTCAGTGGGTTACGCAAAGTATAAGCACAGTATAACACATCGGTCTTCAATCCCGTGCAAGAAGGACTTAGATATGAGTATAACTCAGTTTGAAAAAATTAACTCATGAAAAAAAAGCAGGGAAATGAGATTACAAAATTGAACTTATAAACAAAGCAACTAACGGCAGTTACATGCTGTATTTTAATGAATGGAGTGATTGCATGAGCAAGAATGTCAATCGAAAAATATTATTAGCTAGTCGTCCTAACGGAATGCCAGATGCAAGTAATTTTGAAATTATTGAGAGCCGGATTCCGGAAATTAGTGAGGGAGAGGTACTCATCCGTACTCTTTATCTATCAGTGGATCCTTATATGCGCGGTAGAATGTCGGATGCAAAATCCTATGCGAAACCTTATGAGGTGGGAGAACCATTTATTGGAGGTATGGTTGGAGAAATCGTTGAATCTAAAAATCCACGGTTTCAAAAGGGACAATATGTGGAAGGCCGCCTGGAGTGGGCAGAATATAATGTGTCAGATGGTAGTACCATTCGGAAGGTTAATCCTGAATTAGCGCCGATTACCACGGCCCTTCATGTACTAGGAATGCCTGGGTTAACTGCCTATTTTGGGTTAATGTTCATAGGACAGCCGAAGGAAGGGGAAACAGTAGTTGTTTCAGGAGCATCGGGAGCAGTTGGAACAATTGTTGGTCAAATTGCAAAGTTAAAAGGCTGCCGTGTAGTAGGAATTGCAGGAGCAGATGATAAATGTAGCTTTTTAACAGAAGAATTAGGCTTTGATGCTGCTATTAACTATAAAACAGTAGAAAACCTCCGCAAGGCACTAAAGGAAGCTTGTCCTTCAGGAGTCGATGTTTATTTCGACAATGTCGGAGGTAAAGTAAGTGATGCTGTAATGACATTGATTAACTTTCAGTCTCGAACAGCTATTTGCGGACAAATCTCGCAGTATAACTTAGAAAAGCCGGAGATAGGACCAAGGGTAGCGGGGCAACTGCTGACAACTAGTTCATTGATGAAAGGCTTTATTGTATCTGATTATGCAGATCATAATAAGGAAGGATTAATTCAGTTATCACAATGGGTAAAAGAAGGTAAGATTCAATACCGCGAGAATATCGTTGAAGGCTTTGAAAATACGGTGGAAGCATTTCTAGGACTATTCCGTGGAGATAACATTGGTAAACAGTTAGTGAAGGTAGCGGAGGAATAAGAAAAATTCAAGCTCCCTAATAAGGGGCACAATAATAGTGTCCCTTATTAAGCTGCTTTTTCATTAAATACGAAGGACTAAATTCATAAGAAGAAAGAAGCTCTTTTTACAGATTTTCCGAACGAGAAAGCCCATGCAGGGCCTTAGCCCGTCTTTAGACATGGGATGTTCGTGAGGTCAAATGCGGAGTTCCACATAAACCGAAAGGTTTGTGGTGCTTCAAGCATTTGAAAGTATCACGTCCTTTTTTTGATTCAAAGTTGCAGTAATAATAGTAAACTAATAAAATGTAAGTATGGAAGAATATAGAAGAACTAGTGCTACCGTATCCTTAATCAACTATCCTAAACAATTGCGTGAAGAATTTCCGCATCTACAACACTTGCAAGTTTGTGGACACGTTCTTATTTTGTTTCCACTGCTGGAAATGTATCGAGTGAAGCGATAAAACGATACGTTGAAAATCAGAAAAAGCGTAACTAGAAAGGAGCTGATACCTATGGCAAGAAAGACTACACCGACTTATACACTCGAACTCCCATTAATTATTCCAGTTTGGCAACAACACCGTTTGGAAAAGAAATTCAATATTGCTCGGTACGTCTACAATTCTTGTCTGGGTGAAGCTCTCAAACGTCATAAACGTGTGAAAGTGGATAAAGAGCATCGTGCTTTGCTTTGTGTTCCAAAGTCTAAAGAACGTGAAAAAAAGCTTTCAGATATACGTTTAGCCTACGGCTTTTCTGAATATGGTTTGCACGATTTCGTGAGAAATGTTCAGCGCAAATTTAAGGGAAATATCGGTAGCTTTGAAGCACAAAAACTTGCTACAAGGGCTTTTCAAGCAGTCGAGAAACTCCATTTTGGAAAAGCAAAAAAAGTGCACATCAAAGCGTATGATGATGATATTTCTGTTGAAAACAAATCAAATGCTACTGGCTTGCGGTATGCAGATGGCAACATTCTTTGGGGAGAAAAACCTACAAAGAAACAGCCTAAGCCTAAGAGCCGGCTTTGTATCCCTGTTGTACCAAAAGCAAAGGATGAATATGCACACCTAGCCTTAATGGATAAGACAAAGTACGTGCGGATCTTGAAGCGTGAAGTGCGTGGCAAGGTTCGCTTTTTTGTCCAACTTGTTCAAGAAGGCTATCCTCCAACAAAACGAAATCGTAAGGTGGCTGATGATGAAAGCAAACGGGTAGGGATCGACATTGGTTCCTCTACAATCGCCATTAGTAGTGAAAAAACAGTACAACTTCGAGAACTAGCCCCAGAATGCCATGCTGACGAGAAGAAATTCCGTTGTATTCAGCGAGCAATGGACCGATCACAACGCTCCACTAATCCTCAAAACTATAACGAGAACAGCACTACTAAAAAAGGGAGAAAGACGTGGACGTATTCCAAGCGTTATATCCAACTTCGCCGAGAGCGAAAAGAGCTGTTTCGTAAAATAGCTGTCCACCGAAAACAGTCCCATGAGAAGTTAGCGAACGAAATCTTAGCACTTGGTTCGGATGTACGAGTGGAAACCATGCGATTTCAATAGCTACAAAAACGAGCGAAGAAAACGACCCGAAATAAGAAAAACGGCAAGATTAACTCTAAGAAACGGTTTGGTAAATCCATCGCGAATCATGCTCCTTCCATGCTGCTAACGATTATTGACCGAAAACTAAGGTATCAAGGACGGTCAATCAAGAAAATTGATACCTATGCTACAAAGGCTAGTCAGTTCAATCATTTGACCTGTGAGTATACGAAGAAGCAACTTTCAGATCGTTGGAATTACGTAGGGGAATATCGAATCCAACGTGATTTATATAGTGCTTTTTTAATCGGAAACTCAACGGAAACGCTCAATAGGGTTAACCTGGACTTATGCAACGCACAATGGGACATCTTTGTTGAACTGCATAACCGTGAAATTGCACGGTTAAAACAATTATCTAGTAACACTTTGCGTTGGTTTGTAGCGTAAACACAAATCTGATTGGTCGTGACAACGCCCAAGAGAAGTCGGTATGAAAAGCACACGAGGGGTCTAAGGCCTGCTTGGAGAAGTGCCTTGCTATACGCAATACATCCGTTAATGTTCTAGGAGAATGTACACCAGTGTTTCGGTAGAAACTCTTTCTGGAAGGAAAGATAAGGGTACCGTTGAGAAGTGTACGAGGTAACATTATCCCCTATACCCTAGAACCTCATTGCTTTAGCTGTGGGAGTTGTCAGTTTTTGATTGGTGGATTGTTTACGTCTACATGAAACGGAAGAGAATTGTCCGCTTTGTCATTTCCATAGAACTGCTCCTGGATTTCGTTATTTGCCCTATCTTCTTCAGAACCATCTGAAACGTAGTTCCTAGACCTGAAGTCATAAAATAATTGATCCATTTGTTGATTTGCTTCTACTGCCTCATTTTTGTTTTCTTTCACATTTAAACGCCCCTTTTAATCATTTGTAAATATTTTTCCCATTCTGTGCTAAAAGTACAAGTATGTGAAAAAAGTTTTTAAAAGTAGGAAAGAACATGCTTCATGAATTACTCGTAAACTGTCCTTCATAAGCGATACTGAGATACCATTCTAGAGTGAAAAAGTTTACAACCAACGCTCACACTTTTAATATAAAATCAATAAATAGTAATGGAGTGGAAGCTTATGACGATTGAACAGGTTGTTCAACAACAAATTGAATACTACAACAAACAGGATATTGAAGGTTTTGCCAGTACATATGCAGATGATATTAGGGTTTACACATTTCCGGATAACACCATAACCTTAAGTGGAAAACAAGAATTGATTGAAAGGTATACAGAAACATTCAAAAAGAAGAATTTTGCGGACATAAAAAATCGTTCCATTGTCGGCAACAAAGTAATAGATTGGGAAATTGCAACGAGCGGGCTTACTGGAGAAAGTACAAGCTTAATGGCCATTTATGAAGTAGAGAACAATTTAATATCAAAGGTTTGGTTTATACGAGAGTAGGACTTCCATGATGGAAGTTCTTTTTTTGAATCACATGACGTTAATCCTTTAAAGTGATGGAGGACAGGCACCAAAAAATAATTTTTTAGAGGGTTAGAGTATTCTTTGTTGAATTTGTTTATAAAAGTAAAATTTGTGAGGTGGGAGACCTTGGACGAGATTCAATATGGATTTTTAGATGAATTTGGGGATTATCGTTTTGACTTTGATAAAAGCGATGTTTCAACCCACTTTATTATTGTTGCCATTCTTGTAAAAGATTCTAATAAAGCTAGTTTAGAGCAAGAAATGGATAGGATAAGACAAGTATATGTTCAAACTGGGGATCTAACTTCTAGAAGTTTCGACAATGACCATACTCAAAGAATGCAAATTTTGAATGAAATAAAGGATTTACCTTTTAGTGTATATGCCTATGCAATTGATAAGCGAAAAATAAGAGAAGACAGCGGCATCATGTCTAAAACTTCATTTTTAAAATATGTAAATAAAATGGTCTATAGGGACCTGAATAGAACGTTTGAACAGCTTGACCTGGTGGCAGACGACCGAGATGAAAAATCATTTATACGAGAATTTAAAAGGTATATAAGAACAAAGAGTATCCCTGATTTATTTAATCATTCAACATTTGGGTTTAACAATAGTAAATCGAATAATCTTCTTCAGTTGGCAGATGTAATCGCTGGAACTTTGGCAAAAGGCTATGATCGTACCCACCAATCTGACCAGTACCGCTCATTTTTCAAAATTATAAGAAATAAAATAGCAGCCATTAATCTATTACCTCTTGATTATAAGGACTTTCTCTATGATTATAAATCAACGAATCAGGATTCTAGGTACAATGACGTTATCATCCAACATTCGGTGAATCTAACCTATCAATATATTGAAAAACATCGAAAAAGTGAGGAAGATGAAGAAAAGCTTCGAATCGATTTTCTTAAGTTTCTTTTATTTAATCTGAAAGAAAATCCTGATGAATATGTGTATACGGAAGAAATCTTAGATAATCTAAATGCCATTAGGGACTTAAAACTAAATCCGCACAACTTCCGCTCAACCGTGGTGTCTAAGCTCCGTGATAGTGGTCTCTTAATTGCTAGCAGCAATAAGGGCTATAAATTACCTGCTTGCTTAAACGATTTATATGATTTTGTGAATCTATCAAGTCTAACAATCCACCCAATGATTCAAAGAATATCCAAGTGCAGGGATCAAATTCTTTTAGCAACCGATAATGAAATCGACATTCTTGGGCAAAAAGGATATGGTTATCTGAAAAAACTTATTGAATTGGAAAAGTTAGGAATTTAAATATTAGGTAGCTCAACTAGGAAAAGAACAAATAAGGGAAGTTTGTAATTATCGTTATGAATGGTATACTTTTTTTGTCATAATCATGCCTGTCATATCAATGAATTCCCTAAAGGTCTTAAAAATACGAAAAACGGAGGAAAAACAAAATGTATACTTCAATAGCTGAATTTATCCAAGAATGGAATCAGGAAGCAGGGTCTACACAAAAAGTATTAGATGCGTTAACCGACAATTCCCTTCAACAACAGGTTTCATCGGAAGACCGTACATTAGGCCGAATTGCCTGGCACATTGTTACAAGTACTCCTGGAATGCTAATCGAGTTCGGAATCAAGGTGGAACCGGTAGAAAATTCAGGAACCGTTCCTTCCTCAGCAAAGGAAATGGCAGAAACATTTCGAAAGGTCAGTGCCGATACATTTGACGCAGTGAAACAGCAATGGACGGATGATTCCCTAAAGGAAATGGTTAATGTGTTTGGTATGACAATGCCAAAAGCAGTAACACTTTCATTGCTCATCAAGCACATCATTCATCACCGTGGTCAAATGACAGTCCTCATGCGTCAGGCAGGATTGAAGGTTCCAGGTATTTATGGGCCAGCAAGAGAAGAATGGACTCATATTGGAATGGATGCTCCAGCACTTTAACATGTCAAGATAGAGAGAGCCCTTTAAATGCAAAGCTGCATTTAAAAGGCTTTTTTTATTTATGAATGGGTTGATTGTTAACCTCAAGCTAAATGGAATAGAAGACAAATGGAGGGTAAATGCGAATACAACTTGTGGTAGAATTAGATAAACATAGGTGAAATGATCCTTAGAAGGGATGAGGGCAATTTGGAAAATATATATATGGATTACAATGCTAGTACCCCTTTGGCTCCTGAGGTAGTTGGTGCGATGAAACCTCTGCTACAGGATTATTATGGAAATCCTTCAGCCTTACATTGGTCAGGAAAACCAGTTAAGGAATTTTTATATAAAGCAAGAGAACAGGTGGCTGAATTAATTGCTTGTTCTCCTGGGGAAATCATTTTTACGAGTGGTGGAAGTGAGGCAAATAACCTTGCTTTAAAAGGGTTTTATTTTAAAAATAAGCATAAAGGCAACCATATCATTACTTCTAAAATAGAACATCCCGCTATTGTAAGTCCGTGTAAGTTCCTTGAACAAGTAGGGGCAAGGATAACTTACGTAGGCGTTGACCGGTATGGAAGAGTATCACCTGAAGAAATCGAAAAGGCTATTACAAAAGAAACAATTCTGATTACAGTCATGCACTCCAATAATGAAATAGGCACGTTACAGCCGATAAAGGAGATTGGGGCAATAGCGGAAAGGAATGGAATTGCCTTTCATACAGATGCTTCTCAATCCGTTGGAAAAGTCCCTGTCCAAGTGAATGATTTAAAAGTAGACATGCTAACGATTGCTGGTCATAAACTATATGCACCGAAAGGAATTGGTGCGCTATATATAAGAGATGGAATCCAACTTGAACCACTGATACATGGAGCGGGGCATGAATTTGGACTTCGTGCTGGTACCGAAAATACTTTACTAGCAGTGGGATTGGGTAAGGCATGTGAAATCGCTTCGAAAGAAGTACGGAATCATAGAATAAAAGATTTGATCGACTATTTTTGGGGGCAACTAAAGGGAAAGTTTGGTGAACAGGTTTTGCTGAATGGACATCCTGAGGAACGGCTGCCGAATACCTTGAATGTAAGTTTTGTAAATAAAATAGGCCAAGAACTACTAGAGTCTATTCCTAGTCTTGCTGCATCAACTGGATCAGCGTGTCATGCTGGAAGCATAGAACTATCACCTGTTTTAAAGGAGATGAATGTTCCTGAAGAGGTTGGAATGGGAGCAATCCGGTTTAGTTTAGGCAGGAATACAACCAAGGAAGAAATTGATAGAGTGATTTTATTGTTAAATAAAATAATATGATATCAAACAACCTGTTTAGAAAAATACAAACTAAAGTGGATCGTCTGGAGAATATGGTATCCATAATATAAAGAGCCCTTGTTTAGGGCTTTTTATAATGGATATGAACTTCAAGTGAATAATTTTTCTAATGCGAGTGATTTAAGAAGTGAAAAAGGGAAAATGGCCTTTTCCAGCACTATTATTTAGTCTAGTGTTTTTATTTCTGTTAAATGTACTAATTCAATATTATGTATGCTTCCGACTTCCTTAATCTCGCAATAACCTGAAGTATACTTATAAAGAATTACATATCTCTTGCCATTGTAAAAAACATGCGAATTGTTCTCCATTATTAGTCTCCACCCTTCAACTTTTTCTTTTTCAATATATTAGAAGGATATGAAAAGTATGTTACTTTTTTAGAGAAACGATCGAAAAAAGAAAGAAATTGACGTAACGGATTTAATATAGGATTAAAGAAATATTTAGTAAACATAGTGTTTTCTTAAAATGTAAGCGCATACATTTATTAATAAGCACTGGAGGTGATGTAATTGATCTATCCTTATGGTAAAGATTATATCCAATACTTGAATGATGAAGGATATTCTAGAATCACCTATGAACAATGGAAAAATAAAATTAGTAAGCAAGAATTAGGTAAAGGGAAAAATGGTAAAGACCAGATTCACTCTGGTCCGAAGTACAAGTAGGAAGCGCCAATAGGCGTTTTTTTTTATTTTTTCGGAATTGACAATTCCTACAAGAAATAAAGTTAGTAGTTTAATAATTAAAGCTAATTTCAATCATTTAGATAATATCCTATAAATTCCAATTTCTTAGTTGTTTCAAGTTGGATGACTTCTCCATTCTCCAATTGGACCTTTTTCGAAAATAAGGGACCATCATATACGAAGGTATGGTATTCACCTGACTCTCCCATTGGGCAAATAGTAGTACTATTTACATCATGGAGGAACGATTCATCAAGACTTCTACCAAGCCAAGTCTCATCTAGTACATCCTCTCTTACACGAACAACAACTGCTTTATAGCCAGATTGGACAAAATTTCTCAGCAGTTGCAATGCATCTTCCTTTTGGGACCATAGGGGATACATTGATTCCAAACCTGCAGCGTCAGCAACTTTTTCGCCCCAATCACGGTGTTCGTCTAAATATAAATCTCCATATGCAATGCCCGTAATTTTATATTGTTTCTTTAAGGTTAGAAGAGCTATAACAAATTGATCTGTATAAGTGTCGTAGGAGCATTCGATAAAGTGAACAGGTATAGAAAGAGCTTCTCCTTGTAAAATAATCATTTCTGTGAGCTCACCATGACCGAAGGTTCGACCAAGTTCTTTGGGAACGGTTGTAACAAAGCATGCGATCTCGTATCCTTTCTTTATTAGCATATCCAAAGCCATACAACAATCTTTCCCACCACTCCAAGATAATGCAATTCGTTTCTTCACGATAGTTCACCCTCACTAGCATAATTATGTAGTTTGTAATATTGATAGTTTAGCATAAAAAAATCCTCCTTATTTAACTGAGACGAAACAATAATAAGTATTTATGCGAATAGATGAATATATATTGGGTGTAAAATTTAATGAAAGCTCAATATTATAGATCTGAAAATGAAAACGCTTACTTAAATAATGGTATAAATATTCAAATAATATACTTAAAAAAGATTGTCAAACTAACTTTTTTTAACTATAATCATAGTATTAATTAATGATGTTATAAAATCTAACATGAAAACGAGAGGTAATGTAACATGACTGAAACACTTATTTCAAAGGTACCTGTAGATACAACAACATTAGAACAAATTAAAGAAACGATCAAAGAAAAAAGCGTTGAACTATTACATTTGCAATTCGTTGATATTGAAGGGATTCTAAAGCATATCACTGTTACAAGTGAGCAATTAGAAGATGTAGTAGAAGGTAAAATGATGTTTGATGGCTCCTCAATTAAAGGTTTTTCGCCTATAAATAAATCAGACCTTTACCTTCAACCAGATCTAGCCACGTTTGCTGTTCTACCTTGGACAGTTGAATCGGGTTATGCAGAAGGTCGATTCTTATGCTCTATTAACAATCCGGACGGAACACCTTTTGATGGGGATACAAGAAATGTTCTAAAGAAAACGGTAGCTCGTGCGGCTGATCATGGTTATACCATTTCAGTTGGCCCTGAATTAGAGTTTTTTCTTTTTAAAACGGATGAAAATGGGTATGCAACACAAGAAATCAGTGATAAGGCAGGCTATTTCGAACCTTCACCACATGATTTGGGCGAACGCGTCCGTTTAGAAATTTACCGCGCGTTAAAAGCAATGGGCTTTACCATTGAGGCATCTCACCACGAAGTAGCTGAAGGGCAGCATGAAATTAACTTTAAATATTCAGATGTTCTTACGGCAGCAGACCTTGCAACTACATATAAATGGGTCGTAAAGACCGTTGCGAAGAAATTCGGATTACATGCTACATTTATGCCGAAACCAGTCTTTGGAATTAATGGCTCTGGTATGCATGTTAATATGTCTTTCTTTGAAGGAAGCGAAAATGCATTCTATGATCCTTCAGATGAGTTACAATTATCGGAAAAAGCGTATCAGTTTATTGCAGGTGTAATAGAAAATGTAAAAAGTTTTACGGCAGTAACCAATCCGCTAGTAAACTCTTATAAGCGTTTAGTACCTGGTTATGAAGCTCCTTGCTATATCGCATGGTCTGCTTCAAACCGCTCAGCGCTTATTCGTATCCCAGCAAAGAAAGGTCTTGCTACACGTGTAGAATTACGCTGTCCAGACCCATCATCAAACCCTTACTTAACATTTGCAGTCATTGCTTCTTCAGGGTTGGATGGAATTGAAAAAGGATTACAAGCACCAGCTCCAATTAATGAAGATATCTTCCACATGACAGAAGAAGAAAGAGCATTCCTAGGCATTGATAACCTGCCAGGAAGTTTAGCTGATGCGTTAAAAGCTTTAGAATCAGGAGAGATCGCTTCAAAAACATTAGGTCAGCACGTCTATAGTGAGTATGTTTCTATGAAGAAAGCGGAATGGGATAGTTACCGTACAGCAGTTCATGCTTGGGAAATTGATAACTATCATACTAAATTCTAAATAAAAAAGCAGGGTAGTTCAGGCTGAACGATAAACTTTTTGTCAACAGCCTCAGTGTCCCTGCTTTTTTTAATTGACTATGCTAAAGGTCGATGTTGATTTTATAACTTGTTGATTATATTGAAAATCAACATCCTAGTTAAAAATGATTACTTTTAATAAGTCGAATTTTCGGAAAAAGATTGACTCCGTACAACAACCGTGATATAAACACAATAAGATATTTTAGTACGTAAAAGCGTAAAAGGTAAATTGATAAAAATGGGACAAACAGGGGGATTAATTATCATGGAACAACATTCCAAAATTTTAGACTGTACTATTCGTGACGGAGGCTTAGTTAACAATTGGGATTTTAGCGTTGAATTTGTTCAAGACTTGTATAATGGTTTAAGTGAAGCGGGAGTGGAATACATGGAGATTGGCTACAAGAATTCTCCTAAGCTTCTTAAAGCAACTGAACCCAATCCATGGAGATTTCTTGATGATAACTTTCTCAAAGAAATTATTCCTGTGAAAAAGTTCACGAAGCTATCAGCTCTTGTCGATATTGGGCGGGTTGATCCCAATGACATACTACCCCGTGAGCATAGTGTTTTAGACATGATTCGAGTTGCTTGCTATATTCGAGAAGTAGATAAGGGCTTAGAGCTTGTACAAATGTTTCATGATTTGGGATATGAAACTTCACTAAACATTATGGCTTTATCAAGTGTCCCCGAGCAACAGCTTATTAAAGCGTTTGAATTGGTGAAGGAAAGTCCTGTTGATGTAGTATATATCGTTGATTCTTTTGGAAGCTTGGACCCCACTGATATTGAGCACCAAGTAAAAAAGTTTAAAGCGATGGTACCTAACAAGCAACTTGGAATTCATACACATAACAACATGCAGTTAGCGTTCGCTAATACATTAACTGCAATCCGAAATGGGGTTACCTTTCTTGATTCTTCTGTTTATGGCATGGGGCGTGCGGCTGGTAACTGTAACACTGAGCTGCTCGTTAGTTACATCCAGAAATCAAGCTATGAGATTAAACCTGTTCTTGGCGTAATTGAAAAGCACATGCTTGAAATGCGTCAAAAGTGGGAATGGGGCTATATCATTCCTTATATGATTTCTGGTGTACTTAATGAACATCCACGTGTCGCCATGGCTTATCGTGATAGTACCGATCGTGATAAGTTTGTAGATTTTTATGACAAAGTGACATCGCCCGAAGTATCTGTGGCAACAGCTACGAAATAGGTCAGCCTGTTAAGAACTCTTATCAATGTGGATAAAGCACAAAGATATACTATCAAAAACGTCCTTAGGGGCGTTTTTTAAATCACTCATGTGAACAATTTCACAAAACGTTCAATATTAGGTTGGATATGAATTTGATTTATCCTGTATATTAACACTATAGTCACATTGTTTATATAACTAGGGGGATTACTGATGAAAAAGATATTTCAGATACTATTAATAGTAGGACTTATAATGACACCTTTTTTTGCACAAGCTCATGTGAAGTGGTTCACAAATGTTACTCCACATAAAGAGTCTATTGAACATATACTTTCTCCGATGTTTTTATTTTTTACATTACTTGCAGCTGTTGTTTTAGCCACATTAACATTGATTATTCCAAAAATGGCTGAATGGGGCCCAGTGAAAAAAATGGAGGATCGCCTTTCTAGTTTAAGAAAGTATTCTCGATATTTATTAAAATACGGAACAGCCATTGCGCTAATGATTCAAATGATAAATGGAACACTATTTGCTCCTGAGTTCCATGTCACTAATACATTCATTACCGTAATAACGTGGGTTACCATTGGATTTTTATTGATTCCGCATCATATCTCAACTAAAATTGGTGCTTCTATTCTCTTAGGTTTATTTATTTATGTAACCATCCATCATGGAATTTTCTATATGCTAGACTACGGATTTTATGTAGCAATCATAGGTGTACTATTAGTGGGAAGTACTAAGCTTGAGAAGGCGGGGTTCCCATTTCTCTATCTGGGTACAGGATTATCGCTTAGCTGGGTTGCCGTTGAAAAATGGGTGTATCCAGGTATGGCATTAGATATTGTCGCTAACCACCATGTGCCTACATTTGGCTTTGAACCAGGATTATTTGTTGTTATGGCAGCTTTTATCGAATTTGTCGTAGGGTATTTATTAGTTGTGGGTATTTTAAATCGGGTGCTAGGTTTTGTGGTAACCGGGATTTTTATCTCAACAACGATGCTCTTTGGAATGACAGAAGTGATCGGCCATTTTATGATTCACATTGTTTTAATCATTTTCATTATTGAGGGTGTTTCATTCTATAACCCACCAATTAAAATGCATAAAACAAAAACAGATCAATTTATCTTTGTATTCTTAAACTTCATTTTTGTTTTAGCGACCTTTTTATTGATTTACTACCGCTTTGCATAAGAATCTTTAGTTAAGAATTTTCAAATAATTATTTAACAAATAAGGGCAACTCATGTATAATGTTTTAAACAATGATTGCGAGGTCCTTGCCCATGAACTCCTATATTAAAAATCAAATCGAATTATTTCAAGAAAAGAATAAGAATCGTGGATGTCTATTAGTTAGTTGCCCCGATCAACCAGGTATTGTTTCAGCCATATCAAAATTCTTGTTTTCATATAATGCAAATATTATTGAATCAAGTCAATATTCAACCAATCCTGAGGGAGGAACATTTTTCATTCGTATTGAATTTGAATGCCCGGGTCTAAAGGAAAAAGCGAAAGAAATTGAAAAACAGTTTGCAGAAATTGTTGATAAGTTCTCAATGAAATGGAATTTTACCCATGTATATCATGTGAAAAAAGCTGCAATCTTTGTATCAAAAGAACTGCATTGTTTGCTTGAGCTTTTATGGGAATGGCAAAGTGGAGATTTGATGACTGACATCGCACTTGTCATAAGCAATCATGAAAACGCAAGAGAGGTTGTCGAAGGGTTAAATATACCGTTTTATTATGTTCCAGCAAATAAAGAGATTCGCGGACAAGCCGAAGAAAGACAACTTCAACTATTAAGAGAGTATGAGATTGATTTCGTTGTATTAGCACGTTATATGCAGATCTTATCACCGAAGTTTGTTGAGGGAAATCCAAATAAAATTATTAATATTCACCATTCATTTTTACCAGCCTTTGTTGGTGCTAGGCCCTATGAAAGAGCATTTAATCGCGGTGTAAAATTAATAGGAGCGACCTCTCATTATGTTACCAATGACCTTGATGAAGGACCGATTATTGAACAGGATATTAGTCGTGTCGATCACCATGATAATGTTGAAAGCCTTAAAAAAATTGGTAGGAAAATTGAAAGAAGCGTGTTGGCTAGAGCGGTAAAATGGCATATAGAAGACCGTATTATTGTTCATCAAAATAAAACGATCGTTTTCTAAGAATCCCTATTTATAGGGATTTTTTTGATTAGGTATACTATTTGTGTCCTGCAGTTAATAATTCCATATTACATCTCACTTACCCATGTCTATGCATTACTTATCTATGAATATAGAGGGTCAATTTTACACAAAGTAAACTTGATTAAACTAGATTTAAGGTAAGGAGATACTTGATGCAAAACTTTTTAAAACCACCAGCACTATTAGTTCTGGATGTTCAAGTGGGTTTTGATGATCCATATTGGGGGAAACGCAATAATTTGCAGGCGGAGGACAATATCCTAAGGTTGCTAACAGAATGGCGGAAGAAGAAATGGCCGGTTATCTATTCACAACATTTATCCCTGTTGTCCTACTCACCACTTAACTATAAGAATAAGGATGGAACGGAGTTTAAAGCGAGTATTCGACCAATAGCAGGAGAAATGGTTTTTCAAAAAAACGTTAATAGTGCATTTATCGGAACACAACTGGAAACCTATTTACATGGTCAACAAATCAAATCGGTTGTGATTACAGGTCTTTCTACACAACATTGTGTTTCAACTACTACTCGAATGAGTGCGAACTTAGGATTCGATACTTACATGATTGAAGACGCCATTGCTGCATTTGAAATTACAGATCACAAAGGGGTTAAGCATTCCGCTGATGAAATACACAAAATAGAATTAGCTACGCTAAATAAAGAGTTTGCTACTATATTAACTACCGATGAATTTATTACACAGCTATTAAATAAAGCGCAAGATTGATGCTTGCGCTTTCTATATATATAAGGCTATTCTTTTTCTATAAATTGATGAAAAGGACATTTTGATAAAGAGGAGTCATCATCTCGTAAAAAATATTGTCTCCACTCAAAATTGTCTTCCAGACCATAGCTATTTAAATCAGGATGAATATCGATAGAATCATAGGTTTCCAGTCTTTTTCGAACCTGTGATTTAATATTTTTTGCAAAAGCCACGTTCTTATTAAAATTCCTTAATACCCATCTAGGTGTGATGGCTAACATGAAAAAATCAAAATGTCTGCTTCTTCTATTCATATGGGAAGGTGTCGCGCAATACATAAAATACTGTTCTCCGTTAAAACAGAACTCCCAAATAGGATTATGCGGGTCATACGGAATTTGATTAGGCCATTCCATATCATCTATGTCACTTAAGCCACTCAATTGTTCCCAAAATAATTGTTCAAACATTTCAACAGTATATGTTTCCTTTAAATCGTTCGGAGTCTCATAAAAAATGATTAGAGATGTAAAATCACCAAACTCTTTAGATGACTTCGTGTAGTCGCTTAATAACAATGCAACCTCATCAGTCGTAGCTGAACGCCTTGGGTCACCGACAAACCCATATCGTAATTGGTTTGTTGAATAGCCAATGGTGGCAGGTATACATGGAAATAGTCGTTCTTTATCTTTTATTTTCTCTTGGAATTTCCCTAATACAGTTTTTTTCCATTGTTGGAGTTGGTTTCGTGATGCGGGGGCATCTTTGAATAGTTTGCTTATTATAATCACCTCCTAATGGCTTATACAGTATATTCATGTTGAGATTAGGGGGGTGAATGTCCTATACAATATGGGCTGTGGCAGAATTCTTTGAAAGGATATACAATGGATAGGTGTAATGAAAGAGTGTTTTTCGGGCATTTATGATTTATAGATGGAACAACTGTATGGGGGAACGGATTATGGTAGTTGTAAAATCAGTAAAAATTGATGGTGAGGGCATTCACGTATTTAAAAGTGCAATATATATTTTTGAAACAGGTTCGAACTTCACTTTAGAACTGAATCTAATTGTAAGTGAGATTGTTGTTAAAAAATATAAAAAGGAAGAGACACTCATTATCGAGGTAGAATTAGATGATGGTAGAGTCATACATTCAATCATGCATGTTAAAATCCTCTCAGGTGGATTACCACAGCTTAATTTATTCTGCGAACTGGATGACTTTGAGGAGTATAAAGATTTTGAGCGGGTGAACGAAAATGATTCTTGGTTTCCTAATATAGAAGAAGGCATCACAATAGAGGATATTAGAAAAGTGGAAATGCCTGATGAAGAATTTAGTATAAAATTAAAGCTTCCCATTGACCAAGTTGAATGGCTAAAGAATCAGAAAAGGGCACGATTGAATGAACTTTTTAAAGAGGTCATTTATGATTTGTGGAAAAAAGGATATAGAGATGGAGTATGAAAATGAATTCAAGGATGAAATGGAACTCAAAACATAAAGAGCGCCTGGATCAACAGAGGCTACCTGAACCAAATCCTAGAATAAAGAATCTATCTGCCTATTTAACTGGTGGTAGGGCCCTTGATCTTGCTTGTGGTCTAGGGGGTAATAGTATTTTTCTTGCACAATTGAACTATGAGGTCGAAGCGATTGATATTTCGGAAGTCGCTATCCGTTATATTCAAGAACAGGTTACAAGAGATAATCTCACAATCCACCCAAAAGTTTGTGACCTTACGGAATTAAACAATCAACATTGGCGTAACCAAACTTTTGATTTAGTAGTCATTACATATTTCCTTGATCGCTCATTATTTCCCTTTGTTAAGAACCTCGTAAAAGAGGAAGGTTATTTTTTTATGGAAACCTTCTACCAGTCCCCGCAGAACGAGAATCAGGGAGTGTCGAATCAGTATAAGCTGCAGCCTAAAGAGTTGTTAACTGAATTTAGCGATTGGAAAGTACTGGTTTTTGAAGAAAATGAACAAGAAGGTAGGCAAGTTATATTTTGTCAGAAACCGTAGGAAGATATCCTAGCGGTTTTTTTGTGCTTCCTGCAATTGTTCCATAACAGTCTGAGTAGCTTCCAGAAAGGTTACTGAAAAACCTCCATGCCCTCTATTTAGCATTCCCAAGCTAGAAGCTTATCACATATCTTAAAATAAGGAGTACATTTGTATTAAATCTTTCAGTATTCTTTTTAAATATCGAGTAAATTGGATAAAACATTAAGAGATGGGGCGATTAATAAGGAGGAAAGCAATGATGGATCAACCATTTAATTATCCAGAAATTTTCTATAATGAAGTAATTTACTATTTAGAATCAAAATGGAATCGTCGTTTAAGCGAACACGAACGTCATGTGTTGATAGAAGGGTATCGGTTTGGAAGAATGATTGAAGCAGAGGCTGAAATCAAAATTCTTTTTACAAATTAATGGGTTTAATATAACTTCCAAGAAATAATAAGAACCAAATAAAATGGCTATTCGCAAAGGCTGACTCAATTGATATGAGATCAGCCTTTTTCTAACAAATCTAATCCTTGAACTCCACATGTCCATTCTCATCAATTTCTATCGTGGTATAACTTTTAAAAACATCCATGTTCGTGATTTCATGTTTTACCGAGCTTGCAAAGCTCTCCATGTATGGTTGGTACACCTCAGGGTTTTTCACAAGATGATAAAAATTGACTCTTTTTCCATCTTTCATATCTGTCATTCTTAGTAAAAATCGATCTCCAAACTGTCCTTTAAACCACTCTCTAGCTTCTTCATGACTTTTAAAAGAAGGAATTTGACTATGCTCGACCGTAAAATCCTGTTCCATTGGTACCTTCACCTCTTTTCTTAATATGCATAAGTGATAACCTTGCTTTTGATTTTTTTCTTCCTTACTTTTCCCTATTATTAATGATTTATAAGTCATATTTCTCCTTTAAAAATAAAAAGTATGAGCAATGTTACGCCCGAAACGGGCTATTTCTTTTTCACTATTTCTTTCTTGGTTAGAGGAAATAACATATGTATAGCGTATTTTACAGACAGGCTCATAATTTTTGGAGGGAGAGACTTTAAATGGAAGAAAGAAAACGAGTGAGTGAGTTAGGAATAAAAATAGGGAGATTTCCAACTGGCCTTAACAACGCTATTACAGATATCCCTGGTGTAAAAGTGGGACACGAAACGGTTATTACTGACATACAGGAGGGGCAAGGTCCGGCGCGAACAGGTGTAACGGTGATTCTGCCGAATGAAGATATTTACAATCAACGTATATTTGCTAATAGCCATGTGATTAATGGTGCAGGTGAAATGACCGGTATGGTACAAATGAAAGAATGGGGCATCATCGAAACACCAATTGCCCTTACTAACTCTATGAATGTAGGGATTGTCAGTGATGGAATCATTGAATATATGACACAAAGATATCCCGAACTAGGAGAAACGGAGGATATTGTGCTACCCATAGTAGCAGAGTGTGATGATAGTTTTTTGAATAATCCTCGTGGTAGACATGTGAAGCAAGAACATGTTTTATCAGCAATTAGGAAGGCGACAAGCGGCAAAGTGGAAGAGGGCAGTGTGGGAAGTGGCACTGGTATGAGCTGTTTTGAGTTCAAAGGGGGGATCGGCACCTCATCAAGAGTTATTTTAGATCAATATACTATCGGAACCCTTGTAATGACCAATTTTGGTAAACGTAGAGATTTCCTATTAAATGGCGCTTCTGTTGGAGAACAACTTCTAGAATATATGCCAAAGAGTCATGTTCCTGAGGGGTCTATTATCATTGTTATCGGAACCAATGCACCATTGCTGCCTCATCAACTAGGTAGGCTGGCCAAAAGAGCGGCATTAGGACTGGGGAAAGTAGGTTCTAAGGCTTACCATGGAAGCGGAGAAATATCTCTTGCTTTCTCAACGGGGAATCATTTGAAAAGGGGGGAGGATTCAGAAGTATTAAACCTAATAATGTTAAATGATCAGTTCCTAAATGACCTGTTTGAGGCCGCGATTGATTGTGTAGAAGAATCTATATTAAATGCCATTTTCAAAGCAAAAACGGTTAGTGGCAGAAACGGAAATACCCTTTACGAAATACCAATTGCTAAAATCATGAAAACTTTTGCTACTCGGTGATTTTATATTTCTAACTACTCTAAATTATCAAAATATATTGACTTTTTATTTTTCAAATACCTATAATGGTACTAAGAAAGTGAAAACACTATTTCCACTAGGTGGAAATATGAAAACAAAGTTGAAATATGATAAGGGGGTGTCAGAAATAGACAAAGAAAAAAGTCAAAATATCCGTGTCTTAGAAAGGGCATTCGACATAATTGAAGCATTTTCTTTAGATGATTCGGAATTAACGCTTACTGAAATTTCGGCAAAAACTTCACTTTCTTTAGCCACGATTCATCGATTTATTCAAACGATGTTGGCGAGAGGCTATATTGAGCAAGATCCAATATCTAGTAAGTACAAACTAAGTAAGCAATTTGTCAGACTAGGTGGAATAGTCGTGAGAGGCCTAGATCTGGTTCAAACTGCAATGCCCTACCTTCAAGAACTATCCAATAAAACCGCACAGAATTGTAACCTCAGTGTGTACGATCAAGGGAAGGTCTTATGTCTAATCAATATTGAATCCTTTAAAAGCTATTTTATGGGGATTAAAGTAGGACAGAGTCTCCCTGTATATGGAGGGGCTTTATCAAAAGTCATCTTAGCTCATCTTCCAACAGGTTTAATATCTACCCTCATCTCAGATGATTTACCATCTTTTACACCACAAACGATATCTCACAGAGACCTATTATTAAAAGAACTTGAAAAAATTCGACAACAAGGCTATGCCGAATCTAGGGGAGAACTAACCATCGGGGAAGCAGCAATAGCCGCACCTATCTACGATTATTTAAACGAGGTCGTTGCTGGAATCTCTATTTCTGGTCCTGAACATCATTATGTAGAAGAAAAACAAATTGATTTCCGTAACCAGCTTTTACAGACGGCTACACTCATATCCAGACAATTAGGTGCCGTTAACATGAGGTCAGTAGGTGCTGAAGAGCGATGAAAAAAATAAAACCTGCCAGATTAAAAAAAGGGGATACCATTGGAATTGTTGCCCCTGCAAGTCCTTTATACAATAAAAGTGATCTTATTCGAGGCATAAAAACACTTGAGGAATGGGGCTTTGAAGTAATACTTGGAGACCATGTAAATGCGAGATATGAATACCTAGCAGGCACGGATGAACAACGGGGACAGGATCTGAACTCAATGTTTAAAAATGATCGCGTTGATGCAATTTTCGTCACTCAAGGGGGCTATGGGTCAGCGAGGATGCTGCGATACATAGATTTTGATGCTATTAAACAAAATCCCAAAATCTTTATAGGCTACAGTGATATTACAGCCATTCATCTTGCGATACAGAAGCTGACTGGTTTGGTATCCTTTCACGGGCCTGGAATGGCGGGATTTAATCCTGAGGAGTTAACAGAATATAGAAAGAATCAGCTCTTTAAAGCATTACTATCTGACCAGCCAATAGGTGATATTGAGCTCGCTGATAAGAAAAAATGGATTAACATCATTCACCAAGGGGAAGCAAGAGGCGAGATGGTAGGTGGAAATCTTACTTTAATCTGTTCCTCTTTAGGTACGCCATACGAAATTGAAACTGAAGGGAAAATTCTATTTTTTGAAGAGCTAGATACTGAACCATGGGTTATGGATCATATGCTTTCACATTTATTAAATGCAGGAAAACTGCAGAAAGTTGCAGGGATAGTCATTGGTGAATGTAAAGATTGTGAACCATTTAAGCACAACCCAGGTTTCCCCGTAACCTTCAGTTTAGAAGATATTTTAGAAGAGTATATAAAGCCATTAGGAATCCCAGCAATATATGGCTTGCCACTGGGACATACAAAGGATTTGGCCACCATTCCATTAGGGGTACAAGGCTTTTTAGATGCAACAAATGGAAAACTAATTATAGAGGAATGCGGAACGCGTTCGTAGGGGGTAAAAGATGAAAAAGAAGTTATCGCTTTTATTTATTGTTTCTATTGTTTTCGTTATGTTATGTGCACCTCTTGCAAGTATGAATGTAAAAGCGGCTAGTCCCTCTTCATTAAGAGTCGGTTGGACGAAAGAACCGGATAGCTTGAGTCCGTTTATTTCGAATCGAGTTTCTACTTTTGAATTGCACTTATTAATCTATGATACTCTAGTTGCTTTCGATAATAATTTAAAGCCAGTAGGAAGATTAGCAGAAAGCTGGAAAGTTAGTGACGATAATTTAACGTGGACATTTAAATTAAAGAAAGGCGTCAAGTGGCATGACGGCAAACCATTTACCTCAAAAGACGTCAAGTTTTCTTATGAAACGATTTTAAAATCGGAAATGGGAATGTACTCTGATTTCTTGAAAGGTATATCTAGTATTAAAACGCCTGATGATTACACAGTAGTTATAAAAACAGACAAACCAAAAGCAAATATGCTTTATATTACAACTCCAATCATACCAAAGCATATTTGGGAGAAAGTGAAATTTAAAGATTTAGAAACTTGGCCGAACAAGAAACCAATTGGAACAGGTCCTTTTAAATTTGTTGAATGGAAAAAAGGAGAATATGTAAAGTTAGAGGCGAATAAGGACTACTTCATGGGCGCACCGAAGTTCGATGAGTTAATCTATCCTCTTTACGCAAACAACGATACAATGGTTCAATCCCTAAAAGTTGGTGAGATTGATGCAGCGATTAATATTAACTCCAATCAAGTAAAATTACTAGAGTCAGAGAAGAACATCAAGGTTGTATCAATTCCAACAAACAGCTTTACCAATATTGGTATTAATACGTGGAAGGATAAGGCGTCAAAGGGAAATCCGTTATTATTAAACAATTCTATTAAACAGGCAATGGAATATGCGATTGATAAGCAAAAAATCATTGATGTGGCGTTTTCGGGTCAAGGGAAACCAGGAACAACGATTGTCCCTTCGTTTTTAAGCGACTGGCATTTTCAGTTGAGTCCAGAAAAGGCGAGGGCATTCGATCTTAATAAAGCTAAATCCATTTTAGATGAAGCTGGCTTTCTAGATAAAAATGGTGATGGAGTACGTGAAGATCAAAGTGGCAAACCTTTAGAGTTTCGTTTTTATTTACGAAGTGATTCTCCAGAAGAAGTAAAAGCAGGTCAAATGGTTCATTCCATGTTAAAGGATGCTGGAATTGAGACAAAAGTAGAGACGCTTGATGATGGTGTACTAGGTGACCGCATTTATGACAATGGAGATTATGATTTATTCATATGGGGATGGACCACAGATATAGACCCAACGACAATCTTAAGTATTGTAAGTACCGACCAAATTGGAAATCTTAGTGAAACCTACTACTCTAATCCTAAGTATGATGAGTTATTAGCTAAGCAAGAAACGACACTTGATTTTAAGGAACGTCAAGGTATGGTGTATCAGATGCAGGATTTACTTGCTGAAGATCTTCCTTATATCATCCTTATGGAAGAAAATGCTATGCAAGCCGTTCGGACAGATAAATGGAAGGGCTGGACTCCTGTTAAAGGCGCCTATTTTATGGCAGCGAATAACTATAATTATCTGCATGTAGAGCCAACAAATGGAACGGCGAATAATACAAATACTAAAGAAAGCAGTAACACTTGGCTGATATATGGTGGGGTGGCTCTCGTTTTAATTGTTGGTGTAATCGTTATTTTTGCAAGAAGAAAAAAGGGTATCGATCAGTTTGATGAGATGTAGAACGATCTGTTGAAGGAGAATCTATGAAACTTAAATACTTGATAAAAAAGATAGCTAATGCGATATTCACCTTGTTTTGTGTACTTATCATCAACTATTTTTTGTTTCGGGTTATGCCGGGTGATCCTCTAGCCATGATGCTGCGTGATCCAAAGGCATCCCCTGAATCCGTAGAAAAAATGAAGCATCTTTTTGGGTTGGATCAGGCTTGGTACGTGCAGTTTGGCTTATATGTGAAACAGCTTTTATCTGGTGACCTAGGCATGTCCTTTTTATTTAAACAACCGGTAACAGAACTCATTGCCATTAAAATTGTGCCTACGCTTCTTTTAGTAGGTGTTGCTACCTTAGTCTCCCTAATTGGCGGTATCTTTTTAGGGATTCTTGCTGCAAGAAAAAGAGGAAAGAAAGTGGATGTTATGTCACTCTCATTCTCCTTATTAACCTACTCCATGCCAACCTTTTGGGTTGGTGTGGTGTTGGTTGCACTATTGAGTGTTCATTTAACACTTTTTCCTACCTCAGGCATGACAACGGCTGGTTTGGTCTTTTCAAGTTCTATGGATGCGGTGGTTGATGTTGCACACCATTTATTTCTTCCGGCGTTATCACTTAGCTTGGTCTTATTAGGACAATATGTACTGATAATGAGAAATTCACTTATCGACGAACTAACAGAAGATTATGTCCAAACTGCAAAAGCGAAGGGATTTTCTGAAAAATATATTGTACGTAAGCACGCTGTACCTAATGCTATGTTACCGATGGTTACTGTCATATCAATCAATCTTGGATTTATGATTGCAGGTGCGATTGAAATTGAAACGGTTTTTTCTTGGCCAGGTATAGGCCGGTTGATGTATGAAGCCCTTTTAAATCGTGATTATCCGCTTTTGCAAGGAATTTTCCTTATTATTAGTACATGCGTTATTTTTGCCAACTTAATCGCTGACGTACTTTACGGGTATTTAGACCCTAGAGTAAAAGGATAGAAAGGAGCTCATCATGGTCGAACCAAAAGTAGTACAGTCTTTACCGGAAATAGAAATGACAAGAAAAAAAGATGTCAGTCGAAAAAAATATGAAGAAATTATTACTGTTTTTAAAAGTAATAAAATGGGTATGGTTGGAATCAGTATTTTTGTTTTCTTTGGCTTAATTGCTCTGATTGGACCAATCATTTTTCCATTTAATCCTTTGCAAATCGGATCTGGAAATGAGGTATTACAGCCTCCAAGTAGTGAACACTGGCTAGGGACGGATGATTTAGGCAGGGATGTGTTTGCCGCATTGATTTCAGGTTCACGTGTATCTTTGGGGGTTGGAGTTCTAGCAACCGTTATTACTATGGTAGTTGGTACCTTAATTGGGATTGCCTCAGGATATAGTGGTGGTAAAGTAGATACCATCTTAATGAGATTTACAGAAATATTCCTTGTCTTACCATGGCTGCCGTTAATGTTGGTGCTAGCTGCTCTTTTAGGCTCTAGTATATGGAATATTATTTTAGTCATTGGACTAACGAGTTGGTCAAGTACTGCAAGGATTGTGCGGGCACAAACATTATCAGTAAAAGAAAGACAATTTATTGAACGGGCAAAGGCTATTGGGGCGAATGATTTCTATATTATGTATAAACACATATTACCTAACGTTTTTCCGTTAATTTTTGCAAACACGATCCTTGTATCCGCTGTGGCTATATTATCAGAAACAAGTCTTAGTTTTTTAGGAATGGGCGATGCATCCCATCCGAGCTGGGGAATGATGTTACATTACGCCTTTACTTCAGGGGCTGCTAGTGTAGGAGCCTATTGGTTTTTATTGCCGCCTGGACTATGTGTAGTAGGGGTTGTACTTGGTTTTACATTCCTGGGATATGCATTCGATGAATACTTCAACCCAAAGCTACGGAGGAAATAATATGAGTCTATTAGAAGTAAAGGATTTAAAAACATATTTTCATACAAAAGAAGGGATAGTTAAAGCTGTAGATGGAGTTACCTTTACTCTTGAAGAAGGGGAGGCTATTGCTCTGGTTGGTGAATCAGGTTGCGGAAAAACAACAACAGCTTTATCTATTACAAAGCTTCTGCCACAGGAGGGTCAGATAGCGGGGGGAAACGTCCTTTTTAATGGAAATGATCTGGTCAATATAACTCATGGAAAAATGAGGAGAACCCGCTGGAATGATATTTCGATCGTTTTTCAAGGTGCAATGAACTCTTTGAATCCTGTAATGAAGGTCGGGGACCAAATTATTGAGGCGATCATGTTACATAAAGGTAGCAGTCGTATGGAAGCAAAAAAGAAAGTAAAAGAACTTTTTGAATTAGTAGAGATTAATAGTGAACGAATGGACCAATATCCACATGAGTTCAGCGGCGGAATGAAGCAGCGTGCCATGATTGCAATGGCATTAGCATGTGACCCAAAGTTAATTATTGGTGATGAACCAACAACAGCCCTTGACGTGATGGTTCAAGCCCAAATTCTAAATTTGCTCGAAAAACTTCGGAAGGACTTAAATATGTCCATGATTCTCATCACTCACGACTTATCAGTAATGGGAGAAACGTGTGATAAAGCAGCTATCATGTATGCCGGGAAAATTGTTGAATTAGGAAGTGTTGAAGATATATTAGATAAGCATCTTCATCCCTATACAGAAAAGCTGGTACAGTCTTTTCCAGATATTTATGGGAGTAGAGAAATGATTTCTTCCATACCAGGTTCCCCTCCTAATCTCTTAAATCCTCCTGGTGGTTGTTTATTTCATCCGCGATGTGAGTTTGCAACGGAGGAGTGTCGCTCAAAAGAGCCTGTCTTAAAGGAAGTCTCTCCTAATCATTTTGTATCCTGCCATGTAAGAGGAGGGGTCATGTGACTAACGTTGTTGAAGTAAAAAATTTAAAGGTTCATTTTGATGGTCACCAAAGCTTTTTAAAGGATTTTTTCTCAAAAGAAAAAAAGGTTATTAAAGCTGTTGATGGCGTTGATTTTAACATAAAACAAGGGGAAATTGTCTCTCTTGTTGGAGAGAGTGGAAGCGGAAAAACAACAACGGGTAAAGCATTACTAAGCTTAACTCATCAAAGTGATGGAGAGATTCTCTTTGAAGGAGAGTCTATTAATCAAAAAAACAAGAAGGCGATGAAATTATTCCGTCAGAAAGCTCAGATGATTTATCAAGACCCGTATCAATCACTCAATCCAAGGAACATCATCATGGATATTGTTGCTGAACCATTAGTGGTTAATAAACTCGTTACGTCTGAGCAGGAAAAAAAGGAAAGAGTCATACAAGCGCTGGAAAGTGCGGGAATAAAACCAGCCGAGCGATTTATGTATAAGTACCCTCATGAGTTAAGTGGTGGACAAAGACAGAGAGTAGTCATTGCAAGTGCATTAATTTTAAATCCCTCCTTTATTGTGGCTGATGAGCCAGTTTCCATGCTGGATGTTTCGATTCGTGCAGATATTTTAAAACTAATGGTAGAACAAAGAGACAAAAAAGGAATATCCTATCTTTTTATTACTCATGACCTTTCTCTGGCATGGTTAATATCTGATCGCATTGCCATTATGTATTTAGGGAAAATCGTAGAGGTGGGTGACGCAGAACTTATCGCTGGTGCTTGTCTACATCCATACTCTAAAGCGTTAGTTAGTGTCATGCCTGTACCAAGAAAAATAAAAAATAGAGAAAGAATAATCTTAAAAGGTGAAACACCTAATCCAAGTCGTATCCCAACAGGCTGCCGGTTTCATCCACGCTGTCCAGTTGCGACAGATCGATGTAAAACAGAGGAGCCTGGTCTAAAAGAAGTGGCTGATGGCCATTACGTTGCATGTCACCTTGTGTAGAAGGAGGAGAATCTTTTGGATAAATTAAATCAGGTTTTGGAGCGAGAACGAAGCGAAGTCATCCATTTAAGTAAACAAATATTCAATTTTCCAGAATTAGGGCTACAAGAGAAATTCGCTTCATCCAATATGTGCGAATACTTGCAGTCAAAGGGGTTTACGGTTACGAAAGGTGTAGGTGGATTATCAACTTCATATATTGCTAGTTTTGAGATGGGGGAAGGTGGTTATCACGTAGCATTTTGTGCCGAGTACGATGCACTCCCAGAGATTGGGCATGCGTGTGGTCATCATCTAATTGGAATGGCGAGTGTTACCGCTGGTGTCATGTTGGCTGAAAGTTTGAAGGAAGAAGGAATCCCTTTCCGAGTGTCTGTCATTGGTACACCTGATGAGGAAGGTACAGGCGGAAAAATTGACTTAATTCATGCTGGGGTTTTTAAAGACGTTGATCTGACTATGATGTTTCATCCCGGATTTAGTACGGAGATACATGTTCAATCTCTTGCTTTTCATTCCTTTGAATTTATTTTTCATGGCCAAACAGCCCATGCTGCTTCAGAACCTTGGGAGGGTAGAAATGCACTTGATGGGGTTATACAAACATTTAATTCCATTAACGCATTGCGGCAGCATGTAAAACCAGATGTTAGGATCCATGGGATTATTAAAGAGGGGGGATTGGCGACCAATATCATTCCTGAACGTGCAATTGCTGAATTCTGTGTCCGCTCGAGCGATAATGATTATCTCGAGCAACTTGTAGAAAAGGTTAAAAATTGTGCAAGGGGCGCCGCATTAAGCACGGGAACAGAACTGGAAATTAAAAAAATTGGCCATTCCTATGAAGCTATGAAAAGTAACCGAGCTTTAGGTGATATTTTTCAGGAATCATTAGATGAATTAAATTTTATCGATCCTTCACAATATGAAGAGGGGATGGGCTCCATTGATATGGGGAATGTAAGCAATGTCGTTCCTGCCATTCACCCTGTAATTTCATTGACAGATCAATTCGTTCCTGGTCATACGGTAGAATTTGCGCAAATGTGTAATACGGACGATGCCTACGAAACGATGTTATTAGCTGCACATGCTATGGCATTAACGGGGTTAAAAGTAGTTAAAGATAAGGAATTACAAGAAAAGATTCGTTCCGAATTCGAAGGTAATTAAAGTATATTTTACGACTGTAGCAAAATCGATGGTGGTGGAATAATGGGTGGACTAATAGAAGATTATGTATTTCATAGGGACTTTTCAAAAACATACCCTATTATCACGCATGGTAAGGGGATTTATCTTTATGATAAGAATGGAAAAAAATACATGGATGCCTGCTCAGGGGCAGTCGCGGCTAATTTAGGCCATGGTGTGGAAGAAATTGCTGAAGCCATAGCATTTCAAGCAAAGCAAGCAGCCTTTGTCCATACCATGAGATTTGAAACAGAGGTATTGTTCCAACTTGCTGAAAAAATTGCTTTACTAGCACCTGATACATTGAATAAGGTTTATTTTACAAGCGGCGGATCGGAAGCAAACGAAAGTGCTATTAAGCTTGCAAGACAATTTCATAAGGATGCGGGGAGACCCGAAAAACACATCGTCATTGGCAGATGGCAGTCCTATCATGGAAACACATTTGGTTCTCTTTCTGCCGGAGGCGATATAAAGCGGCGACAGACATATACTCCAAGTTTAATTAATTTCAACCATGTCTATTCCCCTAACTGTAAGAGATGTCCATATCAGAGAGAAAAAGAGGACTGCGATCACAAGCAAAATTGGTCCTGTGTCAGGGATATTGAAAGCGTTATCAATGAGATCGGGCCAGAAAATGTCTCTGCCTTTATTGCTGAACCGATTGTAGGGAGCCAGCTAGGTGCTGTGAGCCCCCCTGAGGATTATTTTAAAGAAATCCGAAAGATTTGCGATTATTACAATATTGTCCTCATAGTAGATGAAGTAATGACAGGCTTTGGTCGAACGGGGAAAGATTTTGGTATTCAACACTTTGGGATAGTGCCAGATATTATTACGTTTGGGAAAGGGGTATCTGCTGGTTATGCTCCACTAGCGGGTATGATTGTTCACGACCGGATTGTCGATAGTCTAATAGAAAATAGCAAGGGGAAATTTGTTCATGGATATACGTACAGCGGCCATCCCGTTTCCGTTGCAGCTGGTCTTTCTGTTTTAACCATTTATGAACGAGATCGGATTGTAAACAACGTTCAACTTGCAGGAGATTACCTTAAACAACAACTGTTCGCCCTGAAATACCGGTGTCCGATTATATATGATGTTCGTGGAGAAGGACTTTTGTTAGGTATTGAATTAGCTATTGATGGAGAAAAAGGAACACCTTTCCCAGAAAATTTACATGCTTCTGAACGGATCAATAGCATCGCAATGGAGCTTGGAGCTGTGTTTTATCCAGGAAGTGGATCGATTAACGGCTATTTAGGAGACCATATATTAATCACACCACCGTTGAACGTTACAACGGGGGAGATCGACGAAATGATTAGAGTTCTAGAAAGTTCCTTGAATATTTTTATAGAAGAACTAAAGGAGGAAGAAGCATATGAAATTACAAAATAAATCAGATGAAATTAAAGAAAAAGCAAAAAAACATTTATCTCCTGTTTTAACGAGGGTAACAGAATTAGTTGTAGAAAAAGCAAAGGGTGCCCGATTTTGGACGGCAGATGGAGAGGAATACATTGACTTTGTATCCGGTGTGGCAGTTAATGCTGTTGGTCACGCAAATGATGCGATGGTTCAAGCAATTAAGAAACAAGCAGAGTCATTTATTCATTTCGGTCTGAACTATGGTTACTATGAATCAGCTGCTAACCTTGCAGAAAAACTTGCTGAAATTACACCGGGTAATTTAGATACTGTGTTCTTTGCTAATTCCGGCGGTGAAGCTATTGATGGTGCATTAAAATTGGCTAAAGCAGCTACAGGAAGACCAGGAATAATTGCTTTTGAAGGTTCCTTCCATGGAAGAACACTTGGAGCAACTGCTATCACTGCTTCTAGCTCCAAATACAGGAAAAACTATGAACCTATTTTAGGTGAGGTATACCATGCTCCATATCCATATCCATCTCAATTAAAATGTGTGAACGAAGAAGAGATTGTTCCTTATTGCTTGCACCAGCTTCAAAAGATCTTTGAATTACGAATTGATCCATCCCGAGTGGCAGCCATTGTGATTGAACCTGTGATTGGTGAAGGAGGATATTACCCAGCCCCGGCTGAATTTCTCCAAGAATTGAGAAAAATGACAGAAAAACATGGCATTCTCTTAATCTTTGATGAAGTACAAACTGGTTTTGGGCGTACAGGAAAAATGTTTGCTGCTGAGCATTCTGGTGTAACACCTGACATTATGGTTCTAGCAAAAGCACTTTCAGGTGGAATGCCTCTTGGTGCGATTGTAGCAAGTAGAGAGCTTCATGAAAAATGGCAAGTTGGAGGGCATGGGTCAACCTTTGGTGGTAACCCGATTTCCTGTGCTGCAGCATTAGCAAATATTGCTGTGATTGAAGAGGAAAAACTAGTCGACCGAAGCTGGGAGTTAGGAGCAAACATTGTAGTCCGGTTAAAGGAATCTCTAGATGGATTACCTGGAATTAAGGAAGTTCGCGGAATAGGAATGATGATTGGTATCGAATTTCATGAAGATGTTGCTAGCCACGCTGTTCCCATTATTAAGCAAAAGTGTTTAGAACAAAAACTTCTCATAATGAATTGCGGAGTACAGGGACAAACAATTAGGTTAATGCTCCCTCTCAATATTAATGAAGAGGATTTACATGAGGGCCTATCCATTTTAGAAGAGGCGATTAAAGAAACATTATAAAGGAGGTCAAGGTATGATCCAACAAGCTGAAAAAAAAGGATTGTATATAAATGGTTCTTGGATTCAAAAAGAGGAGCAGGAATTTTTTAAAAGTATCAACCCTGCGACAGAGGAAGTAGTTGGCTATTGTGCGGCAGCTACACCTTCACAAGTTGATGAAGCGGTAGAAAGTGCCCGATTGGCTTTTAAACAGTGGAAGAACACTCCACTGCCAGAGAGGGCACAATTTCTTTGGAAAGCTGCCAAGGCTTTTGAAGAGAAAAAGGAATTCTTAGCTCAAATGATGACCAAGGAAATGGGAAAAGTAGTAGCTGAATCACTTGGTGAAGTGGGTGTCGTAATTGAAACCTGTAAATATATGGCGGGAGAGGGAAGAAGACTTTTCGGTGAAACCGTTGGTGCGGGTGCTGAAAACCGCCATATTATGATGGTTCGTGAGCCGGTGGGTGTTGTCGCTTGTATCACACCTTGGAACTTCCCAGTCTCCCTGGCTGGCTATAAAATATTAGCAGCCCTTATTAGTGGAAATACCGTTGTATGGAAGCCTGCCTCTGAGGTTGCCCTTTCAGCCCAAATTTTCACAGATATTTTCCATGAGATTGGGCTTCCAAAAGGGGTATTAAACTTAGTTACAGGTTCAGGAAGTAAGGTTGGGGCTAAGCTGGCTGAACATAAGGATGTAAAGGTCATCTCATTTACTGGCTCAACTGAAGTGGGGATTAAACTATCAGAAACTGCCGCCAAGACATTAAAAAGAGTAGCTTTAGAGCTTGGGGGCAAAAATGCTGTTATTGTGTTGAAAGATGCAGATTTAAAACTAGCTGCGGAAGCGATTGTTAAGGCTGCGTTTACAACAACGGGGCAAAGATGTACAGCCGCTAGCCGTGTCATTGTTGAATCAGAAGTAAAGGTTGAATTACTCAACCGAGTTGTTTCTCTAACCCAACAACTAAAAGCAGGAAATGGTCTTGAACCAGGAAATGACATTGGTCCATTAACCAATAAACAGCAGCTAGAAACGGTTGAAAAATATGTAGCTTTAGCTGTTGAACAGGGAGCTGTGATAGAATACGGCGGAAAACGATTAGCAAGTGAAAGAGGATACTTCTATGAGCCTACGATCTTAAGTAATGTAAAAAATAAGGCTGTGGTTGCACAAGAAGAAATTTTCGGTCCGGTTTTAGCATTTATAGAAGTTAATAGTTTTGAAGAAGCGATCGACGTAAATAATGATACCATTTATGGGCTATCTACTTCGTTATTTACAAACAGCCTTTACTATGCGAATCGTGGAGCAAAAGAAATTGAAAGCGGGTTAGTTTACATTAATAATGGTACTTCCAACGCAGAACTGGGTGTAGCATTCGGTGGAACGAAACAATCGGGAAACGGACATCGCGAGGTATCCCATCATGCTTTTGATGTGATGACAGAGTGGAAATCAATTTATACGACCTATTAGGATTGTATTAAAGGGAGATGTCTAATGAAAAAGCTTCGAGTTGGAATCGCTTTTTTCTATCATGAATCCCACAGTTTTGCTCCTTTAAAAACGGATATCGAAGCATTTTATAATGAAGGATACTTTAAAGGAGACGAAATCTTTTCAGCCTATTCAGCAACGAAAACAGAAGTAGGCGGTTTTCTGGATGTCCTTACAAAGGAAGAGCATATTGAAGTGGTTCCGCTTCTTTGTGCAGCTGCGACACCTGCGGGACCAGTAACGAATGAAGCCTATCAGCTAATAGAAAAAGAAATGCTGACGGAATTAGAGAAGGCCGACCATTTAGACGGTTTGTTATTAGCTCTACATGGTGCAATGGTCGTAGAAGATCTCTTTGACCCTGAAGAGAAGCTGTTAAAGGAAATCCGAACAGTAATAGGGAATGATATTCCAATTGCAACGACTTTAGATATGCATGCAAATCTAAGTGCCAGAATGTTAGAGCATACTCCCTATCATTTCGGATTTAAAACCTATCCCCATGTTGATATGTATAATCAAGGAGTTAATGCAGCTAAATTACTCCTCGAGGTCATATTAGAACAAAAAAACTATGTTGCTTCCTTTATCAAGCTACCCATGATGCCACCTTCTATTAACATGCGTACAGAAGAAGGGCCTATGCATGATTTGATGGAATTAGCTTTTCAACTTGAGAGTGAACCTTCTATTATAAATGCTTCTGTGTTTGGCGGTTTTCCGTATTCCGACATTCCAATGGTGGGGGCTAGTGTTCTCGTTATTGGAAGGGATCAAACCAATGCAGATAGAGTAGCAAAAAAGTTAGCCAATCAATTTTGGGACCTTCGTAATGATTTTATTATGCAGCTTCCAACAGTTAAAGAGGGAATGAAGCACGCTTTGTCATTAAAGGAACAAAAACCTATTGTCTTGGCTGATATCTCTGATAACCCATTAAGCTGTGGAAGTGGAGACACGACTTTTTTATTAGAAGAGTTTATAAGCGTGAATCATCCGCACACATTATTTGGCGGATTGACTGACCCTGAATCGATTGAAAGATGTAGAATGGCAGGTGTAGGTAATGAGGTCATGCTTGCCTTGGGAGGTAAAATTTCTCCGGATTTTGGAAGGCCTGTTCAAGTAATTGCAAAGGTGCTGGCTCTTTCAGATGGAGTTTTTTACAATAGCGGTCCTTTTAATCAACATTTACGAGTGGATGTGAAAGGTGCAGCTTATATAAGAGCAGGAGAAGTGGATATTCTTCTCATCGGCCGTCCAATGTCAGCCAATGATCCGGAAATGTTTCGCCATATAGGTATTGAGCCAACCTCTTATACCATTCTAGGGTTAAAAGTCAAAAATCACTTCCGGGCAGCATTTGATCCCTTAATTAGTAAGGTCATCTATGTCGATGCGCCAGGCGTGGCATCGAATGATTTAAAGCATTTTTCTTATAAAAATATACCAGAGAAAATCTGGCCTCTTAAAGATATAGATTATACTGAACTCATGGAGGTATAAGTTATGAAAGTTATTGAGAAGAATTTTTATATTGATGTTCCAGCGAAATTAACACCCGAAGACCAAAAAATGATGATGGATCTCGAATTGGATGCATTTCCAGGAACAGGTGCAGTTGACGAACAGACACTTGTTCCCTTAGCCCGTTATGGAAAACTCATATTATATAAACAGCAGAATGATGAACGGCCTGTGGCCGTTTGCGAGTGCATAAGAGATTACAATAATCCCGATAAAGCCTATATCTTTGGCTATTATGTTCGATCCGATTATAAAGGCAAGGGAGTCGGAAAAATGTTTTTGCAGGAAGTAAGTTCTATTCTGAAAAATGATGGGTTTTCTGTTGTTTGCTTAACTGTTAGTGTGAAAAACCTTCCTGCTGTAAAGTTATATGAAAAAGAAGGATTTGAAATTAAAGAAACTAGATACTCTGAGTTCGGAGTAGGGGAAGATCGTTATTATATGGAGAAAGTACTTTAGATATTGAATAAAAAGGTAAAAATGCTGCAGTCTGGTATCAGGATGCAGCATTTTCTATTTTACAAAAGTCTGTTTTAATACAGTTTTTAGTATTCTAGGATGCATGAGTGTTGTCATTGGATGAATAAGGTTCATAACTTTATATAACGAGTTATAAACATATTGATTTTGCGACGAAATAAGAAAGATTTTTTTGGCGTACCATTGTTGGATGAAGAGTCCTAGCGGCTTTTTTCCCTTTGTTTCTGGATAGCGAAAATCTTCAGTAATGACCATATTCCAGATAGGCGAGATGATTCTCGCTGCCTGTCTATGAAACGTAGTTGCCAATTTTTTTATGGAATGGTCACTATTCTTAAAGAGTCGTTGCAGGGCAAGTGCTTCTAAAACGGATATACTCATGCCTTGTCCAAAAACAGGATCAATTCTGCAAAGGGTATCACCTATAACTAAAAGTCCTTCTGGAAAATGTTTAACTTGTTGATATTGTCTCCAGACAATTTGTGGTACCCGGTAGATGGAGGTGCTTGATAATGGGACAGCATCCTTAATTTCTTCATAAATATCTAGTTTTGGTAATTTTTTAGCAAGTTCTAGAAAGCCGGTATTGTTTTTTAGGATTTCTTTTTCATCTATTACATTATGGTAGCCATTAATGGTGACGAGGAAACGGTTTCCTTCTACTTTTGAAATGGTACCACCAATTTTCTCTACTGGAGGGTTGGGGTATAAGATTTTTATTGCCCAGTCTCTGTCATGATTGTTAGCTAATTGAAAGGTTCTACTAATATAACTTAAGCCAATTTTAGCCTTTGTTTCTGGTATATGTATTCCCAGTTTTTCAAACCACTTAGAGGTAATACCGCTCACTCCACTAGCATCCACTACTAAGTCTGCTAGTATGTTTTCTGTATCGCCACTTCTATCAACAACTTCAACCCCAACAATGATATTCTCTTTTTCCTTATATAAAAAGTTCTGGACCGATTGGTTGTACTGAACTGTTACATTAGGTATTCTCTTAATATATTGTTCTATGTGCCATTCTAAATGCGGACGGGTTTGAAGAATAATGGAGTATTCACCATCAAATCGTAGCTTCCAAACACCATGATGAAACCATGCAAGATCTTTTGTAGAGTTTATTTTTATGGCACCACTTGAATAAAATTTTTCAGTAATTCCTGGAAATAAGGATTCGAGTCCGGATTCACCCGCATGGAGAAGTGCGTGTATGTGTTCCCCTTGTGGAACACATTTTCTAGGGAGAGGTCCTTCTGGTTTTTGATCCCGTTCAATGATGAGTACCTCTTGGAAAAAATCAGACAACACACGTGCTGCTAATTTTCCGGAAATCCCTCCACCAATTATTACTGCTTTTTCCTTTCGAGACAAAGGATGAACACCTCGCATATCTATTTTTCTTCTAACTAAAGATAGCATACTATTGACACTAGGGATATATTGTTAACTCGAGTAAGTTATTAAAACATTAAGTCAGTCATTTAAATATAAAAACAGTATAATAGAATTACAATTTACTTTTTTGGAGTTGAATCTGTTGAGTCGTTTATTTGCTAAATGGTATGACTTTTTTATGAATCCGCTTGAGAAAAAGAAGTTTAAGAGGATAAGAAATGAACTTATTTCAAAGGCAGAGGGGTATGTCCTGGAAATTGGGGCAGGGACTGGAATCAATTTCCCATTATATAAAGGCGTAGAAAAGGTGACTGCAATAGAACCTAGTCCGCACATGATTGAACGATCGCTATCCAAAATGAAGCAAACAGTCATCCCAATCGAAATGGTTCAGGCAAGTGCAGAGGAATTGCCTTTTGAAGATAATACATTTGATACAGTTGTAGCAACGCTTGTCTTTTGTACGATTCCCAATCCAGAGAAAGCACTCTTAGAAATCCAGCGGGTATGCAAACCTGAAGGAAGTATTCTGTTATTTGAACATGTAAAAATGAAAAGTCAATTTTTAGGTGCACTTCAGGAATGGTTAACTCCGGCATGGAAAAAAGTCTGTGATGGTTGTTGTTTAAATCGGAACACAATGGATTTATTTCAAGCACATGGAGTTTTTATAAATAGTATTGAAACTTATTATAGTGATTTATTTATATCTGTAGAGGCTTTCAATAAAAAATAGATGGACTAGGCACATTTATTGAATATTCATTTTTTTCTTTCTATAATCGAAATGTTACATAATATGATTCTATACAAAGGTGTGAAGACTTATGAAATTAGTAGCAATTGTAGGAAGTTTGCGAAAAGGGTCTTATAACAAGCAATTAGCAGATACTATTAAGGAACGGCATGGCCAAACATTCGACTTAGAAATATTGGATCTTGGCTTGCTCCCGCATTTTGATCAGGATACTGAAAACAATCCTCCTATGTCTGTAATCGACTTTAAGAGGAAGGTAAAAGAAGCAGACGGGGTGATTATCATTACTCCTGAATACAATTGGTCTATTCCTGGTGTGTTAAAAAATGCACTCGATTGGCTATCTCGTGTTGATAAAGTACTCATTGGAAAACCAGTAATGACGGCTGGTGCGGCTACTGGATTAATGGGTACTCTACGAGCACAGCTCCATTTGCGTCAAATCTTAACCGCCTTACAGGTAAAACTTTTGTCGCCAGTTGGCAACGAGATTCTAATTAATCAAGCATCTGCAAAGTTTGATGAGGAAACAGGAAAGTTAGTAGATGAATCAACACTATCATTTCTTGATGTTGTCATAGAACGATTTGTCAATTTTATAAAAGAATAAAGGATAGTGCCTGCTCACAGACTCTGGAATTAAAAAAGTGATGGGGCAGGCATAGGTTCCACTCACAGTAAACTATAATATATTGTAGTTAAAGTGAGGTGGAACCTATGTATTTTTTTGAATTAATTTCTGAAGATGTTACATCAAGCCAATTGACCTTCCGTAAGCAACCAAAACCAAGACAGCTTGTTTTTGGTGCACTATTCGCCAGTTTGGCAGCTGTTCTCCAAGCAGCGGGTGGTCTTTTACCTGGAGTTGGATATTTTATAAGTCCATTTTCAACAGCACCCATCCTACTCTGCGCCATGCTTAGATTTCCTCTTGGAGTTATGTCCTATATTCTAACAAATCTATTACTACTCATCCTTCAACCAAGTGAATTAATGGTATTTCCTTTCACAACTGGCTTGTTAGGACTTAGTGTAGGAGCTGCATTTCATTTTTTCAAGAGGAGACTGACCATCAATATAACTGGTACCATTGTCTTAACGTTAGGAATTCATAGCCTATTATATGTTTTTCATTTCCCCGTTCTAGGTCCAATTGTTTCTAAATCTTTTTCATTTTTTATTACAGGTGGAATTTTTTTATTTTCCTTTCTTTATAATTGGATTTGGGTAGATGTTGGCTTATTTTGTTTTAAACGACTTAAGAAAATTAAAGCCTGGTAACCTTCCAAATCACATGACAATATCAATTAAGACAATTCCCTCCAAAGACTGTAATTCTTCTTTGAGTATGGTCTCAAATTCAATGAGGTTACTTGCTCTTCTTCCTTTTATTCCAAAGCTTTCTGCTAATTGAACGAAGTCTGGATTCTGGAAGGTTACTCCATAACTTTTTCCAAACATTTTGTCCATCTGTTGCACCTCAAGTTTTAACATCGAGTCATTTAAAACAATTATGACAAAGGAGAGACCAAGGCGTTTAGCCGTCTCAATTTCTGCAAAATTCATTAGCACACCACCATCGCCAGTAATACAGATTACGGGGTCAGATGGACAAGCAAGTTTGGCTCCTATTGATCCTGGTAATGCGATTCCCATTGAAGCAAGACCGTTTGAAATGATACATCTATTTGGCATTTTTGGTTGAAAGGTACGAGCAATTGAAACTTTATGAGACCCGACATCTGAAATTACAATCGTGTTCTCCAAAGTATGTCTTTCAATGATATGAAGAACATTTTCAATGGTTAGAGGCTCGCTATTAAGATTGTCAGGTTTATAACTTATTTGGTAAGCTTTTTTTATTTCTTCCTTAAGATTGCCAGAAGGTACCCATGATTTTATAGGAATTTCCATTTGATTTAGGAATTGAAGAGTTTCCTGTATACTACCAACCAATTCACAATCTACAGGATAATATTCATTTATTTCAGCAGGGAGGCTGTCGATATGTAAAACAGGAAGTTTGTTAGGATTCCATTCCTTGGGCAGCTTCTCTACAAAGTCGAAACCAATAACAATTAGGAGGTCAGCTTCATTAATGCCTCGTAAAACCATATCGTTTTCATTAAATCCAAATGTAAAAAAATTTAGTGGGTTCACTTTATCTAACACACCTTTTGCCATAAAGCTGTGAGAAACTGGCGATTGAAGGGTATTGATAAACGTCTGAAGCTCTAAGATTGCATCTTGCCTAATTACTCCGTTTCCAATAATAATGAAGGGTTTTCTATGTTTTTGAATAGAAGTTATAGCTGATTTGATTGATTCTAAAAAAGGGATACTTTTAGGTAGAGGAGTCACAGGTAAGGGACTATTTTGAATCATTTGGGGAGAAAAGTTCTCCGGTAATGTAATGGCTACCGAACCCGGCTTCTCCATTTTTGCGATTCTGAAAGCTTTTCGAATTATGACAGGCACAGACACTGCTTCCTTGATTTGGGTACTCCATTTGGTTGTGGGCTCTACTATTTTAACTATATCTAAATATTGATGTGATTCATTATGATGTCGATCCACTCCAGCTTGGCCAATTAATGCAACCATAGGTGAATGATCAAGCTGCGCGCTAGCAATACCCGTCAATAAATTTGTAGCCCCTGGGCCCAATGTCGCTAAACAAACACCCACTTTTTTTGACAGTCTGCCATATACATCCGCCATAAATGCAGCACCTTGTTCGTGCCTCACATTTATGAACTTAATTTGTTTTGATTTTGATAACGAATCAGTTAAATCAAGCGATTCCTTACCAACAATGCCAAATACATATTCCACACCTTCATTTTCTAAGCAATGTACAAGTACGTCCGTGACTTTCATAGTTCCTCCTTTAAAACCTTTATTTCAATTGTTTTGCTTTGTTCCAGAAAATAATATGAACCATAATAATCCTAGTTTTAGCCAATTCCTAATAAATCATTAGTTAGGTACTTAATCTACTTTTATGAATCCGCATAGTTTACATATTTTTTAAAATAGTAGGACATTTTACCTCTATTTTCAATATGTATATGTTAAAATTAAAAAATCAAAAGGAGGGAATAGGAGTTTTGTTATATAACATTGTATTATTTATACATATTTTAGGGGCTGTAATCATGTTTGTAGCCGTTGCTTTTACCTTATTGGCTATGATTTCGATGCTTTATTCTACAAAAACGGAAGGGTTGAGAAATTGGGCTGCCTTAGCGGTTAAGTTGGATGGCTTACTTCCATTCAGCGTGATTTTGATTTTAGTCCCAGGTCTATACTTGGTATTTACTTCGTGGGGATGGGGGAATTCATGGGTAGACATTTCGTTAGCTTTGTTGCTTATTATGACAGTAATGGGGCCGATCATTAATTTGCGCAGATTAAAGTCTATTTTAAATGGTGCCATAGATGAGACGGAGGTGGTTCCGTCAGCAGGATTGTTGGAAAAAGTTAGAGATCGTATACTTTGGAATTCTGTTTTGATAATGACAATGTTAACGATCTCTATCCTGTTCTTAATGACTGTAAAATTATCTATGAGTGGTTCCATAATTACAATTGTGATAGCAATTATCTTAGGGCTTCTTGCAGCTAACAGTCTTATAAGTCGAGCAACAAAAACGTTCTCATCAACTAATCCGAAAATGACTTCAATGAAATAAAAAAGCTGAAGTCATTCAAAAAGAGGCCGACTCAGTCAGCCTCTTTTTACCATTCTAGAAATTAAAATTGTCCGGATCTGCTCCAAATCGCTTGTTCTCGTTTAGTGCATTAATTTTCTCCATGTCACTTTCATTTAACGTAAAATCAAAAATATTAGCATTTTCAATAATTCTGCTTTCTTTGATTGACTTTGGAATGGTTACAATTCTATTTTGTAGATCCCAGCGCAAGATAACTTGCGCGATTGATTTATGGTGAGCTGAAGCAATTTCCTGTAATACAGGGTGATCAAGTAGACGACCTTGTCCTAGAGGAGCCCAAGCCTCAATTTGTATCTCATGCTTCGTGCAAAATTCTCGTAATTCTGGCTGTGCTAAGAGGGGATGTAATTCCACCTGATTGACCATTGGTTTGATCTCAGCAACAGTCATTAAATCTTCAAGATGGTGGATATTAAAATTGCTGACACCAATTGCCCTCACACGGCCCTCTGTATATAATGTTTCTAGAACCTTCCACGTTTCTTTATACTTTTCCTTTACAGGCCAGTGAATGAGATATAAATCAACATAATCAAGACCAAGTTTACTTAAGCTTGTTTCAAATGCTTCAAGGACGGTATCATTCCGCTGATCTGAATTCCACACTTTTGTTGTTATAAACAACTCTTCCCGTGGAATACCTGCCTCTTTAATAGCTTGTCCTACACTTTCTTCATTTTCATAAAGTGCAGCAGTATCAATGCTTTTGTAGCCGGCATTTAGAGCATGTTTTACAGCATGAAGTGCTTCTTCTCCTTGGCGCACTTTATATACACCAAGTCCAAACCATGGCATTTTAACTCCATTATGTAATGTAGTTGTATCGTGTAAGCTTTTCATATTAGTTGCCTCCTAGTAATTTATAAAAATAAGTATAGTACTTACTAAAGTCGAAAATCAATGAAATGGATTTTATGGAATATCCATCCATTTAAAATAGGACCTTGAAAAATTGGATAATGTATCCTTCTCAATGGTCCTATGTTATTTATTGCTTAATAATCGGTTACTTCAAAACCTCTGTCAAGAAAAGCTTCGATGACTTCACTAATCTGAAAAGAAACCTGTGGTAGGTCATAGTTTTCAAAGGCGTGCTCACAATTTGATTTATACGCCATAATTTCATCATAATGGCTCATATGACGACTGATTTCGTCAGTATGATCTTGGCGTTCTTTTTGTCTTTCAATAACTGTATCGCGATCAGCATAAATGAAGAAACGCATGACCCGTTCTCCATATAACTTCTTCAATTTTTCTGTACCTTCAGGATTTAAAGTTAAATAAACAAGATTATGATTCTCGAATGCTTTTACAATATCCTGCTCACAAATACCATAATAGAATCCATCTATTTCTACACTTTCTAGAAACTCATGGTTTTCTTGCATTTTTTTGAAATCTTCTTCATTTATAAAATGGTAGTCTTCACCATTTTTCTCATATGGACGGGGAGGACGAGTAGTGTAGGAGAGTACAGTTTCCATATCAAACGCAGTTGCTACCATTTTGGCGACGGTTTTTCTTCCAGAGCCATCTGGTCCAGTGTAAATAAATATTTTTTCTTTTTCTTTAATCTTGTACATAGCAAACCTCCTGCAATGAATTATAGATCTCATAAAAAAGAACAATGGGGAACAAGAACAATTAATTATTTTCCCTTATTTGATTTTTGGGGATACTAATAGTATAACAGATTCTAATATAAAAATCTGACTTTTCTGCTTTTTGGGACCGGTTAGTGAAGATGTGTTTGGCAAAAATGTATTGTCCAGTTCTCAATAAGGCTATAAATGTTACAAAGCTGTGAACGAACTAGTGTTTTTAATTGATTTTTATTCACACGAATATAGCAGGTTTTGTCATACATATCATAAAATAAAGAATATACAATGTCAGTGTAGTGAAAAACGTGGAGTATTCATAAAAGAAGAGAAAAAACAACTAGAACTGAGGTGGAGGGGTATGTGGCCTTTTGTTGGCAAGAAAAAGAAATTTGAAGGGGATGAAAGGCCATATTATTATTCCCTTAAACAGACCACTGAAGGAACTGAGTTTCAAGAAATGGTTAGTAAATTGAGAGAATTGTTTTCTAACACCTCCAATCCATTCATTATTTTGTGTGTGGGTTCTGATCGCTCAACAGGAGACTCACTCGGGCCTCTTGTGGGTACGATGTTAAAAGATAGAAAGATTCCTTATCCTGTTTATGGAACATTAGAAGAACCAGTCCATGCATTAAATATAAAGAAAATAATGAAGGATATTTTTCAAACTTATCATGATCCATTTATTTTGGGTATTGATGCCTGTTTGGGTGATGAAAGGCAAATAGGATACATCTTGCTAAAAGAAGGTCCGTTTATACCAGGAATGGCTTTAAACAAATCTTTACCTAATGTTGGGGATTATCATTTGAAAGCAATTGTTAATTACCTAGACCCGCTATCACCCACTCAATCACTTAATAATACAAGATTGTTTGTCGTTATGAGACTAGCTGAAATGATGACAAGGATGATTACGGATGCTGTTTTTGATGACTCTAGGGTCCCTAATTAAGTACATTTAGAAGATATGCAAGGAATTTTATCGTGGAAAATTCATCCAAAGAAGTTGATGTTTACAAATAGATTACGATATAATTGGTACAATGTATACCTAGAAAGAAGGAGAAAAAGTGGGGAATAATTGGGTAGAGGAAGACCTAATATCTTTGCGTGAAAGAGTCTATATACACATAAAAGACTTGATCTTAGAAGGTGAATTTAAAACAGGAGATCGTTTAGTGGAGCGTGAACTGGCTGAACGATTGAATATAAGTAGAACACCAATTCGTGAAGCGCTATTTAGATTAGAATCACAAGGGTTTGTCAAAACAGTTCCTAGGAAAGGTGTAATCGTTGCAGATATTTCTGAGAAGGAAATTATCGAAGTATTTACAATTCTTTCGTCTCTTGAAGTATTGGCAGCAAAATTAGCCGCTCAAAAGTTAGATGATGAAACGAAAAGTAAATTTATTGAATACAGTCAGAAGATTGAAGCCTGTTTACAGGATGATAATGATTCTGATTCTGATATCTCTTCGCTACATGGTGAATTGAATCATCTCCTATACAGTTCTGCTAAAAATAACAAGCTATATGAAATGCTGAGTGGATTATCTGATTATATTAGGGCGTTTGCAAAAACGGGATATAAAAATCCAGGTAGACCAAAGAAGTCTATGGAAGAGCATTTAAAAATTATGGAAGCCATTGTAAATCAAGAAGTGGAGATGGCTGAGTATTTGACCAAAATCCATATCGAAAATTCTCGCAAAGCGTATATTGAAGCTGTAAATATAGGAAAGAAAAACAAATAAAAAGTGAAACTTCATCAACGGATGGAGTTTCACTTTTTTGTATTTATACTCCAATGACAAGAGAAGAGGTTAGATTTTTTAAAACCTTTGCTACACTCATTGATACAATGGGGCTAGATTTTGGGTTTTGTGTATAAGGATTGTTTTGCACTGATATCTCCACCTGACCAAAATAGCCTTTTGCTATGATCGTATGTGTGTTTTTATTAATCGTCGGGTCAACATACACTTGAACCTTTGTATCCTCAAATCCTATACCAGCAAGACTTAATGCAGCTGAGACATTTACATTTTCAGGGAATAATTTTGCGGCGTGTCTAGCATTGCCATCGAAAATGCAATAGGGCTCCTGAATAGTTTCAAGATTTACTTTTTCCTCTGCAATTGTTCCATACCAACTTTTTGGTGGTTTCCTCGTAATAAGTGTTATTTCATCAATCTCACCTAACACACCAGCAGCTATTCGATCTAAACCAGCGATAGCTGCAGAGGGGATAATCAGTTGTTTGTTTTGGGTAGTGGCTGTTTTCATCAATGACTCATAGAAGTCAACATTTGCTAGTGCACCGACGGAAAGAATAACTAGGTTACTCCCAGATGTAAGGGCTTTTTCACCGTAGAGCTGGAGGGCATGATGTCCAGCTGCTTCAATAATGATATCTAAATTTTGATTAAAAAAAACTTCTTCCTCCGTTGTAACAGTACAATGTACGGGGGGAGTATCAGTCGGGTTTAGTGGGGTTCTAACTAAAATAGCTTGAAGTTTTACATTCCCAGCCTGTCCGGACGCAATTAATTCGCTAATACTCCTACCAAGTGTTCCGAAACCTATAATACCAGCTCTAAGCATATTTATTCTCCTCTTGTATAAATTTTAACAAACTATTAAATTATGGCTGTGTTAAAGAACAATGTTGATTTTTATACCCTGTTGATTGGAGCGGAATACGCGAAGACTCCTGTGGGAGTACGGTTCAGGGGAGACCCCGCAGGCGCATGCGCCGAGGAGGCTCGCCGAAACGCCCACGGAAAGCGAAGCGACTGGAGCGGAAATCAACAGACACGTTTAACAGAGCCAAATTTATAAACAATGAATCCTTATATGACTATTTTCGTATACTGTATACCAATAATTTTCTTTATTTTATCTAAAACATGTCTTGAAATCAAGGGTTAAATTACGAATATATATAAACTTCTAAATTTTCAAAATTGTTTTGCAAAGTAAAAAGAATAATGTTATATTTATTTCAACCTTATAGTTAACAAGGTCTACATAGTGCAAAAGAAGGGGGGATGGCCATTTTCCGGGGAGATCATACTACCAAAAAATCTTTTACTATTAATTAATTGGTGGAAAGAATTCTTTAGGATACTATGAACGATTAGTTATCTGTTATTTCATACGAAGTAGAATTGATTTGGGTATTATGCATTTTTCTTTATATAACCATGGTATACAATCTACAAAATACAAAATATTTCCTTTGTTAGTATCTCTAAACAATGAAAATAGCACTTGTTAAGCTCTAAGGTGACAAAAGATTTATATAGTTGAGGAAAACACCAAGAGTAAAGAAGCAAAATTAACTAATTCCTCTCCTGTGCTCCTTTCCATGAAATTATGGAAGACTTTCGTATTGTTTTAAATTATTTAAGATAACGGAGGGGAACTATGGAATTAACTGCAGCTCACTGGATTTATTTAATTGTAACTATAGCTGTCATCGTCACCATGCTTTTTAGAAAAGGTGTTGTTTTACCTATTATCATTGGAACCTTTTTAGTGGCAGTTGTCTATAAAGGTAGTTTAATAGCTGGGTTTCAAGCAGTATTTAACGCGAACCTTGTAGCTGCTAAGGAGCTATTTAGTATTTTCCTCATTATATCTATTATGATTGGTCTTCTTAACTCTTTAAAAGATATCGGCGCGGATAAAAAGATGGTTGTTCCTATACAAAAAATTATGGTGAATGGACATGTTTCTTATTTAGTGCTAATGGTTACTACGTATGTGATTTCACTCTTTTTCTGGCCAACCCCTGCTGTACCGCTCATTTGTGCTCTGCTTGTACCAGCTGCAGTAAGTGCAGGTCTTCAACCAATGACGGCAGCAATGGTTATTGTCATTGCAGGTCAAGGTATGGCACTTTCTTCCGACTATATTATGCAGGTTGCGCCTATGCTAAGTGCGAAGGCAGCAGGAATCGATAAAGCTGCAGTTGCAGATAAGGGATTAATCCTTTCAGTTATTACAGGGGTTAGTGCATTAACAATGGTATATTTACAGCAGCGCAAGACGATTACAAAAAAATCTACATCAGAATCCGGAATTGGATTTAATCAAGGTGAAAAGGCATTCTTCGAAGTAGCAGATGAGCTTGCCGCTACAGCAGTAGATAGTGAAGAGATCCTCAAGAGAAAACAAACATGGGGCAAAGTATTTTCGATTATTGTTCCTCTTTCCATGTTAGCTGTAATGGTATTTATGTTCCAGACCAAGTTAGGTGGTGGATCTGGATTTGAGGGCACAGATGGAGCTGCATTTATAGGTGGTGTTGCAACGATTCTGTTACTATTAGCTACAATCGCATTTAACAGACTGCATTCTCTCGATAAGATAAGCGATCATATTACAGAAGGATTTGTCTTTGCTTTTAAGGCAATGGCTCCCGTTATTCCGATTGCAGGGTTCTTCTTTATGGGTAGTAGTGATTTTACACCTGCAATTCTTTCGTTAGGGGAAGACGCTGCAAAGCCTGCTTTTCTATTTGATATGATCCAAGCTGGTCAAAATTTTATCCCGCATAACCCGTTTTTTGCAGGAATTGGTATATTGATCGTGGGATTAGTTACTGGATTGGATGGTTCTGGATTCTCGGGGCTTCCATTAACAGGAGCTTTATCTGGAGCGTTAGCTAATGGTAGTGGACTTGATGCTTCGACTATGGCAGCTATTGGACAAATGGGTGCTATCTGGGGAGGCGGGGGCACAATTATTGCTTGGTCATCATTAGTAGCAGTAGCAGGCTTCCTACAAATTTCACCTATAGAGCTTGCGAGAAAAAACTTCATTCCAGTTATGACAGGTCTTATTCTCGCTACAATTATAGCGGTAATCATTTGGTAAAATAAATAATAAGCTAGTATCTATAAATAGGGGGCTATCCTAAATGTCAGTAATACTGATTAATAGGAGGCCCTTATTTTCATGAAGGAAGGTGCAGTTGTTATTTTGGTGGGACGGTTATCATAGGATGATAGAAAAAAGAGGAGGGACAAAATGAATCAAAAAAAAGTCGGTTTAGTAGGACTTGGTAAATTAGGCACTGCGATGCTAACACATTGGGATCAACAAAGAATATCAATAGGCCTTTACCACCCTAATCGAACGAAAGCAGAACAATGTGTTCAGCATTACCAAACTAGCTATCTATTAAAGGAAGAAGATTTATCAGAATTAGATGTGTTAATCCTAGCACTTCCAGCGATGGAGGTAATCCCATTTATCTCAAGTCTAAAACTCCAAAGTAAGACGCAACATTCACCTTATATCATTAATATGGCTACAAACCTCCCTACGAATGAAATGAGGAACACGTTTTCAACATTAAATGTGCATGGAATAAAATATATGGGGCATGCGAGAGATTTATTAGAACATGGAAATGGCTTGTTTATTTCAGAAACCGTAATACCATCCATTGTAGAAGAATATTTTAACTTTCTTGGAAAGATAGTAGTGGACAGTGAAGAATCCTTAACGCAAGTAAATAAAATAGCAACCTATTACGCACTTAAAACTGCAATAAATTTAGAGAATGAATTTGCAAAAAAGGGGCTATCTTCGGAGTATCTACAAAGAGCATTAGCATCCCTTGCTCCAGAGGTTATCCGTTCGTATAGTGAGGGGAGTCTTGGACATTTTGCGAAGGAAATTGTGAAACAAATTCATGAAGAAAAGTGAGGGTCATAGTAAAGAGGTGTCATTAGATTGACACCTCTTTTAATGTTCACATTCAACCTAAGAACAATTGTAAGACAAATAAATACAACATTACGCATGCAATATAAAGCCCAGCGAAGGATAAATTCCAATTGGATACTTTGTAAGAGCTCTCCTTTACAATGTTTGACATAAGACCTAACGTGGCGTTATATGGCCCCACAAGAAAGGATGAAACAGCTCCTGCCAACATAGCTACTGTTAATATATGAGGAGATATCCCTATGACCTTTGGATTTAAGCCCTCAAGCATTAATGCAAGAGAAACAGCAGGATGAAGTCCTAGAAAAGCAAAAGCCAGAGGGATTAAGGGCAGTAAAAGTAAAAAGATTTCCACACCAGCAAAACTAATAAAATGATTGACTAGCGCGTCCAACCAGACATTGGTATGAGAAACGTTGATAGTTGAAATAAAAAAACCTGCTGATAGATAAATGAAGAATTGGTCTTTCATACTTACAGAAAAGGATTGAAAATGCGTAATTAAGTGTGAACCGAACTCTTTCCCTTTTTTTAAAAATAGAGACCAAGTAAGCGAAAAAGGGATGACCATTAAGGATATTAGAATTAAAAACGGATAAGGAAACTTTGTTTCTACTAATGAAATAACAACATTGAAAATAATAATTGCTAGAAAAATTTGAAAGACTCTACCAGATCGAGGGGACTGACTAGAATCTATCGTTGCAGCAGTCTCATGTATGGCAGTGTTTTCTTTATTAGGGGTCATAATTTTTGCTTTACGAGAACCAATATACCAGTCAATCCCCATGCCAAAGATACTTAAGGGAACAACATAAGGCAAAATTGATACCCAGCTTACGTCCGTCATTGTAATGACAATGCCGACAATGGGGGTAACTGGGGCCCACAGTAAAGGCATGGCGAATCCTCGCGTAATGGCTCTGCTCATGAAGCGTTCTTTATTTTTTACTGGAATGATATCTAATGCAGGCCTTATAGAGTAGTAAGTCATTGGTAAGGTGGCAAGATTCATAAAGATACTAAAAAAATAGGATATACCCGATGTAATCATATAGAGTTGTCCAGAGGTTTTCACTTTCTTTTGAATAATCGTTTGAATACCTCCGCTGTAACCTCCTAATTTAATTGGTATTCCTAAAATTGGAATCAATGTAAACATAGTTAGCAAGTCCAGCATTGGACCGAAGGATAGGATATAGTGCTGCCAAGAGGCTCCGCTCGACCACAATAATACAGAACCGAGGATCAAAAATGTGCTTCCCAATAGTTGGACAAATCGTTTCGCTTGAAATAATGTCCATAGGACTATGACAAGACTTAAACAGGATATTATGGGGCCAATATGGAACATAGGCAAAAGAACATCGAATAAATACAATAAAATAACCGAAAACAGCATAAATCTAAGCATATTTACACCCTTACCTTTAAAGTTGTATACCAAACGTATTTTTTTTGTGGATATTGTCACGTTTTAGCCATATTTTTAAATTATTTTTGGTATTTGGTATACAAAATGTTGTTTTATTTTTAATCACATAATACAATTACAGTATCAAATAACTATTTATACAGGGGGATATAACATGTTTAACTTTCTATTTGGATCTAAAAAAGCGGCGGAGAAAGCTGAAAAGAAATTAGCATCACTTAAAAAAACATTAAAGTTCTAAAAAAATCTATTACAAACCGTCACTTTATGTGGCGGTTTTTTCATTTATTAAGCACAATATATAAAAAAACGGAGAGACACCGCTTTTCTCTCCGGATTTTGTATATAAAGAAGATCTCTTATGGCTAATTATTTCTTAAACGGCTACCTCATCTGATTTTACTAGCTTAGAATTTACAGAGTCATCACTGTTACCAGATGCTTTAACGATCTCGCTTAATTCCTCTCGAGCGGCTTCAATTGTATCAAATCGTTCAAAAAACTTAACAGCTATATGATTTACGTATTCTTTTCCTTCATAGATTTCAAATAGTTGAATTTTCATATTTTCATCAAGTACTTTTGCAATTGTGTATTTCGCCTTTAACTTATCAAAGAAGTAGAAGTGATAGGTTTCAACAGGCTCTAAACCATCATTCTCGAGAATTGTTTGAAACGTATCCTTATTCGTTAATACAATATATTTTCCCAAATAAAACACCCCTTTAAGTAAGTATTAAACCATTTGTAACTAAGTATAATGAATAAAAAAATTATTAAAGTGCTCTATCACCCCTGAGTGGAATATTGTATACCAAAGTACTTGTTACCATTTTATCTCAAGTAGATTAAATGTTCAAGGTATATTCAAAATATTTAAATAATTATTGAAATTACAAAATCCAGTTTGCTTCTCCCACGAAAAGATTGTATACTTCAGTAAAGGTTCAAAATTTTTAGAATAAATAGAAAGGGGAAGTTTTATGCCAAAAGTTATTCTTCATGTAGATGGGACAACAATTGAACAAGAAGTAAAAGATAATGCCAATTTAGTAGTGCTAGCTGGGACACGCCAATTGCCTAAATTAAAGTATGGTTGTGGTATGGGACGATGTACTAAATGTTCGTGTATTGTTATAAACGGCGCAGACTCATTAGCACCACCAAATTGGAAAGAAGAAAAAATGCTAGGTGAAAAAGTAAATGAGGGATACCGTCTTACATGTCAATTAACAATTCAACAAGATATTGAAATCTCTCAAGAAAATATTACAATCCAGGCTCCAAAGAAAAAATCAGCATATCAAGCATAATGCGCTTTTTTTTAAATGGAATATGGTATACAAAATACAATAAGTACCGGTAGGTGAATGAGTGTTGAATAGTTATGATCTTACAGCCATGACATGGAAAGAAGTAGAAGAAGCTTTACAGACTGTGAAGTTTGCTATTATTCCAATTGGGGCACATGAACAGCATGGACCACATATGGTAGAAAGCTGTGATGCAGTCTTAGCAGAAAGAATGGCGAAGAAACTAGGTGAAAGAATGTTTCCCTATGCGCTAGTTACTCCTACAATTAATATGGGTGTTTCACCACATCATTTGAATTTTCCAGGGACCATATCGTTGCAGCCAACGACGTTAATAGCCATTTTAAAGGATGTCATTTCATCCTTAAAGCATCATGGTGTGAAAAAGTTTTTATTATTAAATTCTCACGGTGGAAACCAATCGACGCTTAATGTTGCTTCAATGATAATAACGAAAGAATTGAATGTTGAAGTTTATTATGCCAAAACGACAGCTTCTGCAAAAGAGGCAATTAAAGAGCATGTGAAATCCACATTGTTTGGCCATAGCTGCGAACGAGAAGTTTCAGAAGCACTCTATTTAGCACCAGAGCTCGTCCGTCCTGAACAATTAGAGAAAGGTGATATTCAGGTAGAAGGAAGATGGAAACAGCTTAGACCTGGTAAAGCAATTCAAGGGTTTTATTACTACGAAGAAATGACCAAAAATGGTTGTATTGGTGATGGAACCAAAGCAAGCTGGGAGATAGGGCGGCAGATTGTCGAAGAGTCATTAGATCAACTTACTCTAGAACTTTATAAATTAATCAATATTAAAGTAGATGTGCAAAATTAAAACATGAAAATAAATAATCTTTAAAAAATTCTAAAAATTATATTTACAAATAAACAACTTCTTGATAGTATTAATTCAAGGTATACCAAATGGATAGTTTCATAGAGTAAAAGGCTGTTGGACAGTGAATAAAATAACAATCTTTTTATTTTTTAACTAATTTGGTATACAAAATATCAAATACCAAGAAAAACATTGGTACCTACATAAAAAAAGAGGAGGAGTTTCAGTTGACAGAATTATTATCAAAAGATGAATTTCGCAAGGAATTAGAAGAAGCTATAAAAGGAAATCATAGCCAGAAGGCTCCATTCACAGTAGCTTGGGCCGAGGGAAGACTTGAAAGAAAACATTTTGCTAGTTGGGCTGAAAATCATTACCACTATGTAGGACCGTTTGCAGATTACTTAGCTTATATTTATCACAATACTCCAAGCGATCCAAAATTCGAATCGGCAAAAGACTTTACATTACAAAACATGTATGAAGAAGAAATTGCTGCAGATCGCCATACTGATTTACTCATTCGTTTTGCTGAAGCATGTGGTACAACAAGAGAACGCATTATCGATCCGGCCAATATGGCGCCGACTACATTAGGGTTACAAAGCTGGTGCTACGCGGTTGCGGCGAGGGAAAATTTCGTTGTAGCAACAGCAGCATTAGTTGTAGGGTTAGAATCTCAAGTGCCTGATATCTATAGAAAGCAGACTCCAGCATTACGCGAACAATATGGATTTACGGATGAAGAAATTGAATTCTTCGACTTACACATCGTATCTGATGAGATCCATGGTGAGCGTGGATACAAAATTGTTCTAGACCATGCGGATACTCCTGAATTGCAGCAACGATGCCTAGAAGTTGTACGGACTGGAGCAAAAATGCGCCGTATGTACATGGATGGGCTATGGAGAGAGTATTTAGAACAAGATTTAGGCGCGTTAGTTGAAGCGAAATAATAATCATATATAACGGATTTAAATGAATCATTGTGAATCCGTCCCTTTGACAGGCCGTCATTATAATCTTGTAGTTTAGAGGTTTAATTGACGGCCATTTTTATAAAATAATCCCTGTTTTATAGGATTAAATCAATCATGAAAAAGGTGATCGTAGTGCTTACAACAAAAGTAGCAACCTTCAATAATTATATTAATGGAGAATGGCAAGAATCAGTAAGCAAGAAAACGTTTAATAGTGTGAACCCAGCCAATAACGAAGATATTGTCGGCAGTTTCCAAGCATCAAACGAACAGGATGTCCAATTAGCAATTGAATCTGCCCAAACGGCCTTTCCTAGCTGGTCTCAAACTGCACCATCAAAACGGGCGTCCATCTTAAATCAAGCGGCAAGTTTTTTAGAACAAAATGTTCAATCCCTTGCTGAAGAGTTAACTAGAGAAGAAGGTAAGCACGTTGATGATGCCAAGAATGAAGTGTTACGTTCTGCGCAAACTCTTCGGTATTATGCAGTAGAAGGTCAAAGCTTTACAGGGGAGACCTTTCCAAATGATGACTCAAATATGAAAGTTTCAACCGAAAGAGAACCACTTGGAGTAGTGAGTGTAATTACTCCTTGGAACTTTCCACTTTCTATTCCTGCTAGAAAAATTGCTCCTGCATTAATCACAGGAAATACGGTTGTTTTTAAACCTTCTTCTGATACTCCACTGATCGCCTTACGTTTAGTCGAAGCATTGGATAAGGCTGGAATTCCTAAAGGTGTTATTAACTTTGTAACAGGAAAAGCATCTAACGTAGGTGATTTGTTGGTGACGCATCCTTCTGTTCGGGCAGTGACTTTTACAGGATCAACAGCAGCAGGGGAAGATATTCATAAAAAGGCAGGATTTACGACCCGTACACAAATGGAGCTTGGAGGGAAAAATCCGTTAATTGTTATGGATGATGCCGACCTCAATCTAGCAGCTACGTTGGTTGTTAACGGAGGGTTTTCCTTAACGGGGCAAGCATGTACAGGAACCAGCAGGGTCATTGTTTTAAGAGATGTTAAAGACGAATTCGTTCAAAAACTTGTGGAAAAGACTAGTGCCCTTAAAATAGGACATGGTTTTGAGCCTGGTGTTAAAATTGGGCCGCTTGCGAATGAAAAGCAATTGAAAAATGTCTTGAAATATGTGGAATATGGAAAACAAGATGGTGCGACATTGGAATACGGTGGGGACCATTTAACTTCTGGTGAATACCAAAAGGGATTTTATGTTAAGCCAGCAATTTTTACAAATGTTAACCCCAATTCCCGAATTGCGATGGAAGAGATCTTTGGTCCGGTTGTGGCTGTGATAGAAGTAGATACATATGAAGAAGCTATCGCTATTGCAAATGATGTCGAGTACGGCTTGTCTGCCTCAATCGTGACGAATAATCTAAAGATTGCCAACCAATTTACTAAGGACATACAAGCAGGGACAGTAAAAGTGAATCGCACTACAACCGGTAATTTAATGAATGCACCTTTTGGAGGTCTAAAAAAATCAAGCACGTCCACCTTCCGGGAGTCAGGAAGAGTTGGTTTAGAATTTTTCACTCAATTAAAAACTGTGTATATGGGTTATTAAAAAATTCTTATAGTAAGGAGATTTTACATGAAATCAGTTCTAAAATTAGAATTAGAAGAAGCTAAATTAATGATAGAGGCTGCGAAAAAGAGGTCAGAAGAAATCAATGTCCTTGAAACAATTGCTATTTGTGATGACGGGGGAAACCTACTTGCTCTTGAACGAATGAATGGAGCACGTATTACAGGACCAGAGATTGCGATTGCTAAAGCCTACACTGCTGCAGGACATAAACGCTCCACCCATTTATTTAACAAAGAACCTAATGGTCCTGCCCTTCCAGGAAATGAAGCATTTGGAATCCAAATGATGCTCCCTGGAAAATTCGCTATTTTTGTAGGTGGTTTTCCTATTGTTGTAAATGGAGAAGTAGTAGGTGGAATTGGTGTAAGTGGTGGAAACGGTGAGCAAGATACGGCCGTAGGAACAGCCGCACTACAAGCCTTACAAAGCTATTTGGCTAGTGCGGGGCTAGAAGTAATCACCTCGGCGGATATAAAAAAGTAATAGAATTAGGACCTCATTCAGGAGATAGGTATAGGCTGAATGGGGTCTTCAAACTACTACTCTCAAATTAATAATGAAAAGGTATAAAAAGGGGGAGAGTCAACTGAAAGCCTATCTGGAGTTAGCACTTGGATTTGCCCGCACTGGTGTAACCGGTTATGGGGGCGGCCCCTCGACTATACCGTTGATAGAGTTTGAGGCCGTCAAAAAATATAAATGGATGACAGAAGAAGAGTTTGTTGAGATTTTAGCCTTAGCTAATACCATGCCAGGCCCGATTGCTACTAAAATGGCAGCGTATATCGGATATAAAGTTAAAGGGTCTATTGGGGCAATAGTCGCCATCCTAACTCACATTCTTCCTTCTATTATTGGCATGATCGCTTTATTAGGTGTTCTTTATTCTTACAAGGATTCGCCCATTGTCAGCGGAATGGTCCAAGGAGTTACCCCTGTTATTGGCTTTATGTTAATCGAAATGGCGTATCGATTTTTCCAAAATGGTCGTAAAGGGTTAGGGTTACAAAAAATGGTTACTCTTTCAGTGGTATCTCTGGTCTTTGTTCAGTTCCTTGGTTTACATCCGGGAATCTTAATAGGTATTTTTCTAATCGTTGCCTACTTGATTGCAGATCGTAAAGAAAAAGCTGCTACAGGCACCACTGAGGTACTTATTCAGAGAAAGGAAAAAAGCTCATGATTTATTGGCACATCTTTTGGTCTTTTTTCATTGCTAATTTACTGGGTTACGGAGGGGGACCTGCGACCATTCCACTAATTCAAAATGAAGTGGTCAATCATTACCATTGGATGACCCTATCTGAGTTTGGAGATGTACTAGCAATAGCGAATGCCTTACCTGGTCCAATTGCAACTAAGATGGGGGGGTATATTGGTTTTCAGTTAGGAGGCTTTTTGGGGGCCATTATTGCACTAATTGCTACCATACTTCCTTCTGCTCTTGCTGTCATTTTATTATTTAAATTTGTAAATCTATTTAAAGGCTCTCCAAAGGTAACCTTAATGACAAGAGCAGTACAACCTATTATTGCCATCTTACTTGCCATAATGGCTTATCAGTTCTTTTTAACAGCATTTGAAAATAGTGGGATATTCCATTTAATCCTTTTGGCTGGGGTCAGTTATTTTGCTTTAATGAGATTCAAAATTCATCCCTCCTTATTAATTCTATGTGCATTAATATATGGCGGAGTATTTCTCTCGTAAGCTTTTGTAAAAACTATAAAAATAAGCAGGTGGAATAGATGGACATAAGATGGGAGGAAAATAATCTTTTATCGATTCGTGAACATGCCTATTTGTTTCTAAAGGAAATGATTTTGGAAGGCGAATTGAAGGCAGGTGACCGTTTAATTGAAAGAGAACTTGCAGGGAAATTAAACATAAGTAGAACGCCTATAAGGGAAGCATTATTCCGGCTTGAGTCTCAAGGCTTTGTTAAAACGGTTCCCAGGAAAGGGGTCGTCGTTTCGAATATTTCTGAAAGTGAAGTAATTGAGGTTTTTACAATCCTTGCTTCGTTAGAGGTTTTGGCCGTAAAGTTGGCAGCACAACGAATGGATCAAGAAACTCAGTTAGAACTAGAACAAAAGATTCAAGAACTGTTAGCATTAGAAAAGCAATCGGAAGAGGATTTTAATCTTGAACATATTCAGATGAACCGGTTGATAAATAAAGCATCTAAAAGTCCAAAATTATTCGAAATTTTATCTGGCCTTATCGATTATATACACATGGCAGCTAATATGGGCTACGAGACTCCAGGTAGAAGGAAAGAATCATTAAGAGAGCATATTGATATCATGAAAGCTTTAAGGGATAAAGAAACGGAATTAGCAGAGTATTTAATGAGAATCCATATTGAAAACTCTAAAAAAGCATATATCAACTATATAAAAAATATTAAAGAGAAAATGAATAGAAAAGATAAAGTGAAAAGCACTTAAAATAATTTAGATTAATATAAGGGAGGAAATAATCAATATGCCAAACATTCATTTCAAAAACAGTAATAAGCGATTAGAGGTTCCAGACAATTCAAATATTTTGAGAATGTCACTCCGTTATGATGGGGAGTTGCCTAATCGTTGCGGTGGAGGTATTTGTGGTACCTGCGTTTTTAAAGTTGAAGAAGGTTCTGAATATCTTGATAAGGTAAAGGTACAGGAACGAAGAAAATTAGGTGAAGAGTGGTTAGGAAATGGATATCGTCTCGGGTGTCAAACCTTTGTGACAAATGGGGATATTACGATTTCTTGGGATGAGGAAATTACCAAACAAGTAATTAAGAAAAAGCCGGAAAAGATTCAAAAAGAAGTATCATCCGTAAAATAAATCCAAGTAAAGAATATTAATCTATAAAACTTTCTATTTGGGGTGAGATCATGTGGGCATGTGACAGGCATATGAAAGAAATATTACCTTTCTTAGAAACTCCACATATTAGTAAAGCTTCCTATCAAATTAAATGTTCACTCTGTGATTGTCGTGCACTTGTAAAAATTTATTATACTCATCAGCCACTACAAATAAAAAAGAATAAAAAATTACGATCATTAGCCTAACAATAGTTTTGGGTGCAATAAATAAATCCACAAACCTTCCTAAACGGTTGGAAGGTTTGTGGATTTATTTTTTTGGCTTTGTTAAGTTGTCTGTTGATTTCCGTTCCAGGCACTTCGCTTTCCGCGGGCGTTCCGGGAGCCTCCTCGTCGTTCCTCCTGCGGGGTCTCCCGAGACCGCTACTCCCGCAGGAGTCTTCGCGCCTTCCACTCCAATCAACAGGGTATAAAAATCAACAATGTTCTTTAACATAACCATTTTTTCTATTACATCTATTCAGGAGTGGGTTTTTATAGAATATTATACCAGAGAAATGAATTCCTATTTCACCGTAATTTGTCAAATCCCTCCGACTTTCTACTTGTTTTTATGATTTAAATCGAAAAATTTGTCGTTTCGATGTATAATAAGGACTTGCAAATTTCTCTTTATAAGAAGGAGGGCGTTACTCTAATGGAATGGACATTAATTTCGTTATTTGTGGTTTCCGTACTACTGCTAATCTTTTCTATTCTTAAAACGAATCATGCTGCAAAAGTAGAGCATAAACAAATTGATTTAGCACATATTTCAACAATGAAGGAAATCAATGCGATTCAAGAAACGATTCGTAATATGGAACTTGACATGGAAGTGGTGATGAAAGAAGCAGGTGTTCAACTTTCTTCTAATGAAAAACTTTTCACGCGTGAAGTACTAGATTTATATAAACGAAATTATTCAGTTGAGAGCATTGCTGAAATGAAACAAGTAACAATAAGTGAAATTGAACAGCTGCTTATACCTTACCAACACTTAAAGGATGAAGGGAGAAAAGTTGCCAATGAGAATTAACTTATTAAGCAGCTTTGCAGCAGGTATTCTACTTACCACAAGTATTTGTAGCGTCGTGTACCTTACGAATGATCATGTATCTAAAAATACAAAGGTAACCGACAAAACCATAACCGTGCAACCATCTGTAAAAGAAATGGAAAAGAAGCTGGTAGCTAAAGGCTATATCGTACAAAAGAAAGCAGATTTTGATAAAAAGGAATCGACAACAAAGCAGACAGCAAAGGAAACGACAACAAAAAAGGCAGCAACAGAAAACGATAAGCCTTCTAAAACAGTAGTAACCGTTAACGTAACCGAGGGGATGACAAGTTTCGATGTAGGAAAAATGCTTATTCCATCTAAAATCGTTTCAGACGCTTTCGAGTTTTCTCAAATCATAGAGCAAAGAGGACTTTCCAACAAATTGCGGCCGGGGACATATGTAGTAGATACTGAAATGACATTCGACCAAGTTCTTTCAACTATTTTTAAGTAAAAAAAATCAATTACATCAATAAAAAGTACTAGGTTTTCAAATACCTAGTATTTTTTTATAGGCTTATAACTAGTTCAAAAAAAGAAAAAATTTAACAATGACATTATCGGTGTGATTTCGTTTACATTTCACAAAATGTGACTTATTATTTATTTATAGTGTAATGATAATGGCAAGGTAATTATTTAAGTAATAACCATCCAAGCTGAAATTATCTTCATTCTTTATAAATCTGTTGTTAAAGAGGAAGTAGGCATATGACCAATAAACGTAAAAAATATAATTTTATTCAGCGCTTAGGACGAGCGTTCAAGTATAATTTCATAAAACTGCTACGTTCACCAGGTGGGGCTCGAAAGGTATCGCTCGGATTTGCCATTGGCTTTGGTATGGAAATGGTTGTTCTTTCCTCTGCATCACTGATATATATATTGTTTTTGCCCGTTGTTCGACTTGCCAAAGGTTCCTTGCCAGCAGCAATTATTGGAAATGTTATTGGGAAACTTACCTTTCTCCCCGTACTGTTATTACCTTTTGCAAAAAAAATCGGGAAAATTATCTTTCCAATGAAGGTTAAATTAGGACATAATACTCCATTTTCCTTTCAAAGTTTATTACACGGTGATTTTCGAGGTGTAATCAGTCTTCTTCATGGAGGAGTCCACGTGTTAATTGGAATGGCAATTTTTGGGGTCGTATTTGGCGTAATTTCTTACTTCATTGTTCATTATTTTTACGAAAAAGAAAAAACGAAGCGACTAAATAGGATCTTAAATAAACAAGCACTTCGAAAAAAAAATCTTGAAAATAATTATATTTGAATAAAGAGGCTGTTATGAGTCAGCCTCTTTTTATCAATTTTTCAAAGGACATCAAACCAAATTTCTGAATCATCATCGGGGTCTCCATTGTAATTAACTTTGATTTCTTCTCCTTCCTTAATATCTGTGTAAGCAAAAAAGTCAATTGTTTTCTCCTTTTTTCGGAGTTTGTATAAAGCATTTGGTGTATAGGAGTGGTTAAATAAAGAACCATATCCCAATGCTAAAGCACAGTCTTCTCCCCACCAAAATACATAGTCCATCAATATGGTCTTTTTTAAATTTTTGTACTCATTCTTAGGAGATATAATGACTGGGGCTACATGAATAAGTTCGCCCTTCTGGATATCCCGGGTTGCAAATATGCCTCTACCGTATTTACATTTCTTCACTTCAAACACTTTTTATACACCACCATCATTCAAACTCTTGTTCGGCAAAATCACGGTAAGATTTTTCTACTAATCTATGCTCACCAAGTTATATTTGTTTGGGTCCTTCCATAACGAAAAAGAAAAAAGCCGTTTTCTCATTCGAGAAGACAGCTTTCTTACAAAATATCTAGAATAATAAAAATTAAATATTGAGCACTGGCCAAAAATGCTAAAAATGCGAAATTATATATGCTGAATTTAATAAGATAATTTTTACTTTCATTTGGGTTTGCCTGATTAAACAGTTTAAAGGAAATAACACTGGCCAATGAAGCAATTATCGTTCCTAATCCGCCCACATTTACACCAAGCAGTAATGGTTTCCAGTCTGTAGAGAATTGTGCAAGTAGAATCGAAGCAGGAACATTACTAATCAATTGGCTTAACCCAATCGAACTAAAATAGACGGAAGAAGGATCTTTCATACTCATACTTGCAAAGGTCTGTACAGCCGTTGTACTGGAAATATTTCCGATAAAAATAAAAAAACAAACAAAAGTAATTAACAGAAGATAATCAATTTTTAATAGAAGAGTAGCGTTAACAATACACGCTGTTCCGAGTGTAATGAAAAGTGCGATAGGATAACTGATTACACCAAATATCGATGCAATGATGATGACTAACACTATTCCCCAAACGATTGCCTTTTTTGGATCTCCAACAGTAACAGGATATAAATCAACTTTTATTTCTTTTGGCTCGAGTCTTTGAAAAAGGAAATAAAGAGTTCCTATACCCAGCACAGCAATAAAGGAGACAGCCATGAAGAACGGCATGGGTTTTAAACCGTAAAAAGAATAAATAAACAAATTTTGTGGATTCCCCATTGGAGTTAAGCTGCTTCCAATATTAGCGGCAATGGTTTGTAAAATAATGGTGTCAATCATATTTATTTTGGTCTTTTTACTAATTAAAAGGGTTAAGGGTACAAAAGTAAGTAAAGCAACATCATTTGTTACTAACATTGAGCTAAAGAAGCAAAATAGAATAAGAATGCCTGAGACACTTTTACTATTTTTACTTTTATTCAAAATAGATATCGCAAATTTGTCTAGTACCTTTAATTCTTCTAAAGCTTTTATAGCAAGCATCAAATTAAACAAACTTATCAAAACATGAAAATTAATATATTCAATTTTGGGTAAATGAATGAAACAACTTATAGCTGCTAAGATAAAGGAGATCGTAAAAACCAGGTCTTTTTTTAATAGACTAAAATTCAAATTCGGACTTTTTTTCTGCTGAATGACGACAGATTCCTTCACGAGTACACCACCGATTACAATTCTAGGCTTGTTATATTAATCCAGTAAACTATTTAATATATGTACCTTATCAAATTTAATAACAAACCATAGACTACGATAAATTCAATATCTATCCTTGTCAATAAGCAGGTGATTAAAAAAAGCCGTTTCTTTTAAGATCACGGCTTTTAATGGGGTGCTTACAACAAATCTTCTCTATCAGCAGCTTGTGGTGGCTGTTCCATCCAGCCATTTTCAATCAGGATATTAGCACCATCATCGACAAACAAAGCTATGCTCTTGAGTGAGCGCGCATACAGCAAGCTTATATCTCGTCGCCCATTTACTGCTACTGAATTTCCAAATGCTCTTATTTTCATTGAAAACATATCCACTTTGTGAAAGAGCATGAGTTTGTCTGAAAAAGGAGCAATCTTCGATTCCGTTACCAAATGATCTAAAAGTGATGGAGAGGGTAAGTTATCTTTATGAAGTTTTTCTTTATAACTGGACACTGCTCTATCTGTGATTTCAGTCCCCCGAATAAACAACTGTTTGACTTTTTCGTTTCTGGCAACTTGGCTAAATGCTAGTATCAATGCTTTACTTGTGACATTGTTTTCAATATTATCGTAAAGGTGAGTGACTTCTAGTGCATGTAGAGGTCTAACTTTACCCATAAACCCATGTAAAAAACTTTGGTCCTTAACAAAGTCCACTTTATCGGGAATGGGAAGAATAGGTGGTTTAATAATTAGCCCCTTTGTCATTAAAATATCATTTATTTGTGTTAAAAGAGCAATGGTACAAGAATTACAATATATAACAAAATCTCTAATATCCTCACGTAACACGATTGGAAGTGCAACGCCATATATACTCATACCTGCCTTTGCAGCATACTTTATATAATGAACATAAAATTCTTCTTCAAATAGCCGAGGAGCTTTCAAATTAACATCATCTTTTGTAAAACCTTTTGGAATAGGAAAGTTATCTTTATTTAGTATTTGTTCAATTCTTCGCATAAAATCCTCAGTTAAATAAAAAGCATTTTCTACTAAGGTCTTAATTAAATCATCTTCAACGTGTTGCAGGAAGTATTGTAATATTTTATTTGACATACTATTGCCAACGTAAGTTGCCCAAAGTTTTGCCATTTCCGGAGCGGTTAATTTTGCACTCGTCTGCGTTTGAATTGGACGTAAGTTAATCGGTTTAATGGGTTGATTCAATTCCATCTAATAGTCCCCTTAGCTCTTTTTTCTTAGTTTTTTCTAAGAATTGAAAGTTATGCTAATTTTGCTGAGTAAATAATTAAAGGAAGAGGCTGCCATTTTGGCAGCCTCTATTTTGGAAATCACAAGTTATTGACCTTGTTGATTTCTTAATGTTTGTTCAGCGTAAGCGACAAGACGTTTTGTCATTTCACCGCCTACGGAACCGTTTGCTCGTGCGGTTGTATCAGCACCAAGTTGAACTCCAAACTCGCTGGCGATTTCTTCCTTCATTTGATCCAGAACATTCTCTGCACCAGGAACCAAAAGTTTGTTTCTTGCCATGATACATCACTCCCGACGAAGTTTTTTGAGCAATTAAAAATTGCTCGTGTTTAATTTAACCGATTAAAAAAAACATAATGGTAGAAAATAATGGTTAAAGAAGAAAAAGGTAGAAAGAAAGATGTGAAGGTATGTTCAAAAGAAAACCAAAATTTCACCTACCAATTGATACCCAGGTAAAGGAAACATCAAAAGATTCCAATCAATCTAATGAAAAGACTGAGTCGAAAAATGCCTTTGAATTAATTAAAACATCGATGAAATCAGATGACTTTGTTCACTACTGTTACCCAGTACAGAACCACCATTACTGGATTTCTTATTATCAAACTATTGTGGATCCAGATGTTTTACATAAAGATATTATGTGTTATTTAGAAAAAACAAGCGGAAACTCACTAGAAAGTGTAAAATCGGTCATTCCAATAGAGAATATCATTATTACAAGTGATGTCAACACAATAAGAAATAAACTGCATTCAGGTTACGTAGTAATTCAATTAGAAGGTTATGATCCTTCCTGTTTGTTGGTTCAATCAGAATCCCATCAGTCTCGTACCATTTCCATGCCAGAAGTGGAGTTTTCAGTTGTAGGGCCGAAGGAAGCATTCGTAGAAGCTTTAAATATTAATATCAATTTAGTGAGAAAAAGATTACCTGTTCAGGAATTGACAGTTAAGCAATTTGAAATTGGCAGATTATCTAAAACAAATATTGCTGTTTTGTATGTTGATGGTATTGCTAATGAGGAAAATGTCAATACGGTCATACAAAGGGTATCTGAGATTGATTTTGACCAAATTATCGACAGCTCCTTTATTACACAGATCATTTCAGATAATCATAAATCATTATTTCCACAATTAGTTGATACAGAAAGACCCGATCGTGTAGTTGCCGTATTGGCCGAGGGAAAGGTTGTCATTATTGTTGATGGCTCTCCTCATGCTTTAATTGGACCCACTTCTTTAGTGGAATTTTTCTCTGCCTTTGAGGATTATTATTTAAATCCATTAATTGCGTCAACTTTTCGAATCATTCGATTATTTGCCGTAAGCTTCTCCATCTTAGTTACTCCAATTTATGTGGCGGCGTTGACTTTTCATTATGAAATGATACCAAAGGATTTAATGGGGACACTTATTACTTCAAGAAGGGGAGTTCCACTCCCACCTATATTAGAAGCAGTTTTTCTCGAATTAACGATTGAACTATTAAGAGAAGCGGGTGCCAGACTTCCAACAAAGGTAGGACAAACAATTGGTATCGTTGGAGGGATTGTAATTGGGACCGCTTCAGTTGAAGCTGGTTTAACTAGTAATGTCCTTCTAATTATTGTTGCTCTGGCTGCCCTTGCGTCGTTTACGACTCCTGTTTATCAAATGGGTAACACGATTCGTTTACTCCGCTTTCCGTTTCTATTATTTGCTAATATTTATGGAATGCTTGGTGTGGTTATTTGCTTTTGTTACATGTTAACCCATTTACTTAGATTAACTTCATTAGGGAGACCATTTTTAGAGCCGTTATATCCTAGTCGTTTACAAGATCTAAAAGATGCGATCTTTAGGTTTCCGTTCTCAGCTAGTGCTAAGAGACCTATTAAACTCCAAACAGAAAATCCATTACGTTTTAATCCCAAAAAAGCAAAAGAAAATAAAGATGTTGATGAGTGATTGGTGTGAAAAAAATGCAATCAACTGTTGAAGAAAGATTCCAGGTTTCACCTTATCTAGTTTTTTTCTTAGTTAATTCCATTCAAATTGGAGTGGGGATTCTTACATTTCAATCTGAAATTGTAAGATGGGCTGGAAATGATGCCTGGATTTCGATTTTACTAACTGGTACGTTTATACACGTTTTGATTTGGATGATGTTTCACGTGTTAAATAAAGAGGGTACGGATGTCCTAGCCATTAATCAAAAAATTTTTGGAAAATGGATTGGTAACTTATTGAATATTGCTATACTGCTTTATTTTCTTTTAATTGCTATTGTGGTCATCAGAGTTTATTTTGAAGTCATTCAGGTTTGGATGTTTCCAAGAATTAGTTTATTTTCATTATGCTTGTTTTTTCTGCCACTACTTTACTACATAGTAGAAGGTGGTTTTAGAATAGTGACTGGTATTTGTTTTTTTGGAGTCACACTGCCTTTATATTTAGTTTTGACTTTATTGTTTCCATTACAATTTGCGCATGGTGAAAACTTACTTCCTATTTGGAACCATTCGATTAAGGAAATCTTGTTATCATCGAAAGGGATGGTTATTAGCTATATAGGGTTTTCCACCCTATTTATTTATTATCCTTTTATTAAAGAACCAAAAAAATCGCAGAAATGGGCACAATTTGGTATTGCATTTAGTACGTTTCTTTATTTATCCACTTATCTTGTCACAATCATATTTTATAGTGAAGAACAATTAATATCGAATCTTTGGCCGACGTTAGGTTTGTGGAAGATTATGAAAATGCCTTTTGTCGAACGCTTTGAATATATAGGAATCAGTTCATGGGCATTAGTGATACTCCCTAACATTTCTTTAGCTTTATGGTGTTTTATGAGAGGAATGAAACGGATTTTTGGTGTGAAACAACGAATCATTTTGCTGATTGCTTTAATGATCATATTAAGTATGGTGACATTAATAAAAGGGTATAACCAAATACGACAACTAAGTGAGATACTATCATATGGAGGATATATCATGATGGGAGGATACATACCATTCATTTTTATCAGTCACTTTATTTATAGCAAGGTGAAAAAACAAAATGAATAAAAATCACTTACTCATATTTTACTTTATCATTCTATTGGTAGTATCAGGTTGTTCGTCAGAACAGAATATCATTGATGATATCGATTTAGTGACAGCTGTTGGCTATGACTATATTGATGAAAATCACGTAAGAGGAACCGTGTCTATTCCTATTTTTAAGCCTGATAAATCTATTACTAGCGGAACATATTCAAATATCTCAACCTTGCTACGAGAAAATCGTGCAAAGCTGGATTCCGAATCTAATAAACCATTATTAAGCGGAAGACTAGAGATTGCCTTATATAATGAAGAGCTTGCCAAGCATGGAATATATGATTACCTCGATTACCTTAATAGAGACCCTAGTGTCGGTTCACATGTTTTTCTTGCAGTGGTTGAGGGAAATGCAAAAGATTATCTTACAAAAAAATACGAAACACAGGATACAGGCATCTATATTTCCGGTATCCTTGAGAAAAATATTAAAGGAGGGACCATTCCAAAGACAAATTTACATCAGATGCTCTATAAGTATTATTCAAAAGGTGCTGATTTGTTTCTACCCCTATTAGTATTAAAGGATGATAAGGTTAAGATTAACGGAATGGCTTTATTTAAGGGAGATAAATACGTTGGTAAAATCTCGTTTAAAGAACTTTTTGCCTTTAAAACTCTTGTTGAAGACTATAAATTTGGAATATTACCACTGCATGTTCAAAAATTCTCAGCAGATCTAGAAAATATAAAATCAAAAAGACATTATCAGGTGGATAACACAGGTTCGATTCCAAAAGTAAACATTGATATTAAGGTAGAAGGAGTAATTAGGGAATATAAAGGAACAAAAATGAATCACGAAGTTATACAAAGATTGGAGAATCAATTTGAGAAGCGGTTAAATAAAGATTATCAACGCATTATTTCAAGGACTCAAACATTAAAGGTTGATTCCCTTGGAATTGGAGATATCTTAAATAGTCGAATAAGAAACTTTGATTTTAAAAGATACAAGGATTACTATCCAGAAATGAGCATCGAAGCAAAGGTAAAAGTCAACATTACTGAGTATGGAGTTACACAATAAAAAAAACTTAATCATATTCTATTCAATCTGGGAAAAGGTAACTATAAATATGATTGGAGGGAATTGCATGATTAATCAAAATACTTCAAATAGTACCTTTCCTATAATTAACCCTGGCCTTTCAAGCGACGTGGATTCAAAATTAAATGAAGATCGCTATGATGTTTATGTAAACGATAATTTCGTTGGACACAAAGCATTAAAGACACAAGGAGAAGAACTGTCAGATATTGATGACTTTTTACGTAACCAAGGTTTCAATAGTTTCTCCTCTTCATTAGACGGAGACCACTATACTATTCAAGCGAAGGAAAAAGTGGACGATATTGCAAACGCATTGTCCATTTATTTTCAAAATCGCTAAAAATACATCTGCATTTGTTAAATGGTGAAATTTCCGCGCTCTAAACACTAGGTCTTAATGATACCTGGTGTTTTTAAATTTACTATTACATAACCATTTGTTTTGAAGGTAAATTCTAGTAACTTTTGTTAAAATAACATAAAAAGGAGGGTTTTCATGAAATATAATTTTGATGAAATCGTCAACCGCAGAGGTACCTATTCCGTTAAATGGGATGGTGGTGAGTTAATTAAAAAGATGGGCCTAACGGAGAGGTATGATGAAAACACCATTCCATTATTTACAGCTGACATGGATTTACCCGTACCTCAACCATTAATCGACGCTTTACATAAGACGGTAGACCATCGAATATTTGGTTATTCCATTTTTCCTAATGAGTATTTTGAAGCGATTCAACATTGGTTCAAAAAGAGGCATGATTGGGAAATTCAGAAGGAAGACATCCTCTTTAGCCCTGGTACCGTGCATGCACTGACTGTTGCTGTAAGGGCCTTTACCCAGCCAGGAGATGGGATAATTATTCAACGTCCGGTTTACCCTCCATTTACATCCGCCATTGAAGCGAATGGCAGAGAACTATTAAACAACGCTCTTATATGTAATGAAGACGGCTATTATCAAATTGATTTTGCAGATTTTGAAGAAAAAGCAAAAGATGAAAAGACAAAAATGTTTATTTTGTGTAATCCTCAAAATCCAACAGGAAGAATCTTTAACCAGGATGAACTTAGAAGATTATCGGAGATTTGTGAAAAAAATAATGTGCTTATTATTGCAGATGAAATTCATGGAGATCTCACTCGACGAAATCAAATATTCATACCTATTGCAAAAGCTTCTGATCAGCAGGAGCATATTATTACTTTTACTGCCATCAACAAAACGTTTAATGTTGCTGGACTTCATTGTACGAACGTAATCATATCGAATCCAGAACATAGGAAAACATTCGGTAGCGTCATGGGCATGCATTTACCTTCCCCATTTACCGTTTCAGCTCTTATAGCGGTTTACCATGAGGGAGAGGATTGGTTAGAGCAATTGAAGGAATATATTGATGGGACAATGGAGTGGGTAGTTGAATTCTTGGCCGAAAGAATGCCGATGGTAAAAGTGAGAATTCCTGAAGGAACCTATATCATGTGGATGGATTTTAGCGGTTATGGATTAACACCAGAAGAAGTTCATGATCGAATCTATAATAAAGCAAATGTCTTACTTGAAGACGGAAAAATGTTTGGGGAGGAAGGCTTGCATTTCCAAAGAATTTGTATTCCTTCACCAAGACCGATTATTAAAGAAGCATTTGAACGTATCGCACGGGAATTTGAAGATTTAAAGTAGGATTCTTTCATTACTAGCTGAAGTAAATGTATGGTATTTCTGACCCGAGGGAATAGTATTCTTGATGGTTGGAGCAACATTGATTAAGCAAAAGCGTGGTGTGGGTAATGATAGAATTTCCTAAAAACCTATATTGTGAAAAGTGTGGAAAAGAAACAGAGCACATCGTACGGGAAGATGCATTAGAAATTGAATATATTTGTAATGAATGCAAGAAAGAACAAAACATCAATAAGTCTTTTTTTTAAGTAAGTATTCAAGGTGAGACGTGGTATATTATTAATCAGTTGATGGTAATACCTAAAAAAAATGCCTGGCAGTAGTTTGGTCTGACTGTCAGGTATTTCTGTGTTTATTATGGTTTAACTATGAAAAGTAATTATTTTTGATAGAATACTACTAATGACATAATTAAAATGAAAAAGGTGATTTATTCTGAAAGTAATTGTCATTGGTGCAGGGATTCTCGGTGCGTCTACCGCGTATCACTTAACAAAACTTGGTGCAGATGTCACGCTGGTGGATCGGGGGGATGCAGGTCAAGCAACGGATGCAGCAGCAGGAATTGTTTGTCCATGGCTGTCACAGCGGCGGAACAAAGCTTGGTATCAACTGGCAAAAGGTGGGGCTCGGTATTATCCTGAATTAATTGCTCAGCTAGAGGCAGACGGGGAAAAAGAGACAGGATATAAACGTGTTGGAGCAATTAGTCTTCATTCTGACATAAATAAGCTCGAACAAATGGCAGAACGAGCGCGAAAACGTCGAGAGGAAGCACCTGAAATAGGTGATATTACGATCTTATCGCCAGCAGAAACAAAACAACTTTTCCCACCTCTGTCAGAGGAATTTGGGTCTGTACATGTAAGTGGAGGGGCGCGTGTAAATGGAAGAGCATTGCGTGAATCCCTAATACGATCATCAATAAAACATGGAGTAACCTTTTTAAGAGGCGATGCGTCTATAGTTAGGGAGGAAACCCGAGTCATGGGTATCAAGGTGGGGGCTGAAACAATTTTGGCAGACCTTGTTATCGTCACTGCTGGTGCATGGTCTAAAGAGCTGCTACGTCCTTTAGGGGTTCAATTTTTAGTTACTCCACAAAAAGCACAAATTGTTCATCTTGAATTACCAAAATCAAATACGAGCCAATGGCCCGTCGTAATTCCCCCAAGTAACCATTACATATTAACCTTTGAGGATGGGCGTGTTGTGGTAGGTTCTACTCATGAAAATGAAGCTGGATTCGACAACCGAATTACGCCAGGTGGAATAAATGAAATTTTAAGTAAGGCTTTAGAAGTGGCTCCTGGTTTATCGGAAAGTACCTATCTAGAAACGAGAGTAGGTTTCCGACCGTTCACCCCTGGGTTTTTACCAGTGGTGGGAGCGTTACCTAACTTTGATGGTATATATCTTGCTAATGGTTTAGGGGCATCCGGTTTAACAAGTGGCCCGTATCTCGGGGCAGAACTGGCTAAGCTTGTCTTAGGCAGACGAACGGAAATAGACATGGGTTGCTATGATGTAGCTGGTGCAACTTCCACTATAGAATAAGTAAAATAAAAGCACCCAATTGGGTGCTTAATAAATAGGATTGGTCCTATTCTAGCGTGTTGGAAATTAGTATGGGTACGGATAGGGGTAAGGATATGCAGGGTAGGTTGGATATGCTGGATATGCTGGTACTGGGTATCCAACAGGTGTGCCGGCTGCGGCACCAAGAGCTAAGCCTGTAAGAGCACCTGTTGCAAATCCTGGATAAAATCCACCCCCACCATATCCCCAACCACCATGACCGTGATAATGTCCATAACCGTGTCCCCAACCACCATGTCCATGTCCATAACCGCCATGAACGGGTCTAAAATCATTAATCAAATTCATATTAGTATTCATATTTACCACCTTTTCATTCAAATTTGTTGATGGAATATCATATGGGTAAATGTATAAAAAGGTTTTATTTTTTGGCTGTGTTAATGAATATTATTAATTTTTATACCCTGTTGATTGGAGCGGAAGGCACGAAGACTCCTTTGGGAGTATGGTTCAGGGGAGACCCCGCAGGCGCAAGCGCCGAGGAGGCTCGCCGAAACACCCACGGAAAGCGAAGTGCCTGGAGCGGAAATCAACAGGCAAGTTTAACAGAGCCTTTTTTTTAAAAAGGATGTATGAGCATGAATGAGCAAATCAAAAAGATAGTGAGTAAAATTCCCAAGCTTGAGGAAGGGAAGCGATTTATTATAGGTATAGATGGATTAAGTCGCTCTGGAAAGACAACATTAGTAAAACATATAAGCCAAATGTTAACAGAAAAAAAACTACCTTTTTATGTGTTTCATATAGATGATCACATTGTCGAAAGGGACAGGAGATACAATACAGGTCATGAAGAGTGGTTCGAATATTATCAATTACAATGGGATATTCAGGGGTTAAGGGATCAACTTTTTGAAAAAATAAAAGGTTCTCATTCATTTAAACTTTCATTCTACCAAGAAGAATCAGATACGCAAATGACCAAACAGATTAACCTTCCCGATCCGTGTGTCGTCATTATTGAGGGCGTTTTTCTACAGCGGAAAGAATGGAGTAATTATTATGATTTTCTTCTCTATCTAGATTGCCCTAGAGAAAAAAGATTTCTAAGAGAAAGTTCAAACACGCAAAAGAATATAGAGAAATTAAAAAATAGATATTGGAAAGCTGAAGAGTTCTATCTTGGAACAGAACGCCCCATGGAGAAAGCCAATATGGTTTTTGTTTGTTAATAAAAGGGTCTGTTATTATTCCATATTGATTTTCGTGTAGGTATGAGAATTCATAAGCGGAGAATTTCCGGCTATTGTATATAGAGGACGCTTATGAAGCAGAAATAAGCGGAGATATTCCGGTTAACTACTCTAAATAAGACAAAATCCAACGATTTGGATCAAATAAACGGAAAAAATACCCTTATTTTTAAGGAAATAAGGGTATTTCCCAATTTAAGCGGAATTATTCCGTTTATTTTTCAAACACTGTGAAATCAACATACACCATACGACAATAAAAAGGATACATATGTCATCAAGGAATCAATCGGGGAAGTATTGTCACTTATTAATGCAAGTCTAGAGGAATAGAGCTTTCTTAAATTTAGTCAGCACGAATTGGCATGGGTTCTCCTCCATGCCGTTTTTTTATTCAGTAATCTAGAATTATAGGAAGGGAATATCTATTGTAAATGGAATATATAATGAATCAATAATCAATTTACTAAATTAACTTATATTGACAAATGTACTAAAGAAAGTGGAGGGACCTTTGATGGCTGTTATTCCTAGACCTGCATCAACTGTTGTATTAATGAACGATTTGTCTCAGGTCTACATGACCAAAAGACCAACAACCATGAAATTTTTTGGTGGTTATTGTGTTTTTCCTGGGGGTGCGGTAGATAAGACTGACTATGAAATTGATAGTCATTACATTAAGTATGGAAACCATGATGAGACCTTTCATCCTGCTTATTATGTAGCTGCAGCAAGAGAATTGTTTGAAGAAGTAGGGATACTACTTGTAAGTACTGGAGACGGAGCTCTTACTAATATAGAATCAGATAAGGTAAATAAATACCGTCGTCTTCTTCTGAATCGAGAAATGTCATTCCTAAATATGTTGGAACAAGAAGGATTTCAGCTGCAACTTGAAAACTTAACCTATTTTGGACATCTCGTTACACCAGAGGTTAACCCCATTCGATTTGATACAAGATTTTTTCTCACTCAACTGCCTACTGGACAATTTCCCAATCCTGATAGTAATGAGATTGATGAGGCCTTTTGGTTCTCTCCAGAAGAGGCAATATGCGCTCATCAAAATGGAGACATTTCGTTGGCTCCCCCAACCATTCTAGCACTTAAAACCATTATGAACTTCAATAAAGGCGGCCCTTTAATGATGCCAGATCTAGAAACTGCAAAAAAATGGTTGATAGAAAATAAAAATTAAATAGAACGGTTGTTCGTATATGTTTATAATTACTTTGTCTCAAATGAGTGGTTATTTTGGTTGTTAACCATTCTTTGTGGCCGAGTGGCTTTGTACCATTGGAAGCAAAGTATGATGATAAGTATTAGGTCAATAGCATCTCCCCCATAGTACATAAGTATTGCACCGGATTCTGCCTGATTCGCGGAAATTCCTTGCGGGGGATAAGCATAAATGTACTTGGAAAGGACATTGTGACCGGTTAAGGCCAATACCAGTACCATGGCTCGATAGGCAAAGCTTGTCCGGTGTGGTGTTGGATCTATATTGATAAATGCCGAAGTAAAGGCAAAACCAGCGAGAAATACATGAAAATGTACTACCACGTGGAGCAAAATACTTTGTTGCATTGAAATGTATAGACTGCTAGTGTACAATACCCAAAGTCCTCCCATATTGAGGAGGGAGGCAATAATTGGGTTATTAATAAATCGGATCGGTGCAGTTCTTAAAATCTTTGAAAGGGTACGAGCTGTTCTTACATTTATCGTTCGGAAAACAAGTGTCAAAGGGGCTGCCAGTACCATTAAAAGTGGAGCCAGCATCCCAAGAAGGAGATGACCAATCATGTGCACATTAAAGTACATATGACCATAAACACTGATTGGCCCAGCAACTGCCCCCATAGCGCAGGAAACTCCGACAAACCATAAAACAACACGGTAAACAGGCCATGTCTTATGCTGGCGAATGGTTAAGAACACAAATACAAGATAGATAACTAATAACAAAACAAAAGGCATTGCTAATAGCAATTGGAGCGAAAAATTCCCCATAGGTTCTTCCATGTGATGATTGGAATGCATACTAACTTGCAGCCCCCCTGATTTTTTTTGCACTGCGGATGACAAGAACGATCCCTATTATAATCATAATGATAGAAGTAATATGCCAAACCATGTCGTAGGGCAAGATTGGGACATTATAACGAATTTGGTGAAGTCGCATCAGTTTATGCTGAATCGTACCATCATAAAATTGAAACCCTCCAGCACCGAGCAGTACTCCTCCCATCCACCTCATTGGTAACCATGCATTTCTTCGCCGAAAGTCAGCCAACATAAACAACCCACCCACTGTGGCAAACCAACTAAACGCGTGGAAAAAACCATCTGAAACTAGACCGATTGCTTTTGTTGATTTATCGTAAAAATGGTGCCAATGCAGCAATTGATGAAATACCGTTTCATCAATACAAGCAACTAATCCAATTCCGAATAGAATGCCAGACCATAGATTACGATTTATGTATATAGAACGGGTGGGCCCGTTTGAAATGTCTTTTGGATATACATTTTTCTCCATAAGTTCCTCCGTAATTTACTAAATTACTAATATTTTCTCCTAAATATAATGAAGTAATCACTATTGGGGAAAATTCCAATCATAAAAAAGCCATCGAATACTAAAAATGAAACTTAGTATACGACGGCATTATATTGACTTACTATACTCCTTTAAACGCTTCAGGATTTACTATATTCTTAGGTCGTTTTCCTGTTAGGCCAGCAAGTATATTTTCTACAGCTAAATTAGCCATTTTCAATTCGGTTTCAAAGGTAGATGATCCGATATGCGGAGTTGTGACAACATTAGGGAATTGAAGAAGTGGATGGTTTTCATTTATGGGTTCTATTCGGTAAACATCCAATGCTGCACCATATATCTCTTTTTTTCTCAGTGCCTCAATAAGAGCAGATTCATCGACTGTTTTTCCACGGGAACCATTTACAAAAACACAAGAATTCTTCATTAACTTAAATTCACGTTCACCAATTAAATTCTCTGTATCAGGTGTAAGTGGGGTCATCAAACAAACAAAATCTGATTCCTTTAGGAGTGTATCAAGGTCACAATATGTAGCATCATATATTTCCTCAGCTTCAATATTACGGCTGCGATTATGATACAAAATTTTCATATCAAATCCCAAATGTCCTCGTTTAGCTATTGTTGAGCCGATTTTTCCCATTCCAATAATCCCCAATGTTTTATGATGGACATCAATGGCAAATTGATCGGTTGTTAAATGTCCTTTCCACTTTCCATTTTTCACGAAGCGGTCTAATTCCGAAATGCGTCTTGCTGCTGTAAGGAGAATCCCGAATATTGCATCAGCCGTTGTATCTTCTAATACGCCAGGAGTATTTGTTCCCATTACCCCACGCTTTGTCATCTCATCGAGAGATAGATTATTAAAACCAGTAGAGTTATTTGAGACAATTTTTAACAGAGGGGCATGTTCTAGTAATTCCTTGTCAACAGGAAGGGCTAGACCCACAATACCTTCAGCCTGCTTAAGTGCATGTAAAAAAGCAGAGTCTGTTTTGGGGTTAATTCCGTCAAAAAATTCCACTTCGAAACGATTATCAAGTTGTTCAAGAGCTTCTGTTAATACAAAGTTATAGGCTATTATTTTTCTTTTCATCAAAAAGGGAACCCCTGTTCTTATGCATATTTTATATCTATAACTTGACATAGAATGTGGTGTGAGTCAACCAGTCTCATAGAAAGGAATATGATTATTATGAAAAAAAAGGGGTAGTATTTTGTTTTAGGACTAAAGTACCAACTTTGTAATAAATGGAAAGTTTGTACCTCTTTTTTAATAAGTATGGATACGAGAAAGTAATTTAATAAAGGGGGAACTTTTAGTTGAAAAAGAAAAGGTTAAATCTTTCGATGGTCTTTCTTTTAACCATGTCTATGATTCTCGCAGCTTGCGGCAGTAAGGATGAGGGGGGAGAAAAAGAGGGAACAGGAGGAAAACAGACAGAGGAAAAACCAAAATTTATTAGTATTCTTACAGGTGGTACAGGTGGTACCTATTATCCGTTAGGTGGGTCGTTTGCAAAAATCATTAAGGATGCAACAGGAATTGAAGCAAATGCGGAAACCTCTGGGGCATCTGCGGAAAATATGACAACTCTTAAAAAGGGCGATGGCGAAATTGCATTTACCCAAACAGATATTGCTTCATATGCAAATCAAGGGAAGTTGATGTTTAAAGATAATAAGGTAGACAATGTCAAAGCAATTGCTACTCTATACCCTGAAACGATACAACTAGTAACAACGAAGAAATCCGGGATTAAATCCGTCGAAGATTTAAAAGGGAAAAAGGTATCCATTGGTGCTCCTGGATCTGGAACTGCTGCGAATGCTGAACAAATTCTTGAAGTGCACGGGATGACCTTAAATGATGTAAAGAAACAAGACCTATCCTTTGATGAATCCACACAAGGAATTCAAGATGGTACCATTGATGCAGCATTTGTTACAGCAGGTACACCAACAGGTGCTGTTGAAGGACTTTCGGCAACTGAGGATGTAGTCATTATCCCGATTGAACAGGACAAAATTGATGCCCTTATCAAAAAGTATCCTTATTATGTAAAGGATGAAGTGCCTGCGGGTACGTATGGTTTAAAGGATAAGGTAACCACTGTCGCTGTTCAAGCAATGTTAGTGGTAAGAAGTGATCTTTCTGAAAAAGTAGTCTACGATATTACGAAGGCCATCTTTGAAAATCTAGACCAAGTAACACATGCAAAAGGAAAGTTAATAAAAGTTGAAAATGCGCTAAACGGCGTAGGAATTGACGTTCATCCGGGTGCACAAAAATATTTTGATGAAAAGGGTGTTAAGGCACCTTAATAATATTGTTCGTATTGGTGTGTGACCGGCAGCACTGTAGCTTGCCGGTCTCACTTTCTCCATATCTTAAAAAAGGAGTGTATATGAGACGGAAAAAGTTATTACTAAGTATCATCTTGCTAGCATCCTGCTTTTTTATTGCTATTACTCTCATAGTGTTTATACCACTAAAGCTAGCGATTGTTTTTCAACCATTTCATTCCTATGCCAAGCTAGCTTATATTCCATTAAAAGGTGAATCTGAGTTCCAGATCAAATATACACACTCGATCCATTTAACAGATGTAGTCGAAAGCTACAAAATTACAACAAGTCAGCAAATACAACAGTATGAGCTGATGTATGAGGATTTTTCGATTGGTATGCCCTCTAATGCGGAGGTAGGTGAAACATTTGAACAACAAAATGGAAAATATTACATCAAAAATATGAAACGAGTCTTTCCTTATTTTTATTTACGAATTGGCCAGGTTCGGGCTAATCATCGGGTGATTTTTCAAAGCAACGAATATCCTCTATCCCGAGCCATAAAACCTGGTACTTCTGTCAAAGTAGAGGTACGAAAGATAACCTTTTTTCAGCAATGGAAAGGAGTGAATATCCTTGAGTCACTATGAAGAAGCACTTTCTGAAGAAAAACAGCAGGAATTGATGGAGAAGTATGACCCAGAAGCTGGAACTAGGCAGTTGACGGGTGTATTTGGCTGGATTGCCTTTTTGGGTTTATTAGCATTTTCCCTATTTCATCTCTATACTGGCATATTCGGAGTGTTAACCGCTCAACTTCAACGATCTATCCATTTAGGATTCGCCCTTGCACTTATTTTTTTACTTTTTCCAGCTCGTAGAAAAAATAGAGGCAAGGAACACCGTGTAGTTTGGTATGATTTAATATTGGCCATATTTTCTGTTATCGTCGGTATTTATTGGCCATTGATGATGGATGATTTGGTTCTACGCGCAGGAAATGTAACCAATCTTGATTTTTATGTTGGACTTGTTGCAATTTTATTAGTATTAGAAGCAACGCGTCGTGCGGTTGGCTTGCCAATTACAATTATTGCTGTAATTTTTATGGGGTATGCTATTTTCGGCCCTTATATGCCAGGATTCATTGCCCACCGAGGCCTGGATCTCGAACGATTAGTCCAAACAATGTTTTTTACCACTGAAGGAATATTAGGCACTCCAATTGCAGTTTCTTCCACTTTTATTTTTCTTTTCCTCCTTTTCGGTTCTTTTTTAATAAAAACAGGGGTTGGTGAATATTTTAATGACCTTTCCATTGCGATTGCTGGCAGGAGCGTTGGTGGCCCAGCGAAAGTCGCTGTTTTCTCTAGCGCTTTACAGGGGACGATTAGTGGAAGTTCTGTTGCAAATGTGGTTACCTCAGGCGCCTTCACTATACCTATGATGAAAAATCTTGGCTACAAGAAGGAATTTGCCGGTGCAGTGGAAGCTTCATCTTCAACAGGTGGCCAATTAATGCCACCAGTAATGGGTGCTGCTGCCTTCTTAATGGTAGAATTCATCGGTGGTGGAATAAGCTATTGGGATATTGCAAAGGCTGCAGCAATTCCAGCGATACTTTATTTTACCGGTATATGGATTATGACACATTTAGAAGCGAAGCGAATTGGGCTAAGAGGGTTAACAAAGGAAGAAATGCCAAATCGGAAAGAAGTGCTTAAAAAGCTGTATTTGCTGCTACCAATTATCGCAATTATCATACTCTTAATGTCTGGTATGAGTGTGATCCGCTCAGCCTTATGGTCAATTGTAATAACTGTTTTGGTAAGTGCGTTCAGAAAAGATACTAGGATTGGTTTTAAAGGAACAGTTGATGCATTGGTAGATGGAGCGCGGTCCGCACTGGGAGTTGCTGCAGCCACTGCAGCCGCAGGGATTATTGTTGGAGTGGTGACAAAAACGGGGTTAGGCTTAAAAATGGCAAACGGTTTGCTAGATTTAGCGGGAGGCGCTTTATTGCCAACATTATTTTTAACAATGATTGCAGCGCTTATCTTAGGAATGGGATCTCCAACGACAGCAAATTATGTGATTACATCAACGATTGCAGCACCAGCTATTATCTTATTAGGTGTACCTGATTTATCTGCTCATTTATTTGTGTTTTACTTTGGTATCGTGGCAGATATAACCCCTCCTGTTGCCTTAGCTGCATTTGCTGCAGCAGCCATTTCTGGAGGTGAGCCGTTTAAAACTGGTGTTGAGTCGTCAAAACTTGCTATTTCAGCTTTTATCATTCCTTATATGTTTGTTTTATCACCGCAATTGTTAATGATTGATACAACATGGACGTATCTTATTTGGGTGGTATTTACAGCATTTATTGGGATGTTTGCCATAAGTGCTGGAGTAATTGGGTACTGGATGAGAAAAATGTTCTGGATTGAAAGGATAGTAGCTATAATTGCTGGATTGTGTCTTATATATCCAGAAAAGATTAGTGACATCATTGGGCTAGTTTCATTTGGAATCTTGTTGGGTCTTCAATTCTTCCATAAAAGCGAAAAAATGCGACAAACAGGAAAATAAAGAAGGATGTTAATACTTTTAAGATTGGAATAAAAATAGGTAAAGCCCTCAATTAATTTGAGGGCTTATTTGCTATTAAAAATATTTAAAATTCTTATTACTTACCGTTCAATATGACTAATTGTCCAAATTTCGACATTTCCTGTTGGAACCTTTACCAAAGTTTAGTAGAATAGTAGGAAAGATAAAGTGTAAAACTATTTCTGATAGGGCAACTTTCTCACTATATAAAATACCAGTATAGTTTGCTAAAATAACAATAAGTAGAATAGATTTCTACAAAATACATAGTAACAAAGTCTATGATGAATTTTTTGAATAATGTGGCAATGTAGTAGCCGAGTAGGAGGAATTATTAATGTGGGATTTTAATATGGATATAGATCAGGTAGCTAGAATTAAAGTAATAGGTGTTGGTGGAGGAGGAAACAATGCCGTTAATCGAATGATTGAGGCAGGAATTCAAGGTGTGGAATTTATAGCAGTTAATACTGACGCACAAGCTCTCAATCTATCAAAAGCAGAGATTAGGATGCAAATTGGTGCTACATTGACAAGAGGATTAGGAGCAGGTGCAAATCCAGAAGTAGGTAGGAAAGCAGTGGAGGAAAGCAGGAGTCAACTGCAAGAGGTGTTAAAGGGTGCAGATATGGTCTTCGTAACAGCCGGTATGGGCGGAGGAACTGGAACAGGTGCGGCTCCTGCAATTGCCCAAATTTCCCGTGAACTTGGGGCACTAACTATTGGAGTAGTTACACGTCCGTTTGGATTTGAAGGAAAAAAACGTGCATCAAACGCTCAAAGTGGAATCGATTTAATGAGGAAAGCGGTTGACACTCTTATCATTATTCCAAATGATCGTTTATTACAAATTGTAGATAAAAAAACACCGATGATCCAAGCCTTCCGAGAAGCAGATAATGTTCTACGCCAAGGTGTACAAGGGATTTCCGATTTGATTGCAGTTCCTGGATTAATCAATCTTGATTTTGCTGACGTAAAAACGATCATGTCTAATCAAGGTACAGCTCTAATGGGGATTGGAGTAGCAAAGGGCGATGGACGTGCGGTGGAAGCGGCCAAAAAGGCAATTTCTAGCCCATTACTCGAGACTTCAATCAATGGTGCTCAAGGAATATTAATGAATATTACCGGAGGAACCGATTTAAGTTTGTATGAAGTTCAAGAGGCTGCAGACCTTGTTGCTTCTGCAGCAGACCATGAATTAAACATGATTTTTGGTTCAATTATTAATGAAAATTTTAAAAATGAAATCATGATAACGGTGATAGCGACAGGCTTCTCAGATGAACAACCTTCACACAAAAATGTGTCATCTGTTCCTTCAAGGGAAGGGAAGTCTAGACCACAGTTTGGAACCCTTCAACCTAAACAGGAACCATATGTCCGTGAGGAATCGGTTGTTGATAACAGTCGACAGTTGAAGGAACAGGAAGAACCGAAAAATGATTATAGTCATCATCAAGTTCATGAGTCAGACGATTCACTTGATATTCCAACATTTTTACGAAATCGGAATAAAAGGAATAGATAGCCTTAGTTTGGGTACAAATAGAAGAGAAATAGAAGTTGAAAGAATAATAGCGAGCTCATTTCTATTATAGAAATGAGCTTTCCTTGTGGGATATCATCATATATTAGTCATGAAAATTGAACAAAAACCCAGCCAAATTCTTCGACATTAAGTTGGAATATTCGCAAAATAAATTTTATTGAAAGCGTATGCTATAATGATGATATAAAAATCACTGCAAGGAGTAATCGCTATGTTGAAAGATATTTTTATGAGTTTATCTCAAAACCAATTTCTAAATAGTGCTGCTAAAAAATATGGTTTAAAAATGGGGGCACAAAGTGTCGTTGCAGGAACGAATATTGAAGAAGTTATTAAAAGTATAAAAGAGCTGAACTCACACGGAATTTCTTGTACAGTGGATAATTTAGGAGAGTTCGTTTTTAATGAAGAAGAGGCAAATGCTGCAAAAGAACAAATCCTTAATGTAATTGAAGCGATTCATGAACATAAAGTGGATGCGCATATTTCTTTAAAACCTACTCAATTGGGCTTAGATATTGAATATTCTTTCTGTTTAAATAACTTAAGAGAAATTGTTGATCTAGCAAACCGTTATGGTATCTTTGTAAATATAGATATGGAGGATTATAGTCATTTAAGTCCTACATTTGATTTACTTGACGATCTTTCTTTAGAGTACGATAACGTTGGAACAGTTATTCAGTCTTATTTCCATCAGGCGCAAGAATATATAGAAAGATATAAAAATTATCGCATCCGAATTGTAAAAGGTGCGTATAAAGAATCACCAGAAATCGCTTACCAAGATAAAAATGATATTGATGCTAATTTTATTAAAATATCTGAATGGCATTTATTAAATGGTAAATTTACATCAATTGCTACTCATGACCATAGAATAATAAACTACTTAAAGGATTTTGTTAAAAAGAACAATATCCCAAATGACAAGTACGAGTTCCAAATGTTATATGGATTTAGAAAAGAGCTGCAATTAAAGTTGGCAAGTGAAGGATACAATTTCTGCACATATGTTCCTTTTGGTAATGACTGGTATGGATATTTCATGAGACGTCTAGCTGAACGGCCACAAAACTTAAATCTTGTTGCTAAACAAGTTTTCAACAAAAAAACAAATACAATTATTGGTGTAGCAGCAGGTGCATTCTTATTAGGTAAAATGACTAACAAGCAAACCAAGAAAAAAAGAAAATAATACAGACAAAATCCTCCCATCAAATTGATGTGAGGATTTTTTATTATCGAATTGACCATATATATTCTAAAGAATTTATCGATGGTCCCATTTAAGGAAATGTACATTTTATTTTTTACATAGTGAAATTAGGAATAAGAACTTTTTTTAAACGTTTGTCAAACTCATGGACAATAATGTATTTACACAATACACTTCAATTATAAGGAAAAATAGGAGTTGTCATTCGAATATATGTGAAATGCTGAACAATATTTAAATAGAGGAGATTTCTTTTATGACTCAATATAATTGGTTAGAGGCAATCAATGTTAATGAAGATATGCTGATTAAAACAAAACAGCGTCTTCCGGTTATATGGATTAGTGCACTAGATTGTACTGGTTGTAAGGAAGCGTTTACCCGATCATTTGAACCAACTACCTTGGACACAATCCTCAATTTTATCTCATTAGAATACAGTGAACTCCTTTCTGTGGCCAGTGGGGATCGAGTAGAAGCCCATAAGGAATCCATTTTTGAAAAATATAGTGGAGAGTATATCCTTGCAATTGAAGGTAGTATTCCAGGCAGTGATGAGTTTCTTATGATTGGGGGTAAATCTGTTAGAGAGAAAATTATCCATGCAGCTAAACGTGCTAAAGCAGTTATTGCATTTGGAAGCTGCTCTGCTTGGGGTGGAATTCCAGCTGCAGGAAAAAACCCGACCAATGCTGTTGACATCAGAGCAATCATTCCCGAGGAAGTACCTGTTGCACTTGTTCCCGGCTGTCCCCCTATTCCGGAGGTTATTATAGGTACATTATTACATGTTCATTTTCATGGTAAATTGCCAGAACTTGACAAAAAACTGCGACCTAAAGTGTATTATCAAACTACTGTGCACATGGCTTGCCACCGCAAACCTTATTTTGATCAAAAATTATTTGCAGAATCTTATGATGATGAAGGAGCTAGGAAGGGGTATTGTTTATTTAAAATTGGCTGCAAGGGTCCAACTGCTTTCAATGCTTGTGAATCAATGGGGTATGACCGCTGTATTTCTGCGGGATTTTCGTGTATTGGCTGTTCTGAAAGAGGATTCTGGGACAAAGGAGGATTTTATGGCAAGCGAAAAAAGTAATCAATCTGGATTAAAAAAGGCACCTAGCCTTTGTGGTTATTACAATCACAAAGGTTAGGCACCAGGTTTTACGGCATTATAAGAAAAATTAGTATCATCCCATTGGAATATGCCTTCTTGAAGCTTTATTCTAAGATCGAAGGGACACGTAGAGGGGTTTATGTTTGACTCTTCTTCTCCAGTGGTCATTTGCTCCAATATTAGTTGCTTGAAACGAAGTAAATCTGTTTTAGATGCAATCCTAATGATTCGATCTAAAGTAATACTTTTCTCACTGATTCCATGACAATTACAAATACTTGTTTGAAAACCTTTATTAAACTGAATCATCATGTGTAAATCATTGATACTCGCAACCCCAAAAACCTCTTTTATTACATCCTCATAACGTAGCTGTTTCCCAGTTGCAAATTTAATCATATTCCTCTCAGGATTTTCTAAGAAATAAACCGTTTCAATCGAACCGTCCATGTATAGCACCTTTTTTCCAATTATTTTTCTATCTTAATGAATTAAGAATGGTGGTGTAGTTAGAAACCTTCTTGTATAACAACGCTCATTCTAATCCCTTCTATTCTTATTATACCATACTTTATTATGGGTGACGGAAAAGCAATCGGATTGTATCGATATAGCCACAGTAATAATGACATGCCTTGACGAATAAAATGGGTGAATGGAATTGAATCCCATAGTGATCAATAAATTGGGATTAGAACACCACTGAATAACTAATAAGAGGAGTAGTTGGGGCAATGAGCAAACGAAATTGGGCTATTTCAATTTTTGTCATTAGTAGTCTGATAGGATTGACGGGGTGTACAGAGGGAACAACAAAAGAGGTGGCACAGGAAAAAAAGGTAATACAACCTCAAAAGCAATCCGAAAAACAGCCGAAAGAAGAACCACCGAAGGTAGAGGAACCTAAGCAAATTGTTGTTAATGTCATTGACCCGAATACGAAAACAATTATTAAGAGCTTTATTCCGAAAGATATGGGGTTTGAAAACAACAAAGAGACCTACAAAAAGGAAATTGAAAAATGGGCTAAAGATTTGGCGAGAGGAACTGAAACATCAACGGGGTATGACCAGCGAATGGTACTCGATAAAATTGATGCAAATGGGCAAATCATTAAGGGAAAACCGAAAGTGATATTAGAGGAATCGGAATTAGTAGAAAAGGTTATGGCCGCATCTCTTATTGGTGGAGACATTGAACTGCCTTTGTACGTTACTGAAAGTGGCTATAAGCCTGAGGAAATCTCTCATTTAGGAGAAGTAATAATAGGAAAATTTACTACAAGATTTAATAGCGGAGTGGTGGGGCGTTCAAAGAATATCGAGTTATCAGCACAAGCTATCAACAATATCATTGTTGGATCCGATGATATTTTTTCCTTTAATACTACGGTTGGACCTAGTGATGCTGCACACGGATATCAAAAGGCAAAAGAAATTGTAAATAAAAAAATGGTAGATGGGATTGGTGGAGGAATTTGCCAGACTTCTTCCACGTTATTTAATGCAGTGGATTTATTAGCAGTAACCTATGTAGAAAAGCATCACCACTCATTATCCGTTGGTTATGTTCCTGCCGGTCGTGATGCGACAGTGTCATATGGTGGCCCAGATTTTCAATTTAAGAATACAACAGGATATCCATTTTTAATAAAAGCAATTTATGGAAAAGGCACCTTAACTGTGGAAGTAAGAACATCAGCTGCTTATCAAAACCTCATAGCAAAGAGATAAAAAAGAACACAAAAGGTGACAGCGATTGCTTGTCACCTTTTATTGTATAATAGTATTAAAGAGAGGTGGTAAATAATGGTGTTACTTTTTAAAAAAAGAGAGTTCAGGATCGCAACTTCCGGGATAGATTCTGTTGAGAAAGTAAGATTGGGCGGAGTGGAACAGACCGTACTAATTCAGGCAGAAAATCCTACAAAACCAGTTCTGCTTTTTATTCATGGAGGACCGTGTATGCCTGTTCCAGGTGTAGTCTCTCGAGGTCAAGATTATGCCGTGTCTACTACAACTAAAGAACTCGTTAAACACTTTGTTGTTGTGTTTTATGATCAACGAGGTGCAGGAAAATCTTATGATAAGAATACACCTGCTGGATTTATGAGAGTCGAGCAATACATTACTGATTGCAATGAATTAGTAGATGTACTCAGAAGTCGCTTTAACCAAGAAAAGATATATTTGGCCGCCCATTCATGGGGCTCCATTATTGGATTAAATATGGCCTTAAGATATCCGGAAAAACTTCATGCCTATATTGGTATTTCACAAATTTTAAATTGGACAAATAATGATAAACTCTGTTATGACTGGGTTGTAAATAAAGCAAAACAAGCCAATGATCAAAAGACTTTGAAGAAACTGTATGAATTAGGACAACCTCCCTATCTCAAAGTAAAACAATGGACCGAATTTCGCCGACCGCTAATTAAATATAATTCTATGGTATATAAAAGTGAAACGGTAAAACATCCAGGTATGATTGGAGGGTTAAAACAATTTTTTACTAGTTCTGAGTATTCCTTAATGGATATTTTCCATTCCTTTTATAGTGCCTATAATCTTACATACACCCAAGAATTAATCGAGGATTTTGCAAAAATAAATTTAAATCAACTAAAAAAAGTAGAAACTCGAATTGCATTTTTACATGGTACAAAAGATGCTCATGTAGAAGGGAAACCGGTGGAAACATTTTTTAATAATCTAGAGGCACCACTTGGAAAAGATATGGTTTGGTATGGAAATTCATCGCATATGTTTCATCCGGATGATGCTAGAATGATAGAAAAATATATTATCGATTTTGCTCATGCGTAATTTTTGAATGGCAGAGCAATGAGGTTCTAGGAAACCACGTGTATTTTATACGTGGTTTTTATGACGATTTTATACATATTCCTCCTTTTTCAAGCAAAAAATACATTTGGCTATTTAGTAAAAAATAGGAGGTAATATATGAAGTGGTTTTATAGAATAATTATGTACTCAGTAATACTTGCCCTATTTGGGTGGACGGAAAAGCATCAAGCTTTATCACGAGTTTTAGATAATCAGAATCATTACGGTGCAAACAAAACAAAAAAAGATGTACTTCAAGTGGCAAGGCAAAATCCACAAGGGGATCAAGGCCTATCCGAAGAATATCATGGACATCAATCTGAGCGTCCTGAAGCCAAAAATCCTAAAAAGGCAAAGCCACCTGCAGCGGACAACCGGCTTGTTCAAGTTCAACTTTTAGGAATCAATGATTTACATGGTCAATTAAATGTTACTCGTAAAGTAAATGGAAAGCCTGCAGGGCGCATTGACTATTTAGCTGCTTATCTAAAACAAAGAGAAGCGGTGAATAAAAACACACTTCTTGTTCAGGATGGAGATATGGTTGGAGCCAGTCCACCAGTATCGGCATTATTACAAGATGAACCGACCATTGAGCTACTAAATAAACTTGGATTCGATATTGGAACTGTTGGAAATCACGAATTTGATGAAGGTTTAAATGAACTCCTTCGTCTAATAAAGGGTGGCCCCCATCCAAAAACAGGGGATTTTGCTGGTTCTACATTTCCATGGATAGTAGCTAATGTAATCAATGAGAAAACAGGAAAACCTATTCTACCTCCCTATCACGTGATTAAGGTAAATGGAATGCCAATTGGTTTCATCGGGGTTGTAACCACTGAGACACCGACTGTCGTTGTACCAAGTGGTGTAGCGGGCTTAAAATTCACCGATGAGGTAGAAGCGATTAACCTCAATGTTGCTGAATTAAAAAAACAAGGAGTAAAATCGATTGTTGTTCTAGCCCATAATCCAGGTACATCTGGCCCAAATGGAGAAAATCCTACAGGTCAGCTTGTAGATATCGCCAATCGAGTGGACGATGAAGTGGATATTATTTTTGGCGGTCATAATCATGCTTATATGAATGCTACAATTGATAATAAACTGGTAGTTCAGTCGTATTCTTATGGGACGGCTTTTTCAGACGTTGATATTGAAATTGATCCGAAAACGAAGGATATTGTTTCCAAGCGGGCAGAGATTGTGACAACCTTTCAAGAAGGAATAGAGCCAGATCCTGAAATTAAGAAAATGCTTGAAGGTTATGAAGCGAAGGTAGAGCCAATTGTTAAACGGATAGTTGGATCTACATCTGATAACTTAACAGCAAAGCAAAATGAAAATGGTGAATCTGTTCTTGGGGATTTAATTGCCGATGCACAAAGAAAAGCGATGAATACAGATTTTGCCTTTATGAACCCTGGAGGTATACGAGCTGATATTGATCCGGGTGATATTACCTGGGGTGAGGTATATACGGTACAGCCTTTTAATAATGAATTGGTAAAAATGACAATGACCGGGCAACAAATTCGTGACTTGCTTAACCAGCAGTGGGGTACAAGAACTGCGATCCTACAAATTTCTGGTTTAACATATACTTGGGACCCTAATAAGCCTGTTGGAAACAGGATAGTGAGTGTCAAGCTTTCGGACGGTACAGAACTTGATTCCGCTAAGTCGTATACGGTAACAGCAAATATCTTCTTATCTGGTGGGGGAGATGGTTTTACTGAATTCACTAAAGCCCAAAATAAAGAAGTTGGTCCGGTTGATTTAGATGCGCTAGTTAATTACATTACCGCACAGCCAAAATCGTTTTCCTATCCACTTCAAAATAGGATACAGAGGGTACAATAATACAATAAAGGATGGCTCTTCTGTTTAGAGCCGTCCTTTTTCATTAGTTGACCTTTGATTTAAGTGGATAGAAGATTTAGAATAATCTATATAAACGATTTCATTAATTAATAGGGGAAGTGAGAAACATGGAGCAATTTATTTCACCAAAGAAAATTTACCATGGGGCAGGATCGTTAACAAACTTAAAAGATATATTAAAGGATTTACAAGCTAAAAGAGTGTATTTATTATCTGACCCAATTGTAAAGGAATTAGGTGTGATTCAACCCATTCTCAGCATCATTGAAGAGCTAAATATTGGAATTCAATTAGATATTAATGTTGTACCGGAGCCTTCTATAGAGGTAGGGAATCAAGTGGTAAGTAAAATTAGAAAATACAATCCTTGTTTAGTTATTGGTGTAGGTGGAGGGAGTGCTCTTGATTTAGCAAAGGCTGCTGCCGTCCTTGTAGAAAATGAAGGATGGATATAGGACTATTTAAATTTAAGCGGAACGACAAAGCTTTCAAAAAAGGGGCTACAAAAGATTTTAATTCCGACGACATCTGGAACAGGTGCAGAGGTTACAGATATCGCTGTTTTTTCTTTAGAGGAAACAAAAGATGTTATTACTCACGAATATTTGTTGGCTGATTATGCAATTGTCGATTCATCGTTAACTTACACATTACCACCAAGAGTAACAGCTGCAAGTGGCATTGATGCCTTCACACACGCCTTAGAGGCTTATACTTCAAAAAACGCCACTCCACTAACTGATATTTTAGCACTAGAAGCAATGAGAAAGATAATTGGGAGTATTCGTACGGCAGTAGAGAACGGTCAAGATCGGCCAGCAAGAGAACAAATGTCATTAGCCAGTTTATTGGCGGGATTAAGTTTTTTTAATGCAGGTGTGGCGGGGGTTCATGGTCTAGCTTACCCCCTTGGTGGCTTATATAAAATACCTCATGGGGAATCAAATGCTGTTTTATTGCCTTACGTCTATGATTATATATGGCCGGCTTGTTTGGAAAAAATCATGGCAGTCGCTGACCTATTTTCGATAACGAGCAAGGGGAAAAGTGAAAAGGAAATCGCGCAGGAAGTGGTTCATAGCTTACTAGACTTGGTGCAAGATGTCGGTCTGCCTACAACACTAAGTGCATATAACATCCAACGGAAGGATATTAAAAGGTTGGCTGAGAATGGGTTTAAACAGAAAAGGCTATTAAATAGGAGCCCAAAAGAGTTTACTATTGAAGCAATTGAGCAAATTTACGTCAAGGCTTATGAAGGAGTTATAACAAATGATAATTAACTTATGGAGAAGGGGGAAGCCTATATGTATAAAAAAGTCATTGAACCTCGTGTTTCTGAGACGGACGGGGTGGGTCATATCAATAATACAACCATACCAATTTGGTTTGAAGCCGCTAGAAACGAAATTTTCAAATTATTTACCCCTGACTCTTCCTTTAAAAATTGGAAAATGATTATTCTCAATATGAACGTGGATTATTTAAAACAAATATATTTTGGAAAGGATGTAGAAGTTTTTACATGGGTTAATAGGATAGGAAATTCCAGTTTACAGCTTTATGAGGAAATCCATCAGGAAGGAAGAATTTGTGTAAAAGGAACAGCCACTTATGTAAATTTTAATCTCAAAACACAACAATCTGAAACAATACCTCAAGAGATTAGAAGAGAACTGGAAAAGAATCTTTATCAACAAGATGAATGATAAAGAAAAAGATGCTTGATATTTTATGGAATATATACTAGTATTTATTTTAACCGCTTTATACAAGATGTTGTTATGTTTTTGTGATAAAAAACTATATATTGTGTTTGCCTTGAGAAGAGATGCCGTTAGGCTTAAAAGGGAATCTGGTGAAATACCAGAACTGCCCCCGCAACTGTAAATGCTGACGAAATGAGAAAACCACTGTATAAGAGAGTTTAATTGATTAGGCGCTTATACGGGAAGGACTCATAGTAGGGAGAAGCATAAGTCAGGAGACCTGTCTTTCTTAAGATGTTTCAACTTCTTCGGGGATTGAGAAGATGAAACGGTGGCGACAGGAGACACCAGAAATTTTTGCGTCTTCTCTACTGTTATCGTTTCATCCGCTCAGTTCACCTTGAGCGGATTTTTTTAATTTGGGGGAAAAATTATGGCCATTAAGGTACAAGAAGAGCTTGATTCTGTTTTGGAATCTATTAATCAAGCTGAACAGAAATTTAACATTGATGCTTCTGATTTTAAAAAGCATATAAATCAGTTGGGAGGAACAGACACAGACGTTAATAAGCAAGCACTATTCTATGCAGTTAACCAAATAGCACTAGATCAACCCGATTGGACTTTCGTGGCTGCTAGCTTGTATTTGCAGGAATTATATTGTGAGGCAGCAAAAAATCGGGGATATGAATCCACAAAAAAATATGGAAAATTTTATGTGCTCATTAAAATACTAACGGATTTAGGAATCTATTCTAGTGACTTACTAACCCTATATAGTAAAGATGAAATACATAGTATAGCAAAAGAGATCAGTCAAGATCAGGACCACTTGTTTAATTACATAGGATTATTCCTATTTGCAGATCGTTACCTTGCACGGGATTATGAACGGAACGTCTATGAGCTTCCTCAAGAGCGTTTCATGATTATTGCTATGACGCTTATGAAGTATGAAAAGAAGTCCATTCGCTTAAGTCTAGTAAAAGAGGCATATTGGGCTTTAAGCAACTTATATATGACGGTCGCAACCCCTACATTAGCAAATGCAGGAAAAAGCGTTGGTCAGCTTTCCTCATGTTTTATTGACACAGTCAATGATTCCCTCGATAGCATTTATTTAAATAATTGGGATATTGCCAGGTTGAGTAAAGATGGTGGGGGAATTGGAATCTATTATGGTAAGGTTCGTGCTTTAGGTTCCGATATTAAGAAATTTAGAGGAAACTCTTCCGGTATTGTCCCATGGATCAAGTTAGTAAATGATACTGCTGTAAGTGTTGACCAATTAGGTCAGCGGCAGGGAGCCATCGCTGTATATTTGGATATATTTCATAAAGATATTATGAATGGATTCCTTGACTTAAAAACAAATAATGGAGATGAGCGCCGGAAAGCCCATGATATTTTTACCGGGGTTTCTATCCCGGACTTATTTATGCAAAAACTTGAAGAAAAAGATGATAACGGTAGAAGTATTGGAGAATGGCATACGTTTTGTCCACATGAGGTAAAACAGATCATGGGCTGGAAAGATGAAAAGGGTAATCTTCTTGGATTGGAAGATTTTTATGATGAAAGTGATCACAAATATTTTACCGAGAAATATGAGGAGGCGGTAAGTAACCCACTTCTTCCACGTAAAACATATCGAGCTATGGATATTATGGCACGAATTATGGTTTCACAACTAGAAACTGGAACTCCATACATGTTTTACCGTGATGAAGTGAACAGGAAAAATCCGAATAAACATCTTTTAGGCAAGGGTCGTACTTCAATCTATTGCAGTAACTTATGTACCGAAATTACGCAAAATATGTCACCTACAACGATCGTTAACGAATTTCAGGACGAAGAGGGAAACATCGTAATGGTACGTAAACCAGGTGATTTTGTTGTTTGTAATTTATCCTCTGTTAATCTTGCAAAAGCTGTACCAGCGAATGTCTTAGAACGACTAATACGGATCCAGGTAAGAATGTTAGACAATGTCATTGACTTAAATACAATCTCAGTGGGGCAAGCACAGATTACGAATAAAAAGTTTAGAGCCGTTGGCCTTGGCACGTTTGGTTGGCACCATCTTCTTGCACTAAAGGGAATTCAATGGGAATCCTATGCTGCCGTTCATTTTGCAGATGTATTATATGAAGACATTGCTTTTTACACCATTCGGTCTTCAATGGAACTAGCAAAAGAGAAAGGGGCGTATAGTCAGTTTAGCGGTTCTGAGTGGCAAACCGGTGACTATTTTACACGTAGAAATTACCAGACAGATAGGTGGAATGATTTAAAGAGGAAAGTAGCTATTCATGGACTTCGAAATGGGTGGCTTATGGCTATTGCACCAAACTCTTCAACAGCAAAAATTGGTGGTTCAACAGATGGAATTGATCCTATCTATTCGGTGGAATACGCTGAAGAGAAGAAAAATTTTAAATTTAAAGTGACAGCACCTGACCTAAATCATCATACTTACACTTATTATCGTCGTGTAAGGCATGAAATTGATCAAGTTTGGAGTATCAAACAGAATGCTGCTCGTGGACGTCATATTGATCAGGCAATTAGTTTCAATCTTTATGTTCGACATGACATAAAAGCGAAAGATTTATTAAATCTTCATTTGGAATCTTGGAAGCAGGGGCTTAAGACAACTTATTATGTAAGAAGCACAACACAAGCTGAAATAGAAGAATGCGAGGCGTGTCATAGTTAATGGGAGGAGAGCTTAATGGACATTCATTCACCTTTATTAAAAGTTAAACTACTAAATCCGAAGTTTCCAAATAAAACGACAGGAATAATTAACGGGCAGTCTTCAGGATTGCTTAACTGGAATGATATCGCTTACCCACAAATGTACGATTTGTATCAAACATTATTATCAAATTTTTGGAAAGCACAGGAAATAATTATGCAAGATGATGTTAAGCAGTGGGACCAACTTAGCTTAACAGAGAAAGATGTATTTTTGCGTATTAATACACAACTGGCCTCATTGGACAGCCTGCAAACACCAACGATGTGCCAAGTGATGGATTATGTGTCAGATTCAAGTATGAAAGCCATATTTGCGGTGATTGCACAGCAGGAGGCGGTTCATAACGAATCATATTCCTATATTCTAAGTTCTCTTGTACCTTTAAGTGAGCAAAATGACCGATTCAATCAAGCTAAAAGTGATCCGATAGTGCAAAAAAGAAATCAACTCATATTAAATTCTTATGAAAGCTTTCGAGAAAATCCTACTCCGCAAAATCTATTTGAATTAGGTGTGAATTCTATCAATCTGGAGGGTATTTATTTTTATGCAGGCTTTGCTTTTTTTTATTATCTTGCCGGACAGCAAAAAATGTTAAAGACAAGCACAATGATTAGCTATATTCAACGTGATGAAATGCAACATGCTTATTTTATGGCTCAGTTTTTACGCATCCTTTTAACAGAGAATCCAAAACTAAATAATGATTCAAATATTGAATATATTTATCATACAGTTGGACAGGCTGTTGAGCTAGAAAAAGAATGGGCTCGTGTGATTTTCCAAGATATAGATAGAATTAATATAAATCAGTATGAGGAGTACACCGAATATCTTGCTAATAAACGTCTACGTCAGCTTGGTTTGCAAAATCTCTACGTGGACAGAAGCAATCCAATGCCGTGGATTCATGTTTTCAGTGATGAAATGATGAATGAAACAAAGTCCGATTTTTTTGAGCAGAAATCAAGGACCTATGCAAAGGTTACCCAATCCAATGGATTTGATGAATTATGAAAATAGCTATCGTGTATTCTTCCAAAACGGGGAATACAGAAGAATTAGTTCATTTGATTCAAGAGTTATTCAATAGGAAGAAAGTTGTTGTTAAACTTTTTAGAATTGAGCAATTTCCAATCAATGATTTAAGTAACTATGAAGCTATTGTGATTGGAACCTATACGTGGGGAAATGGAAATATACCACATGAAATGATGGGCATTTTTCGTGCTTTTAAAACAGAAGACGTGAAGAATATTGTTACTGCAGTTGTCGGGACAGGTGACAGTGGCTATCTAAATTTTTGCGGGGCTGTTGATGAATTTAAAACTATGCTTTATTATCACACTCATTTAGCTGTTACACTTAAAATTGAGGTTTCACCTCAGAAGAAAGACTTGAGCCGTTGCATACGGTTTGTTGAAATTGTATTGGAAAAAGTCCTACTTTATCGAAGTGATCTAAAGATAAAGAGTAAAAAGTAAAAAGTAAAAAGTAAAACAAGAAGAGGTTGCAATTGAGGCAACCTCTTCTTAAATAACTACTTAAATGATTCTTCTAATTCATCTATCAATGAACCTACAAAAGCCACAGCTCTAATGATAGGTTCTGGTGTAGACATATCAATTCCGGCATGTCTCAACAACTCAAGTGGCTCCATTGTTCCACCTGCACGCAGTACATCTAACCATCTATCTACGGCAGGCTGGCCTTCTTCTTGAATCATTTGCGCGACAGCTGTTGATGCAGTTAACCCTGCAGAATAGGTGTATGGATATAATCCCATGTAATAGTGTGGTTGGCGCATCCAAGTTAAGCTTGCTCCTTCATCTATTACAACCGTATCTCCCCAAAACTCGGTAAGAACGGATTTGGTTACTTCTGTTAATATTTTAGCTGTTAGTGCTTTTCCATCTTCAGCAAGAGTGTATATTCTACGTTGATATTCCGCTTCAAGTAAATGGGTGACAAAATTATGATAATAGGTTCCTAGCAGTTGAAGAACAACCCAACGGCGCATTTGTTTATCTTTATATTTATTGAGTAAATGCTGGCCTAATAGCATTTCGTTCATAGTTGATGGTGCTTCTACAAAATACATTGAAGGGCGCACATTCATTATTCGTTGATTTTTATTGGCTAAAAAGAAATGTCCTGCATGCCCAAATTCATGTGTTAAGGTAAAGCAGCCACGCATATTATCCTGCCAAGTAATAAGGATATATGGATGAGACCCATACGGGCTAGAGCAAAAAGCTCCTGTGGATTTGCCAACATTATCTGCTAAGTCAACCCATCTTTCTTTAAACCCTCTTTCCATGATTTCGGAATATTCAGGACCCATTATCTTTAAAGAATCCAATATGAGTTGGCTCGCCTCTTCATATGTAGTTTTTGGATCGAAGTCTGGGTCAAGTGGTGCTTTCAAATCACAAAAAAGCATTTGCGGAAGACCAAGAACTTTTTGTTTTAATTGGGCAAACCGCCTCATATGTGGGGCAAGTTCTTTATATATAATGTCTATTTGGTTATTATACATCTCCAATGTTACCTGCTGGGGCTCAAGCAACATATGGGTAACGGACTCGTAATTCCGTAAGTGTGCAAGAGTGACTTGCTTCTTTACCTCTGTAGCATAGGTTGCAGCCATCGTATTTGTGTACTTTTTTAAAGTTTCAACAAAAGAGTAATAGGCCTTTCTTCGAACCTCTGTATTTGCTGAGAATTCGTAGCGGCTCTCAAATAAAGCAAACGAAACAGGCAATTCCTGACCACTTTCATCTTTTATCGGAGAAAAATCCATATCCGCCAATTTTGTCATTTGGTAGATTTGATATGGGGCTCCTTGAAGTTCACCTAAAGCAGCAAGCGCTTCCTCTGTTTCAGGAGAAAGTCTATGTTTTTTCGTTTCTAGAAGCTCCACTAAATTTTTTCGGAAGGCATCAAGACCAGGTTCCTCTAAAATGTATTTTTCGACAACTCCTTCCTCAAGGGCAAGAATTTCAGAATGAATGAACGATAAAGCAGCGATACTTTTCGTTCGTAATGCTGAAAATTTTGCTGAATTTTCCTGATTAACTGGGTCAGTTCCATCTGCGGATTGTTTAAGGTTCGCATATGTCCAAGCTTTTGTAATTTTCATGGAAAGCTGTTCCTGTGCACATAAGCAGTCTAATAATGCCTTTGCACCTGTATGTAAAGTCCCCTTAAATTGGTCAAACTTGTTTATCTCATGGTCAATTGCTATTAGTTCCTCTTCCCATGACTGTTCTGAGGGGAATAAGTCATCCAGATTCCATGTCAAATCTTCTGGTACTTCTGAGCGGGTTAACCGTTTTGCTACTGTTTTTTTCATCTAGTCTCCTCCTAACATTCTTTCGAGCTACTAAATTTATCATATATTATTAGAAAATTAAGTCAAATAATAACTAATAAACCAACTTTATGGTTTTCCTAATTTTTTGACTATTTATTGACCATTTATTTTTTTGAATGATATCATGTTAATGGAAACGCTTACTGTAAAAGGGGGTATACCACGATGGGTTTCGGTAATCAAGTCCAATTTAAAGTTTATCAAGGAATAGAGAATAATATTGTTCCAGTTTCATATGAAGAGTTAGAGGCTAAGGCTAAAGAGCAACTTGAGGCAAAACCATATCACTACGTTGCCGCATCTGCTGGTGCTGAAGTAACAGCAAGGAACAATAATAAGTCATTTGAAAAGTGGCATATTGTCCCACGCATGTTAAGTGATACCTCATCAAGAGATCTAAGTATCGAGCTGTTTGGCAAAAAACTTCAGTATCCTTTTTTGCTCGCACCAATAGGAGTTCAATCGATTGTCCATCCTGAAGGCGAACTAGCAACAGCACGGGCCGCAGCGAGCATGGGTATCCCGCTCATAGCAAGTACTGCTTCTACATACAGTCTTGAAAAAATCTCTGCAGAAATGGGTGTAGGGGATAGATGGTTTCAGCTGTATTGGAGTAGCGACAGGGAAATTGCTGCAAGTATGGTAAAAAGAGCAGAGGCAGCGGGATATAGTGCTATAGTGATTACACTTGATACCCCAATGATGGCATGGCGTGAAAAAGATATTGAACATGCATATTTGCCGTTTTTAGAAGCAGAAGGTATTGGTAACTATTTGGAAGATCCTGTTTTTTGTTCACGCTTAGAAAAGTCCCCAAAAGAGGATATGAAATCCGCCATCAGGCTTTGGGCACAAGTATTCGGAAATCCATCTTTAAGCTGGAAAGACATAGAATTTATTAAAGGACAAACCTCACTGCCAATTTTGTTAAAAGGTATTTTACATCCTGAAGATGCGAAGCTGGCATTAATTCATGGTGTGGATGGAATCATTGTGAGCAATCATGGAGGCAGGCAGGTCGATGGAGCCATTCCGGCCATTGATGCATTACCTGATATTGTAGAAATTGTCGGAGGCCAAATCCCAGTCTTAATGGACAGTGGGATTAGAAGAGGCTCTGATATTGTTAAAGCCATTGCGCTAGGTGCCAAAGCGGTATTGGTAGGTCGACCTTATATGTATGGATTAGCTTTGGCTGGAGAAGAAGGAGTGAAACAGGTACTCCGTAATTTGATTGCAGATTTTGACTTAACCCTTGCTTTATCAGGGAAAAGTTCGGTAAGCGAGTTAAATCGTGATTTATTAAGAAAAATATAACGTAATGGGGGAGAAAACAGTGGAAAAAAATATAGTAGTAGCCATTCAAGATGAGTACCCAGATGATTTTGCTTGGTGTTACGGCTGTGGCAGATTAAATGAAGAGGGGCACCATTTTCGTACTTGTTGGCAAGGGGAGAAGACGGTAACAATTTTTAGTCCAGAGGCAAGACATCTAGCACTTCCGGGATTTGTCTATGGCGGAATTGTTGCGTCGTTAATCGATTGTCATGGGACGGGAACCGCATCATTGGCCCTTCACCGAAAGAATGGTCATGAACCGGGTGAAGGAGCAGAGCCACCTCGATTTGTCACTGCTTCACTGAACGTAAACTTTATTAAGCCAACTCCCCATGGCGTGCCTCTGAAGGCAGTTGGAACAGTACACGAGATTCACCCAAAGAAATATAAGGTTGAAACAGAGGTTTATGCCAATGATACACTCTGTGCTCGTGGTGAGGTTATTGCGGTCGTCATGCCAAGCACATTTTTAAAAAATGAATAATCTAAATAGCAAGGGGCTGACTCAAAACTAAGAGTCAGTCTATTTTTTTGAAAATTTGTCATCAAAATGAAATGTTGTCTATTGAAACAAATGGAGCCTTCTAGCCGTCAAATAAAGTAGGAGCTTATTGCTTGGGAGGTTAACAGATGGGGAAGATGAAAAACTTAGTCATTACCTTAGTGATTATTTTTGCCCTTGGTTCCGGTTTGGTGATGAGTCCATTTGGATCGGCCATTTATCAAGAAGGAAATCCACTGCCAATCCTTGTGTCTGCAATCAAACTTCAATTTTCTGAGTCAAATTATGCACAGTTCTCTAAAACAGATAAAAGAAGCAGGTACTTGTCAGAAAAAAAGGGTAATGATGGCTACTTAGTTGTGCAAGAATTTATGAAATCAAAAGGATGGTCGTTTCAAGAGCAAATGGGTTCTGGATTGATTTTTACCAAAAATGGAGAAGATGCTGTGGTGGAAGTCCGACAATACTCTAGACATTATTTTATTTGGGAGATTCAGAAGGCGTTTTTTCAGTAGTATATTCATTCATAAACATATACATAGGAAGACCCCTAATCGTTTAGAATAGGGGTTTTCGTTCGTATCAATCCTCAAGTTGACTAAAGTAGTCTTTAACCAACTTTTCCAATGGTGGAAGTTCTTTAGCCAGATAATTATTCTCTTTAAGAGTATAAAGAGCACTTTCAGTAATAAATTTGCGGGGTACACCTGAATGTAATAATTCATCAATAATAAAATCCAGCAGTTCAATAAATTTAGCCTGTTCTGCTTCATTAGAAATATGCTTTGCAATCGTTTTTCTTAATGTGACAGAGTGCTGAAGAAGTTGAGTTTTAAATCCCTTATCATTTTTTTGGCAGCCAGGAAGCCATTTTTCAATCAGTTCTGGTTGAAGCAATTGATCATTGGATTCGACTACATCTTCCACCATTTTCACTAGGCGGCTAACACTATAACGTACTACTTGATTGACTTTTTCTCCTGTTTCATACGCCATTCGATTGTAATGTACATTTATTTGGAGAATTCCCTGAAACATTATTGCGCAATCTAACAAATAAGGTCTTTTGTCCTCACCAAAAATTTCAATAAAACGCTTATAGTACCAGTTAAGAGAATTTAAGCGACTACGCAGAATAAACTGTTTAAGGTCATTATCATTCGAGGCCATTACTTCTTCAAATAAAGCAATTAATTTATTTTTTCTATTTGTAATCATTTGCAATTCAATCTGTTTAATAAATATTTCAATATCTGAAGGATCCTGACCGACAAGTAAGTCATTTTTTTCCTTCTCCAGCTTTTTGTGAATGGATTTGTAGATTCCGATTAATAATTCATTCTTTGAAGAAAAATAATTATAAAATGTACCCTTTGAAATACCGCTGTAATCTAAAATGTCTTGAATAGATGTCGCTTGGAAACCCTTTTCAATAAATAATTGGTGGGCAGAATGAATAACATTTTGTTTCCGATTGTACATATAATCACCCTAAAATGGATTTGTACTGACTGTATAAAAATATAGTACATTATTTATAGATTCTTTACAAACCCATAAATTTGTAGATATTTTTAATTGCAAAAATTGAACTCGCAGTATATTATTATGTAAGTGTGAAACAGGGGTATAAAAAACTGAACTAAAAGTTTATAGGGGGAAATTCAATGGATCAATCAAAAGCTGAGGCTAAACGTCCTCCATACGGGATTATTGCGGTCTTAATGATTGGAGCCTTTATTGCATTCTTAAATAACACATTACTAAATATCGCACTACCTTCCATTATGAAGGATTTAGAAATTGAAGCTTCGACGGTTCAATGGCTAACAACTGGATTTATGTTAGTAAATGGAATTCTTATTCCATTATCAGCATTTTTAATTCAAAAATTCTCTGTTCGTCAACTTTTCTTAGCAGCAATGATTTTATTTACAGTCGGTACTGTTTTAGCTGGATTTGCGCATGCTTTCCCGCTATTACTAACCGGTCGGATGATTCAGGCTTCTGGTTCTGCCATAATGATGCCTTTATTAATGAACGTAATGTTAACTAGCTTTCCGGTTGAAAAACGTGGAATGGCGATGGGCGTATTTGGATTAGTATTAATGTTTGCCCCAGCTATTGGACCGACATTATCAGGCTGGATTATTGAACACTATGATTGGAGAATGCTTTTCCATTTTATTACGCCAATCGCGATTATTGTCGTATTAATTGGATTCTTCTTACTTAAAGATAAAAAAGGAAAAGTTGATATCAAACTTGATTTCTTATCTGTTATCTTATCTAGCGTAGGGTTTGGTGGAATATTATATGGATTTAGTTCTGCTGGTAAGGACGGATGGGACAGTCCAAAGGTATACGGCACGCTTGCAATTGGTGTCATTGCCTTAGTAACCTTTATTTTACGTCAATTAAATCAAGAAAGACCATTGCTTAATTTTAGAATCTACAAATACCCAATGTTCGCATTATCGTCAGCGATTTCCATGGTTGTTACTATGGCAATGTTTTCAGGGATGCTTCTTTTGCCAATTTATGTTCAAACGATTCGAGGAATATCTCCGATAGATGCTGGATTATTGTTGTTACCTGGGGCAATCGTAATGGCTATTATGATGCCGATTACTGGTAAATTATTTGATAAGTTTGGCGGACGACTACTGGCTATCATTGGTTTATCGATTACAGTGATCACAAGTTATCTTCTTAGTAATTTAACTCTTGATATGTCTTATAAACACTTAATATTTTTATACACTTTGCGTATGTTTGGTATGTCAATGGTAAATATGCCGGTTACAACTAATGGTTTAAACCAGTTGCCGGCAAGATTTTACCCACATGGTACAGCGATGAATAATACCATGCAACAAGTTTCAGGTGCTATTGGTACGGCTTTATTGGTAACAGTAATGACAACCCGTGCGAAAACACACGCAACGGAACTTGTTGCGGCAGCCAAGGCCAAGATGCTTAGCAATCCGCCGACAACAGCGATTACTGAGGCTATGAAATTAAAAATGCAACACGACATCCAAATGAAAGCTATGCTTGAAGGGATAAATGATGCGTTCTACGTAAGTGTCTTTATCGCTGGTCTTGCTTTAGTCCTTGCACTTTTCATTAAACGTGCAAAACAAGCAGAAGACCCAGGTGAAGCTAAGCCAGCAGGCAATAAAGTAACTGCAAAGCTAGCTGAAAATTAAGGATTTAAGTGCCAAGCACAAAAGTGCCTGGCGCTTTTTTTATTTTAAGACTATCCTATATTTGCTTTTTAGGGGAAAATACTCAATATTAGTAAGGGAAGTTATATTAGGAGGATGCTTTATGGTGAATTTTTCAGATGCTTACATTGAACGTTGTGATAAAGAAACAGAAAATATGATAAAGAATGAAACAGGGGCTTTTTTATCTCAACCACTCACTTACTTGAAAAAGAATAAGAATGAGTTTATCTATCTAGAGTCAAACTGGTTTGAAGCGATTAGAGTAGAAGCTGTTTCGTTAGAGGTTGATGATGTGTTTGGAACCTATGACGTGATGTTAGGGCTAAAGCTTCAAAAGAAATTCGATAAAACATTAAATGAACATCTAAATACAACTTTACATGGAAATGAAGCCAAATTTGATTTGATTTTTAGTCAAGATGATGGCCTATGGAATTTAAACTTTGCTTTGAATTATGTTAAAGGTTTTAAGGAAGATATGACCTTAAATGAAGCGTTCCAAGTAATTTATCAATTCCTAAATAATTTAGTGGAAGCAGTTAAAGTAGGAAAAAGTTAAAAAAATAACCAGCTATTTTAGCTGGTTATTTTTTCATTTGTAATTACCTCACTAGGAAATTTATTAGTATGTCTTAATGATAAGTTTTCAAGCTTAATTTATTATTAAGATACGGTAGTAGTTGTGAATTAACTTTCAATATAAATAGAATTAAGATGGAGGGGGAACGGTGCGAGTTATTTCCTTATGCCCGAGTAACACAGAAATTATAGAATATTTAGGTCTGACACATCTATTGGTCGGGGTGGATGATTTTTCTGATTGGCCTGAGACTATTGCCAGTCTTCCAAAATTGGGGCCAGATTTATCGATAAATATGAATCTAGTAGAAAAATTAAACCCTGACATGGTTCTAGCTTCTTTAAGTGTCCCAGGAATGGAGAAGAATGTTAATCAATTAAAGGAACGTGGGATTCCTCACATTATCTTGAATCCACAATCGCTATCGGATATAGAACATGACCTTATTACCACTGCAGAGGTGCTGGGATATCCGGAACGAGGTATGCGAGCTGCCGAACGGTTTCGTACTAGAGTCGCAAAGGTAAAACAGAAAGGTTCGAATAATCATCGTACACTCAAGCTATATTGGGAATGGTGGCCGAGGCCGGTTTTTACGCCAGGAAAGCTAAATTGGCTTACCGAAATTTCGGAATTAGCAGGTGCAGTCAATTTATTTCAAGATGTAGAATTCGCAAGTGTCCAAACAGATTGGGAAGACGTGTTGAGACGACAACCAGATTATATTTGTCTTGTTTGGGTGGGGGTTAGAAGGGATAAAGTCCAAAAAAGTATCATCAAAAAACGTCCAGGATTTGAAAAATTGAAGCATCTTAATGATGAGCGCATTCTTATTTTAGAAGAAGAACTTTATTGTAGACCTTCACCAAGACTACTTGATGGTTTAGAAAAGTTAATCGGATTGATTCAAAAATAAGAGCCTTTGATTTACATGCAAAGGGTTCCGTTTTCGAGTGCTTTGTTATTAAAAGACACAAGAATTGACGTAGCTGCTGATTCCCGCATCTAGGATTAAGAGAGCCCGCACTTATCGGTTGGGCGATCAGGTTAAGCACCCGAGGCGATAAATAGACGGAAAAATACCGCTTATTGATTCAAAAAATTCGAAAACGGGAGATTTTTTTTTGCTTAAGCGGAAAAACTCCCCTTATTCACCCCCGAAATGAGCTTCATTTTGCATTTAACCGGAAAATCTCCCCTTATTTTACTTTTGCTGGTTACTTGAAAAAGGACAAGTTATCTTTTTTTAAGGGGAGTAAGTATAATTTTAAAAATCCAAGAGAACCTCATTTAAATGTATTACGGTGAACCGTATCACAAGTAAATGAGGTTTTTGAGGGAATATAGGAATCTAAACATTGAAAAATATTTAATCTATTTAATCCAGTTTTTAAATTGACTAGCACTGTGAAAGGATGTTGACAGGCAAATAAAGCAAAAAGGCTGACTAAAAAACAGAAATTTCTTTTAGCCAGCCTTTTGGATTATGCAGTTTTGGAAATGATTTGGTTATTTTCTAATAAGGCCCTTGATTCATCATTTTTTAGTTCAGCTTTCAAAACCCCTATGTTAATGTAAAAAGTCCAGTAAATAAAAATGAAAAAATTGGGCCATAAGTGAGCCAGATAAATATAGAAAACCTCATTTAGATTACGAAGAACTATATCATAAGTAAAAGAAAGTTTCTTTGTGTAATTAAAGCCGGCTGCGATCAGCAGTCGGCTTTATATTTATATCCAATTGCAATTATCGAATCACCGATATATCGGGAAACCTCATTGTTTTTTATACTCTCTGCAAACAGGTTTTTAAACAAAACCTTCTAGTACAATTTTACCAATCGTCCTATTGCTCTCCAAAAATTTGTGGGCTTGACGGAGATTTTCTGCTGAGATCGGTCCAAGGACTTCGGCCAGTGTTGTCTTTAATTTTTGATGGTCCACAGCATCAGCAATACGATTAAGCAATAGATGCTGCTCAATCATATCATCTGTTTCGTAAACAGGGCGAGTAAACATAAACTCCCACACGAAGGTGACGCTTTTTTGCTTAAGCAATTTGAGGTCCAGCGGAGAGGTTGGATCATCAATTGCGCACACAACTCCTTGCGGAGAAATAGCTTCGCTAATACCGGCCCAGTGTTTTTCCAAAGCATTCAGGCAAAAAATGTACGGAACGTTTGTAAATCCAATTGCTTGAAGTTGTGGAAGGAGCGGGTCATGGTGATTAATGGTATAGTCCGCGCCCATTGATTTAACCCAGCTAACAGTTTCCGATCGGGAAGCAGTCCCGATTACAGTAAGCCCAGCTTGTTTTGCAAGCTGAGTGGCAATGGAACCTACACCCCCGGCTGCACCAATGATCAGCAGAGGCTTTCCTTTGTTAGGGCCCGGATCTTGGGAAATAGACATTCGGGTAAATAACGCTTCCCAAGCTGTAATGGAGGTTAGGGGAAGAGCTGCGGCTTCCACAAAACTTAAGGAAACAGGTTTGCGCCCAACGATTCGTTCATCGACTAGATGGTATTCACTGTTTCCGCCTTGTCGTGCAATACTGCCAGCATAAAAAACTTCATCTCCCGGACGAAACAATGAACAGTCCGGTCCTGTCTCTTCGACGACTCCTGCTACATCCCAACCTAGAATTTTAGGAACTTCCTCAACTCTTTCTTTAGGAGCTCGTACCTTTGTATCAACAGGATTGACCGATATGGCCGCAACTTTGACCAAAATGTCACGACCCGTTGCTTTTGGTTTTTCTACAACTACGTCCACCAGGCTTTGGGGATTGTCAATTGGAAGGTAACGAGTTAATCCTACCGCCTTCATTGTATTCATGATGAACACATCCTTTCCTTATTAGTATACTCGTTATTAGTAATGGCTTAAAATAATTACTATTAGCCTATAGTTTCTAAGCATCACTGAAATTTAGTGTTAATATAGATGTGAATGAGGTGTTAATAGTATGGAAGATATAACCTTAAGTTCACTGCTGGACGTCATTGGTGAATTATTTTCGGATGAAATTTCGATTGCTGTTTCTAATACAAAAGAATATATCTACTATCGGCCAAGTAAACGAATTGATTTGAAAATTAGCGCCGGAGATCCTATAAAGGAAGGAACCATTATCCATAAAGCAATGGTGACGAAGCAAAAGTTCTCAGAGTTTATTAATAGGGATATTTTTGGTATTCCTTATCTTGGAACGGCCGTACCATTTTTATATAATGAAAATCTTGAGGGTTGATTGGTGGCAATTTATCCAGCTTTAACCGATGGAAAATCAGTCGTTACCTTAAAAACAACGGACGGCTGGATTCCTTTTTTTAATCTAATGTCTGATAACATGGAAGTATTTAAGCAGTATAATGCTAATGATTCCTTTAAGAAATGGTTATCCGATATGGTCTTTGCACTAACATACAATACAGATGAGGACGTATACTCCAGTAGCCCGAAAATTAGCTGATGTGCGTAATGAAAGTAGATGTAAATATATATTTTAGTTATGAGTTTATTAGAGGGTGTTCTCACGTCAAAAGGACGTAGGGGCATCCTCTTTTAATTTGCTAAAGGAGAGATGTCATATGAAAAAATCAGCTGCTAAAAGAGTAAATACCGTATCAGTAAAGCTTGTTAAGGAGTCTAGCCTTCTATATAAGGAGCGTTCTGTTAGGTCGCCTGAAGTTGGTTATCAACTAATGAAGTTGTTCTTAGCAGACAAAGACCGTGAGCATTGAATTGTTTTATCCCTTGATACAAAGAACCAGCCAGTCTCCATTAATATTTGCCATATTGGCAGCCTAAACGCTAGTATTGTCCATCCTAGGTAAGTAATGAAATCGGCAATATTGTCAAATGCAGCTTCAATCCTTGTTGATCATAATCACTCCTCTGGAAAGGCGGAACAAAGCAAGGAAGATGTTGAAGTCACGAAAAGATTAGTTGAAGCAGGTAAAATTATTGGCATAGATGTAATTGACCATATAATCGTTGGCGATGATACCTTCACTTCGTTGAAAGAGCAAAGTGTAATCTAAAAGGGGTAAAAAAACAGTGAGAACAACAAAAAGCACGATAAAAACAGAAGTCACTTATGATGATGAAATGAAAAACAAGTATCTTATTAGGAAAGAGTGGGACAGGAAAAAGAAAAAAGCGGGTCAGGCAGATGAAATTATGCAAGACCAAACAACGATGTATGTCATTAATAACCTTTCTAAATTGGAATACGTTGTTGTAGATATTGTAAATCTATTTCCATCTATTAAAGGAGATGAAAAGAAAGAGTCTGTTATTGAAAATTTGAAATGTATTCAAGAAGCTATCGCAAGAGTAGATGATGTCATTATTGCGGTTGGAAAAGGAGCAGAGATAAACAAGAAAGCAGTTGAACGGTTAAACACGATTTTAGCTATATTGCTAGACAAGAAAGCAAACATTTTTCAAATAGAAGCGAATTTTGGTCGGAAAGGTTTCCATCCTCTCTATCCTGCCCTGAAGCATCAGTGGAAATTAGTACCGTATGACGATGTCATAATGTGAACCAATAATATTATTATTCGAAAGGAGTCACGCTATGTTTGGTATAGAGCAATTAATAGATTTTATGGGAGAAAAATTTGGTGTAGCAGTTGAATCAAATGAGATAGGCGAGGAAACGGTACTGCTATATCACGAGGAACTAGACGAGAAACTCATTTCAGAGGATGTGTTGCAAATATTACCGAACCCAGTTTCATTTCACATATATATATATAATTCAGAATCAGAGTGGGTTATTGGAATTGCCTTAGAAGCAGAAACCAATAATCCACTCTTTTTAGTTTGTCTATAAGATGGGAGAAGGTTATCAGCAAAGATTGTAATAGTTAATAAAAGTAATTAAAGGAGGTGATAGGAAGTGTGGGAATCCAGTCATGGTTACGGTTGCAACTGAAATAATAAAGGAAGTTACCAAAAATGATTAATAAAATGGATTAAAAATGCCTTGGTTTAGTAGTGTTGGACCCTTCGAACATTTTAATTTTTAATGATGGGTAGAAAAAAAGCACCTTCCTTTGATCTGCCCCGTACAGTTAAGTGAAGGTGCTTCTTTTCTAATAGGTTTTGTAAAGCAACATTGTAAATGTAAGCTTATGCTTAATTGTTTAATTCCGAAATATCCATTTCTTTTATGATTTCTGCTATCCGATTTTTTCCCCATTCATACATCATTTCAACGATAGGAAGTAAAGTCATCCCCAATTCAGTCATGGAATATTCCACTTTCGGTGGAACTTCTGGATAAACCTCGCGATGAACTATTCCATCTTCCATCAGTTCTCTTAATTGATTCGTTAATATTTTATGAGATATTTTTGGAAAAAGCCTTTGGAGATCACTGAATCGCTGTGGTCCTTCTACCCCCAAATGCCATAAAATAACAATTTTCTATTTGCCACTTATAATTGATAAGGTAAGTTCTTTTTCACAATTATAATCACCATTTATGATCTTTTCTTTAACTTCATCTCTAAATGTATCTGGCATAAATTCTTACCTCCTTATACGTATCAATTGTAACCTGTCGGTAACCTCCTTACAAAAAAGTGTATTCTTCACAGTGAAGAAAACAAGCAGTAGAATGAAATGGTCGTCTTACCGGCAAATCTTTTTCATTAATGAGGAGGAACTACAAATGAGTAAAAAAGCACTTTTAATTATACCACCAGAACGTTTCAATGAAGACGAATTATTTCAACCAAAAGCGGAATTGGAAAGCAACGGAATTGATGTGACAATTGCAAGTACAAAAACAGGTGAAATCATAGGGGATTATGAAGGTAAAGCAACTGCTGATGTCATTTTCTCAGACGTTTTTGCTTCTGACTATGATGTTGTATCTGTTATTGGTGGATCTGGTATGAACGATCATCTATGGGAAAATAAAGAATTACAAGACTACTTGAAACAAGCGTATACTAATAAAGTTCTTGTAACAGGAATTTGTGCAGTTGCGGTTACTGTGGCTAAAAAGGGTTTACTTACTGGAAGAGAAGCAACTTGCTATCCAGTAGATGTACAAAAAGACCAATTAAAATCGAATAAAGTAACATATGTTGAAAAGCATGTTGTTGCTCATGATGATATTATCACTGGTGATGGTCCAGATGGCGCTAAAGAATTTGGAGAAGCTTTAGTAAAAGCATTAAGCTAATTCTACATTTCCTCCCTGAATTTTCATATAATCAAAAGCCTACGGAATTAATTCCCTAGGCTTTTGGCTATCCAAATGTAAGAAAAATACACAAAAAATTAACTCTGATTCAATATGAACCGTGTTACTATATTTATATAGTTTTACTAGGTCGTCTTTTAGTTGAATATCAATCGAAAAAAAGCCTCAACTTTTTGGTCATACTAAAAAAGTTAAGAGTAAACAGTTAAAAGCTTTCATAATTGAAGCGGATAAGAGATTTAAAAGGGTATATTTTTTACACGATGCTGAGAGGGACATAAACTCCGCTGCCACCTTAAAAACTTTATAAAAGAAAGACAAACTACTCATTATTTAGGGGGATGAAAATGGAGCATATTGTAATTACTGCTGTATTAAAACCAAAAGAAGGCCTGCAGGGGCAACTATTATCAGAACTCAAAAAGGTACAAGCGGCATCAAGGGAAGAGGCAGGTTGTATAAAGTATGACTTGCACCAATCTGAAGACCAAACATTCGTTTTATATGAAGTGTGGAAGGATGAGGAAGCGCTGGAATACCATATTCAGTCGGCTCATTATCAGGAATACAGGAACAATATTGCAGACCTTGTATCAAATAGAGAAGTGTATAAGCTAAAAATAATGGAATAAGTTCAAAGATGGAGTGGCGGAACCGTCGAAAAAACCTGTTATTTGCAGGTTTTTTAGTGGTCTTTTTTAAGATGGGAGCTTTTCACAGTATCTCCTTCGAAACAAATCATTTGATTTGGAAGGACCAGATGGCTAATATATTAATATCGGGAATTACCGATTTGGCATGATGCTTTAGATCATCTATCCAGCTTCCATTGGGATAGTGATAATCGATATAGAAAGAGGCAAATGACATTGAAGCAGGAATTGGAACGCTTAAATGATGAACAAGCCGTTGAAATTTTTAAGGCATTGTCGAACCAGACAAGGGTGAGCATTCTTCAAATGTTAAAAGATCCCCACAGTCATTTTTCACCGCAAGCCCATATTATTGCTGATGAAGGATTTGAAGGCGGGGTTTGCGTAGGGGATATCCGAAGCAAGGCCGGGATTTCGCAATCCACTACTTCACAGTATTTATCGATTCTGCTGCAAAGCGGACTGGTTGAAATGAAGCGAATCGGACAATGGACGTATTATCGCCGTAATGAGGAGACGATTAAAAAGTTCGAAAAATACATTGGTACAAAAATTTAAGGAGAATTGAAGTGAGTTTATTACAGCATCGAGCATTTAACAGGTTGTACCAACAGGATAAAATGACACTTGGTTTCGCGATTCCGACGGCAAGGATGTCCAAATATCCGATTATGGAAAATCAGCTGTCGCTTGCCCGCAAAATTGAAGACCATGGTTTCGCGGCATTGTGGCTTCGGGACGTTACGATTCAGAATTTGAATATTGATGATAATGGTCAAATGTATGATGTATGGATTTATTTGACCTATCTTGCGGCCCATACCAAGGATATTGCACTTGGGACGGCGAGTGTGGTCCTCCCGCTGCGCCATCCTGTCCGAGTGGCAAAGGAAGCATCATCTATTGACCGGTTGTTTCCCGAACGCCTGATCATGGGAGTGGCTTCAGGAGACCGGGATAAAGATTTCACAGCTTTGGGAATATCCAAGCTCGAAAGTGGAGGGCTGTTTAAAAAGAATTATGCATTCCTTGAACGGCTGTTAAAGGAGGACAATCCGACAATCAACAGCGATTTAGGCATCATCGATGGAACGGATATGAGAATGATCCCCAAACCTTTTTCTTCGATTCCGACCATGGTGACAGGATTCAGCAATCAATCGATTGAATGGATCGCCCAGAATGGGGACGGCTGGATCCAGTACCCGAGGATTATCCCACAACAAACTCAATTGATTAACGAGTATCGCGAGTTGTCGAAAATTCACGCCCCAGGAGTGTTTAAACCTTTCACTCAGACTTTATTTATCGATTTATCGGAAAATACCGATTTGTTTCCTGTTCCGATTCCGTTAGGATTTCGTGTAGGGCGCAAACAGTTATTAGAAATTCTATATCAATTTCAATCCATTGGTGTCAATCACCTGGCATTTGTATTGTATTTTTCAAAGCGCCCTCCCGAGGAAGTCATCCAGGAGCTTGGAGAGTTTGTGTTGCCTTACTTTCCAACTCATGAAATTCCAGTATTAGATTAGTTTTTAAAAAAATTAGATAAGGGAAGAAGATGAACTTATGTCTAAACATGCAAATAAACTAAACGAAATTCCATTCTCGGTGCTTGATCTTTCACCGATAACAGCCGGAAGTACTCCTGCTGACTCTTTCCGCCATACATTGGAACTCGCACAGCTTGCTGAAAAACTTGGTTACAACCGTTTTTGGCTCGCAGAACATCATAATATGCCGTTTATCGCCAGTTCCGCCACTTCTGTGGTGATGTCCCATGTGGCTGCCGGTACATCAAAAATCAGGATTGGTTCAGGAGGAATCATGCTGCCGAATCACGCACCGCTCGTCATCGCTGAGCAGTTTGGCACTCTTGAATCATTATATCCTGGGCGAATTGACCTTGGTCTGGGGCGGGCACCCGGTACAGATCAGGGGACCGCTCGTGCATTGAGACGCGACTTAGGAAGTACCGGAGATGACTTTCCTGAGCAATTAGCGGAACTCCGCGGTTACTTTGATCCATCCCTGGCACAAGGGAACCCTATAAAAGCGATTCCAGGTGAAGGTTTGAATATTCCAGTCTGGCTGCTGGGTTCAAGCGGCTTCAGTGCGCAGCTGGCCGGAGAACTGGGTTTGCCATTCGCGTTTGCCGCCCATTTCTCGCCACTTAACACTCTGGGTGCTCTACAGATCTATCGCAAGGCGTTTAAGCCTTCGAATGTTCTCGATAAGCCGTATGCGATGGTGGCATTGAATATCATTACAGCACAAACGGATAAAGAGGCAAAGCGCCTTTTTACAACAATACAGCAGCAATTTTTGAATCTGATGAGTGGCAACCTTACACCGCTTCAACCACCGGTAGATGACATATCCGAAGTGGCCAGCAGCTACCAATTAAAGGCTCTCGAGCAGCAATTAGGCTCATCGATTGTTGGCAGCCAGCAGACGGTAAAGGACAAGCTGCATACATTTTTGGAGGAGAGCCAGGCAGATGAAATCATGGCCATTGCCCAAGTTTACGACCACAAAGCTCGCCTGCATTCATACGAGCTTCTGGCAGAAATTACAAAAAGCGAAAGGTAAAAAGGAGGACATCAGCAAGGAAACCTTTTTGATTTTTCTAGGGAAGTGAATATGGATGAAACCGTGAAATCAGGTTATGAGGTTGTTTACAGGATTCCTTAATTAAAAAGATAAAAGTTGTTAGAATAGGAGACAATTATATGAACTGCAAAATTAACCGAAATGCTGCTAAAGTGCTGAAACAAATGTTGGAAAGTGAAGAGGCTGAAGGGAAAATGGTTCGTGTCTACGTTACATTAGACCATGGGGACCATGCCCATTATGAAGTAAAACTTGATACGCCCACGGACCATGATGAAATTGTGAAAACAGACAAAGGCATTGATGTTTTACTTGATAAAAGGGAACCGTTTTTAGATGGGGTTTGGATCAAGTATTTCTATGTGCCGCAAGCAGGATTTGACATCACGAATTCTTCCAAAGGGCATCACCATCATTAAACACGTGACAGAGCGATACTAAATGTTTTTATACCTTCATATATCTAGGAGTATCATATACTAAACACAGTAGATTACTTGTATTTATTGTGTTAAATGAGAATAATACCAACGATGCTTTTACAATTATAAGGGGGCTTATCATAATGAGCAAAAAATCGCTACACTAATAACAGACTTATTTGAAGATGTAGAATTCACAGAACCAGCACAAGCATTTAAAGATGCTGGTCATCAAGTGATCACAATCGACATACAGGCTGGAAAAGATATTACTGGTAAAAAAGGTGAAGCAGTAAAAATAGATAAAGGAATTGGGGAAGTTAATCCTCAAGACTTTGATGCTTTACTCATCCCTGGCGGCTTCTCTCCCGATTTATTACGTGAAGACGACCGTTTTGGTGAATTCGCAAAAGCATTTATACAAGAAGGTAAACCTGTTTTTGCCATTTGCCATGGCCCACAAGTATTAATTGATACAGACCTATTAAAAGGCGTCGACATAACAGGTTTCAAATCAATAAGGAATGATCTCAAAAATGCAGGTGCTAACTACAAAGATGAAGAAGTTGTGGTAAGCAATAATATTGTAACAAGCCGTTTTCCGGATGACATTCCTGCCTTTAATCGTGAATCCTTAAAATTATTAGCTGAATAATAGCGTAAGTACTCAATAGTATCGTTTTAGAAATTAATATTTCTCAATGAATTTCAATACAAAAAAGGTTTTAATAAGAAAGGGGTTTTACTATGTCATTAAATGGTAAACGAGTAGTTGTTTTAGGGGGTACTTCTGGTATTGGTTTAGCAACTGCCAAAGCGTTTCTCGATCAATCAGCTCAAGTGATCATTGCCAGCCGTTCTGTTTCCAAATTAAATGAAGCAAAACAAGTTCTTGGTGGCAATGTAGAAGGAAATGAAATCGATTTTCGAAGCGAAGAAAAAGTAGCAGAATTTTTCAGCAAGGTTGGAAAATTTGACCACCTTGTGGTAACAGCAGGAGAAGGCGCAATGGGGCACTTTAGCGAATTGCCTGTGGCAAGTGCTAAAGAGGCGTTTGATAGTAAGTTCTGGGGGCAATATATTACCGTCCGTTCAGCACTTCCATATTTAAACAATGAGAGCTCAATCACCTTAACCTCTGGTGTATATGGCGTTCGTCCTCCTCAAGGCGCTACTACGTTAGCGGCAATCAATTCAGCCATTGAAGGATTGGTTCGAGGACTTTCCGTAGACCTAGCCCCTATTAGGGTAAACGTGGTTTCACCTGGAATTGTAGACACTCCAATCTATGCTGGAATGCCAGATGATCAGAGGCAAGCACTGTTCAACGGCATTGCACAACAGCTCCCTGTTGGACGGATTGCAAAGCCGGAAGACATAGCTGAAACCTATGTATACCTTGCTAAAAATGGTTTTACTACTGGTACGGCTGTTCTTATTGATGGTGGAGCCCACTTAGTATAATGGCCTAAATGGATGTTGAACGGAAGCTTATCACCCTGCCAAGCAGCGGTTCTAACTAAAATAGAAATAAGTTAAGAATTAAGTAATTTACTGGTGGCAATACTGCAAAAGAGTATTGCCGCCTTTTTTGTTATTAGGTACATAAAAAGATACAAAAGGAAGTGTTGATTTTTAATGAGTGTACAGGACGAAAATAAATTAACAAAAATAAAAAATTCCCTTGAAAGTCGTGTAGTTACATTGCCTGATGGAACTTCTATGCCAAGAATAGGACAAGGAACTTGGTACATGGGAGAAAATCCTCAAATGAGAGAAAGGGAAATCAAAGCTTTACAACTCGGAATAGAATTAGGCATGAAACTAATAGATACGGCGGAAATGTATGGTGATGGCGATTCTGAACGCTTAGTAGGTGAAGCAATTAAAGGACGAAGAGGTGACGTCTTTTTAGTATCAAAGGTGTATCCTCATCATGCAGGATTAGATATGATTGCCAAAGCGTGTGAAAACAGTCTAAAAAGGCTGGGAACCGATCTTCTTGATTTGTACCTTTTACACTGGCGAGGACGTGTGCCATTAGCAGAAACCATTGAAGGAATGGAAAAGCTACGCAAGGAAGGAAAAATAGTAAGGTGGGGAGTCTCCAATTTTGATTCCAATGATATGAAAGAGTTATGGAACACCACTAACGGAAAAAATTGTATGATTAATCAAGTATTATATCATCTTGGTTCAAGGGGTATAGAGTATGATCTCTTACCATGGCAGCGAGAACATCACATGCCTATTATGGCATATAGCCCGCTAGCTCAAGGAGGTTCTTTAAGAAGACAACTGTTAACGGATCCAACCATTTTAGAGATTGCAAAAAAATACGCTGTACAACCCTTACAAATCGCTCTCGCTTGGACAATCCGTTCTAACAATTGTCTAGCTATTCCAAAAGCTGTTCAAGAAGAACATGTACTAGCAAATGCGGAAGCTGCTATTATTGAATTAACAAAAGAGGATTTACATAGACTTGATGAAGTATTTCCGCAACCGACTAGAAAAATGCCTTTGGACATTTTATAGAAATTTTGAGGATAGACAAGAGAGAAGGGATTGAATGTGTATGTCAACAGAGGTATTAGGAAGATTTACTCCAGATGCAGCAAAACCTCTTGTATGAAAATTAGCTTCTATCTTATCCAATGCAAAGCAATAATTAGGAGATGAATGAATATGAATCCAATCGTTGAAACGTTAACTGGAATAGATGGACTATCTGATCAAATGGTTGCAATGGATTAATTAAATGCAGCTAAAAGTGGAATTAGAAAATTATGTGTTTGCAGTTACCGAATCAGGAACGCCTGAAGTTAAAGAGATTCTAACTCGTCACTTGGTGGAAGCTCTTGATATGCATGAACAAATTTCTAGTTATATGATAGAAAAGGGATGGTACCACGCTTGGGATATGAACGAACAAATCAATTTGGATCTTGATAATATTAATACAGCATTAAACTTACCTAATCTATAGAAAATTTTTAGGAACAGTTTAACATTGACCAATAAAACGGTTCCTAAAAACCACTTTTTTGTGAAATGGTCGGAAATATATGAGTTTTAAGATTGAAGGTAGAATCGTCAGCTAATTCCCGGATAAAAACCGATTAAACTTCACCTGACGTAATGTAAAAATTATTCAACTATTTTTTATTACGAAAAGGTAGAAGCAGGGAATTCATCAATTTTCATACGAAGTAAACTATAAGGTTTCTGTCGCAGGTCTTTTCCATAATGAAACCTTGCCTGCCGATGTAATTGGTTCACAATGACATATAAGTATTGATCCGGCCCAATTGAAAAAGTATCTGGCCACAAAATTCTCGGATCATGAGCGATTGTTTCCATTATGCCATTCGGCAATATCTTTCGAATACTGTTGTTTTCATAGTCTCCGGCATAAATGGTTCCTTTTGCCCCAGTGATCATTCCATCAGACGCACCTTTTTCTCCCCAGTATTCCACCTGATAAAGTAAATCCATTTCAGGTATCGTTCTGTCTCTTAGAGCTTCTGTTGAGATCGAATACAAATGCCGACTGGTAAGTGGACAATAAAATAAAATCTTTCCATCGGGAGAAATCGCTATACCATCAGACGCCAATCTAAATGGAGATGTTGAGCCATCTTTGTTTCGGTTCATCAAAATTGCACCTTCTACTTTCGGTAAAAAATAAGGGTCGGGTGAAGTTGAATTTGCTCCATTTAGCCGTCTAAACGCGTTTCCATTTTCAAGATCTACAACGATAATAGCTCCTGGTCCTTTGGAAGATGAATCTGTTATATATGCATAACCCGCTTTTCCAACACGAAAATCAAAACGGACATCATTCAGATAAGTTGTTGGCAGGACAACATCTTCTGTAAAGGTATATACTTTTCTTATTGTATTGGTTTTTAAATCAACAGCGACTAATTTTGCCCCTCCTTTAATAGGTTCAGAAAAATTCGGTGCTGCTGTATCTAATACCCAAAGTGTTCCCCTTCCATCAGCAACAACACTTTGGACACTGATAAAAGACATTATGATATTACCTTGATTACCCAAATTGGTTTCTAAACTAGGATAAGGCTGCAAAGTATCCCCAACAATCTCCGCAACTGTGAATTTAACGTCGTCTCCCCATTTCGGAAAGCAAATGAAAATACGACCGGTTTCTGATACACTAACGCCTGTGGGCATAGCCCCATAAAATACATAGACTAGTTCTAACTTACCGAAATATTTTTCCATAGGTAACATAGGTTTCATGATCTCCTCCTCAAAAATTTCGCACGGGATATCACCTATATATGATTTAAATTTTTTTTAGTTCCTGGTTCTTCATTGGCTAAAAAATTGTAAATTAAATCCTAACTAATCCAAGTGAAATTGTTTTTACCTAAAAGTACTACTATCACTGGAAATTTTAACCTAGAAATATTGGATTAGTCTCCTAAACCTAATTAAGAAAGGAGGTACATCGCTAATAGGGTTCACCAGTTTGTTTATGCCTTTCTCCATTCACAATCCCCACAGGAAAGTTTCCTATTTTATTTTCTTATAGTGAAAAAACATTGGAAAAAATTCAAAGAGTCTAGCATGTAGTTAACGAGTGCTAGACTTTTTACTCTAATTTAGAAAAACCTCATTTAGATAAACCAAGGAGAACCGTTTCATAAGTGAGGTTGTATATAAATAAGGTATTTTTATACTAATAAAGATGCCAATACAACTGTCATTTATGCACGTATTTTATGGAATGCAATTCAAAACGGAAGCCTTAACTTGGAAATACAATCCGCTTTACAAAATACCCATATGGGTATATAATTATTTTTGTATTATACATCTTGGAGGTTATTCAATGGTTATTTCGTCTGTTATTGGAGCGTTAATTATTTTATCTATATATCAAAGATATGTTCCTGTCATTGGAATTTCATCTGTGCAGAATTTTACAGATCATGGGGAACTGCTGTTATTGGATTTAAGAGACTATCAAACATCTTCAAAAAAGGTGATTCCAAATTCAATAAACATCCCATATGCTTATTTAAAGCGATATTACAAAGAAATACCTAATAAGAAACTTCTAATCATCGCTTCGGATTCAATTGAAAAGAATCTAGCCATTCGTTTTTTAAGAAAAAGACAATTTTCTATTCATGGTTTTATGATTTTAGATGAAAAAAGGAGTGAAAATAAATGGAGTATGATAAGCAAACAAAAAATAGGTTGAAGCGTACCGAAGGCCAAATAAGAGGTATCTTACGTATGATGGAAGAGTGAAAAAGTCATAAACCAATTATCGGCTGTTATTCTGCCATTAGCCATACAGTTGGAGTCATTGTGAGTGAAAACCTTAAGTATTGTTTAATGGAACAATCCGATGCCGGCAACAAAGATGAATTTGTTAATGATGCTGTTAAACTTTTGGTTAGAAGTCGAAAATAAAAAGTATTGACATGAATTTTTTTCTTCATTAATATACCCCTATCGGTATTTAAAAATAAATCCTCTCAAGATAGGTAGAGAGTAAAATTAAGGAGATGAATGGACTTGAGTACAAGCACCATAATCATGATTATTTTATTGGTTGGATTTTTTGCTTGGAGGCTTATTCCTGTAAAAGGAGTACGCAATATAACAACCGGTCAATTGAAAGATGAACTTAGTGACAAGAACAAACAATACATTGATGTTCGTACACCAATGGAGTTTAAAGGTCGGAATATTAAAGGATTTAAGAATATTCCACTTGATCAATTATCTAATAAAGCAGCTACACTGGCAAAAGATAAAGAAGTTATTGTTATTTGTCAAAGCGGAATGAGAAGTTCACAAGCTTCAAAAATTCTAAAAAAATTAGGTTTTAAACAAATTACAAATGTAAAGGGCGGCATGAGCGCCTGGAATTGAAAATTAGGAGGAAATGACAGATGAAACGTATTACACCTAAAGAAGTAGAACAAAAATTAATAAATGGTGAAAAGTTAAATATTATTGATGTTCGTGAAGTAGCAGAAGTGGCTACTGGTAAAATTCCAAACGCAGTTAACATTCCTTTAGGATTAGTTGAGTTTAAAATGCCAGATCTTGATAAAAAGCAAAAGTATATTATTGTTTGTCGCTCAGGAGCAAGAAGCTCACAAGCTACCATGTTCTTAGAAAGCTACGGATTCGATGTTACCAACATGGACGGCGGAATGATGGTTTGGGAAGGCGAATTTGAATTTTAAACCAATCATCGATTATATACAGGGGAAATCTCAAAAATTTTTAAGAAAAATAATACCATATGGGGTAATCGTTATAGTGCATCAGCTGATTAGCAACAAGAGTAAGCAATCGGGCCAAATCGTTGCGCCCTTCATCATACACATTAATCGGAAGGTGGTTGTACTATGCAGGGCGAACAAAAAAAACAAGTGGATTGCACCACATCAGGTTCCTGAGGTATTAACAGATCTAATACGTCTGGGAACGATGGGAACAAAGGAAAAATACCTATTCCTATATGACCTGGAACGTTAGTATGGCTCCTGGTAGGAGGCATTTACCTTATTATTAAAGCATTCAGTAGATTTTTTTAATAAAGGAGAGATATCAATGAATCAAATTACGGTTTATACAACCAATACTTGTCCGTATTGCACCATGTTAAAAAATTTCTTAATCACACAAGGCCTTGCTTCAAATGGACCAAGCAGCTGCTAACAAGCTAGTCCAAACAACCGGTCAGTTAGGTGTTCCGCAAACAGAAATTAATGGACAATGGGTATTAGGATTCGACCCAGAAACAATCATGAGCTTAGTTAAATAGGTTTACAAAAAGAGAAGCAGAGAGTACACTGTTTCTCTTTTATTGTTATAGAAACTTTACTTCAATTACACTACATTTATTTTTTCTCCGAGATGAATATTAACAAATAGGATGTTCATAATATTGACAAATATACCCGTGTAGGTATAATATAATTCCTATTACATCATTATTGCTCAAAACCATAAGCATTTCATATAAGCTTATCAATAGGTAAATGGAGGTGTATCAAATGGAATACAACGATCAAATGAAAAATAGAATTAAACGGATGGAAGGCCAGCTTAGAGGAATTTTGAAAATGATGGAAGAAGATAAAGATTGTCGTGCGGTTATTACTCAATTGTCGGCAGTGCGCTCAGCCGTAGACAGAACAATTGGAGTAATTGTGAGCTCGAATTTAGTGGAATGTGTGCTTGATGCCGAAAAAAATGGCGAGAAAACAGATGTCTTAATAAAAGATGCAGTAAATTTACTTGTCAAGAGCAGATAAAATTAATTCACAGTGTTGACACATTTATATTTCTTTAGTAATATACCCGTAGGGGTAATAGTGGAAATAAAAACGACCTCACATTTTTTAAAAGAAGAACAACCTCAAAGGAGACTATAAAAATGAATGCAGATAAAATTTTAGATGCTAAAGGTTTAGCATGTCCAATGCCAATCGTAAAAATAAAAAAAGCAATAAATGAACTAAACTCTGGTCAAATATTAGAAATTCATACTACTGATAAAGGTGCCAAGAATGATCTTTCTGCTTGGGCCAAATCCGGTGGACATGAGCTTTTAAATTTTGAAGAAGATCAAGAAGTACTAAAGTTTTGGATTAAAAAAGGTTAATTTTTTTTAGTAAATTTAATACCTGTACAGGTATATGTGAAAATAACTATAATCAGGGGGAATTATTTTGACGGACAAGAAAAGGACGACAATTGTATTGTTTAGTGGAGATTATGATAAAGCCATGGCGGCATACATCATTGCAAACGGAGCTGCTGCCTATGACCATGAAGTAACTATTTTCCATACATTTTGGGGATTAAATGCCTTGCGTAAAGATGAAAACATTATGGTTAAAAAAGGTTTTATTGAAAAGATGTTTGCAAAGATGATGCCAAGAGGCGCAGATAAAATGGGACTATCTAAAATGAATTTTGCAGGATTTGGACCCAAAATGATTAAAGACATTATGAAAAAACACAATGCAATGCCATTACCACAATTAATTGAAATGGCACAAGAACAAGAGGTAAAGTTAGTCGCATGTACGATGACGATGGATCTATTAGGTCTAAAGCAAGAAGAACTTTTAGAGAATATTGAATATGCAGGTGTAGCAGCGTATTTAGCTGATGCTGAAAATGGCAATGTAAACTTGTTTATTTAATAGATTAATAGAACTCAATGAAATTTATACCTTTTAGGGTAATTTACAGGAGGTCAATCATGACAACATTAAAAACTGATTTGGTTTTAGATGCAAAAGGATTAGCATGTCCAATGCCGATCGTGAAGACAAAGAAGGCTATGAATGGTTTAGAAGCAGGTCAAGTGTTAGAAGTATTAGCAACTGATAAAGGTTCGAAAGCTGATATTAAGGCTTGGGCTCAAAGTTCAGGTCATCAATATTTAGGAACAATTGAAGAAGGCGATGTGCTTAAACACTACCTTAGAAAAGCTTCTTCTAACGAAGAAGCAGCCGAAAGAAAACATCCGCATGTCACTTCAAATGTTGAACTTGCAGCAAAGTTAGACGCAAATGAAAACATTGTCGTACTCGATGTAAGAGAAGCAGCAGAATATGTGTTTAATCATATTCCAAATGCAATTTCTATTCCTTTGGGTGAATTGGATGACAGAGTAAATGAATTAAGCAAAGATGCTGAAATTTTTGTTGTCTGCCGAACAGGTAATCGAAGTGACTTTGCAGCACAAAAATTAACAGAAAAGGGCTTTAGTACGGTCTTTAATGTAGTACCAGGTATGAGTGAGTGGACTGGTAAAACAACAAGCTTAAACAGTTAATTTAATGGGGCTTAATCGCCCCACACTAAATGATCATTTATTTTTTTGCTGTGTTAAAGTACACTGTTGATTTTTATAATCTGTTGATTGAAGAGTCTGGAGCGTAAATCAACAGGCAAAATTTACAGAGCCATTTTTTTTGAAAACTAATATACCGTAGGGGGTAAAACAAGCATGACAGTTAACGCGATGACTTCAAAAGAAGTAACTAAAAAGGTATTTAATAAGGAACCATTTTTTATTCTTGATGTTCGTAACGTAAGTGATTTTCAAGATTGGAAAATTGAAGGGGAAAATTTTGAGTATTTAAATATTCCTTATTTTGAATTGCTTGATGGAGTAGAAGAAATCTTAAATAAAATCCCAACTGATAAAGAGGTATTAGTGGTATGTGCTAAGGAAGGTTCTTCTGTAATGGTAGCAGAGATGCTTTCAGAAGAAGGTTTAACAGTTTCTTATCTTCAAGGTGGTATGAAAGCTTGGAGTGAACACTTAGAGCCAGTTAAGGTCGGAGATCTAAAAGATGGCGGAGAGATTTATCAATTTGTACGTATTGGTAAAGGCTGTCTATCATACATGGTCGTTTCAAAAGGTGAGGCTGCAATTATTGACGCAACACGAATGACTGACATTTATCTTAATTTCGCTAATAGTATTAATGCAACAATTACTCATGTGTTCGATACACATTTACATGCAGACCATATTTCTGGTGGTCGTGTGATTGCTGAGAAAACAAATGCAATGTATTGGTTACCTCCAAAAGATGCAACAGAAGTAACATTCGAATATCAGCCTTTAGAAGGTGGCAATGATGTTACAATTGGGGGTACAACGATTAATATCCATGCATTGTATTCTCCAGGTCATACTATCGGCTCTACATCATTTGTTGTAGATGAAAAATTCTTACTCTCTGGGGATATTCTTTTTATTGATTCAATTGGACGTCCAGATCTTGCAGGTATGGCAGAGGATTGGGTTGCAGATTTAAGAGAAAGTCTTTATAAGCGTTATAGAGAGTTATCTGAAGAATTGATTGTGTTACCTGCTCATTTTATGATCATTGACGAATTAAATGCAGACGGAAGTGTATCTGAAAAGCTTGGTACTTTATTTGCAAAGAATCACGGTTTAAATATCGCAGATGAAAATGAGTTTAGGAAATTAGTTACCGAAAACCTACCACCACAGCCGAATGCTTATCAAGAGATTCGCGAAACAAATATGGGAAAAATAAATCCTGACGTCGAAAAGCAACGCGAAATGGAAATTGGACCAAATCGTTGTGCAGTAAGATAAAAATAAAAAGAAACTTAGAAACAACACAATAAAAAACTGGGAGGTATTATAAAATGGAAGTAACTAAGGTAGTAGATGCAAAAGGTCTGGCATGTCCTATGCCAATTGTAAAGACAAAAAAAGCAATTAACGAACTTGAGGCTGGTCAAATTTTAGAAATTCATACTACTGATAAAGGTGCAAAAAATGATCTTTCCGCATGGGCAAAATCATTGGGCCATGAATTATTAAATCATGAAGAAGAAGGCAGTGTATTAAAGTTCTGGATTAAAAAGGGATAAAAATAGCGGGAACCTTACTGGTTCCCTTTTTAGGAGGAGTAAAAAAATGGGTATCGATTTTGTCATTACCATATTCTTAATTGGTTTTGTAGGCTCATTTATTTCTGGAATGTTAGGAATCGGTGGCGCCATTATTAATTTCCCCATGCTATTGCTTATCCCAGCTTCTCTTGGTGTAGCACATTTTACAGCTCACGATGTAGCAGGTATTACTGCGATACAGGTATTCTTTGCGACAATCAGCGGTGTCTGGGCATACCGAAAAGGCGGATACTTAAATAAAACATTAATTGCATATATGGGTATAAGTATCTTAATTGGAAGCTTTGTGGGTGGATTTGGTTCTACACTTCTACCGGAAAGCGGAATTAATATCGTTTATGGAGTCCTAGCATTATTAGCAGTGATAATGATGTTTGTTCCTAAAAAAGGAATCGATGAAATCTCTATGGAACAAGTGAAATTCAATAAGTGGCTTGCAGCATCTCTTGCATTAATTGTGGGGGTTGGCGCAGGAATTGTTGGAGCAGGTGGGGCGTTTTTATTAGTCCCAATTATGCTTGTTGTTTTAAAAATTCCAACAAGAATGACCATTGCTTCTTCTTTAGCGATAACTTTCATTTCTTCAATTGGGGCAACTGTTGGTAAAATATCGACAGGACAGGTAGAGATTATTCCATCTCTCATTATGGTAGTTGCAAGTCTCCTTGCTTCACCATTAGGTGTTAAACTAGGTAAAAAAATGAATACAAAGGTATTACAAGTAATCTTAGGAATCTTGATTTTTTCTACTGCAGTAAAAATTTGGATAGATATTTTATAATTTATTTTGGGGGCTAATAATAGCCTCCTTTTTATTATCCCTTTCTTAATAGATTCTTAACAATTAAATGGGAATATTTAAGAGATATAGTGGGGGAAGATTTGATGGCAAAATCATTATCGTTGTGGGGGCTTGATACATGAACGTAATCCAAATAGGTTCACTAACCATTATGCTGAAATGGGTGCTTCTTGGTTCAGCAATTCTATTAGGACTAGTGGTTATTAAATTATGGTTGCAACGGACACAAACAAAAGAAAATAATAAAAAAATCTTTGATACCTTAACAAATAGCCTTTTTATCATGATTTTAGCTTGGAAAGGGAGTCTCATTTTACTAGAACCAAAGCTTATTTTAAAAAGTCCTCTTTCATTCCTTTATTTTACTGGAGGCACTAAGGGGCTAGTAATAGCGACACTCATTTCCTTTATGTATTTTATTTATAAGAATATGAAAGCCGAAATTTCAAGTAGACTTATTTTACAAACTATTTTTATCTTCAGTTTAACCGTTCTTAGCTGTTATCATTTTACTTTTTTATTTGCCTTAGATGAAAATGATTTATACCATTTACTAGTAGGTACCTTCACACTTATCATTCTTTATTTTATTTTAATACCAAAGGAGTGGCGATTTTGAATAAGAAAAATTTAATGATTGTAATTGCATTAATTGGTCTAATTGGATGGGGAATTTACGATACCTCATTATCGTTGTCAATTAAAACAGAAAAAAGTAGTGAGGTGAAGGAAGCTGCAACAACATCAAAGAATCTAGAAATAGGGCTGCAGGAAGGGAATAAGGCGCCGAATTTTGGATTAAAAACCTTGGATGGACAAGAAGTTAAGCTTTCTGATATGGTAGGGAAGAAAGTAATATTAAATTTCTGGGCCACATGGTGTCCACCATGTAAAGCTGAAATGCCGCATATGCAGGAGTTTTATGAGAAACAAAAAAACAATCAAGTAACAATTTTAGCTGTGAATTTAACTACTTCAGAAAAAAGCAGTGATAATATTGGGGCGTTCGTGAAAGATTATGGCTTAACTTTCCCAATAGTACTTGATAGCGAAGGACAAGTTGGACAAACATATCAGGATGTTACTATTCCAACCAGTTATATTATTGATACCAAAGGCGTTATCCGGAAAAAGATTGTAGGTCCTATGGATAAAGAAATGATGACTGAATTATTACAAAGTGTGGATTAAACGAAAAGTAGGGATATAATGAGCAAGGAAGAAATAAGGGAGCAAGAAATTAGACAGACAGTAGATTCAAAATATATTCAACAGCATCTTGCAAATGAACGGACATATTTAGCCTGGATTCGTACCGCTATCGCTATAATAGGTGTCGGCTTTTTAGTAACTAATTTACATTTTAATATGATGTCTAGTCTTTCCCCAATAGGCGATCTTTTAGCAAACTTAATAGGGATCGCTTCTGTAGGACTAGGAATTGTTACTATTCTAATGGCGACAATTGTTTATTTGAAAAAAGTTTCTACTATTAATCAACAAACCTTTACAGCTTCCAAAAAATATATCATAACACTTAGTATCTTCATTATTTTTATTACCGTGTTATTTGGAGCCTACTTTTTAATGTTTTAGGCTCTGTTAAACTTGCCTGTTGATTTCCGCTCAGGTGCTTCGCTTTCCGTGGGCGTTTCGGCGAGCCTCCTCGGCGCTTGCGCCTGCGGGGTCTCCCCTGAACCGTACTCCCACAGGAGTCTTCGCACCTTCCGCTCCAAACAACAGGGGGTAAAAATCAACAATGTTCTTTAACACAGCCATGTTTTAAAGTAATAAATTACATAAAGACAAATAAAAAAGCACTTTGGATGTGCTTTTTTATTTTGTGAATTAATTGTTAATCATACAATCAGTGTTTGTTTCTTTTTTCATTTTTGCAGCACAATCCTTATGCATTTCCTTAAGTTGCTTTTCACTTAATTCTGGATGCTTTTGCTGCATAAATGGGAGCATTTCTTTAAAGTCACCGACTTTACATGCAATCTGATCACTAGCTGCCATAACCCCAGTTCCTAACCCAAGTAGCAAAATGGCTGTAAATGCTCCTGTCACAAATTTTTTCATTAGTAATTCCCCCAATGCAATATTGCCTACAAGGTTTATTTTATAATAATTCAAGCAAATAACTTAGAGTAATTGTTACAATACTGTATCATCAAGCTTCTTTTTTTGATTGATTACAGATGAATAAGTTTTCCAACCACCATCTACGTTTTTGACTTTAAAGCCATTCTCAGTAAGAATTCTTGCTGCTAAATAGCCTCTTAATCCTACCTGACAAGATACATAAATGGTTTGATTTTTAGGGAAAGTATGAATTTTTTCCCTAATCTCACCTAGTGGAACGTTAATTGAACCATTGATAAATCCATTTTCTCTCTCATTTGGCTCACGAACATCAATAAGTAACCCGCCATTTTTGACAATTTCATCAACTTCATGCCATTGAACCGCTGCAACATCTCCATCGATAATATTGGAAGCCACATATCCCGCCATATTTACAGGGTCCTTAGCAGATGAATATGGTGGTGCGTAAGATAATTCTACTTCGGTTAAATCAAATGCAGTTAGGTTTCCTTTTATTGCAGTTGCAATTACATCTATCCTTTTATCCACACCATCTTTGCCGACAGCTTGTGCACCTAAGATTTTTCCATTACTTGGGTCAAACAACAATTTTAAAGCAATAGATTCTGCACCAGGGTAGTAGCTGGCATGACACGCTGGGTGAATATGAATGGCTTGATAGTCTACATTTAACTGCTTTAACCGTTTTTCATTATTACCAGTAGCAGCAACGGTAATATCAAAAACTTTCGCAATTGATGTTCCGAGAGTTCCTTTATATTTTTCAGCTTTCCCATAGATGTTATTGGCAACAATTCGTCCTTGACGGTTAGCAGGTCCTGCAAGTGGAATCATCGCAGCATTGCCGTTGATATAATCAGTTACTTCAATGGCGTCACCAATGGCAAATATATTCTCATCATTTGTTTGTAAATATTCATTAACCTGAATTCCACCGCGGTCTCCGACATTTAAACCAGCGTTAATTGCAAGTTGATTTTCTGGTCTGACACCAATCGATAAAATAGTTAAATCAGAGTTTAATTTTGTACCACTAGTAAGTTCAATTATGCTGCCTTGGTCCTTAAATGCTTTTACACCATCTTCTAAAATCAAGATGACTCCTTTGTTACGTAAATGGTCGTGAACTATTGAAGCCATTTCATAATCAAGTGGAGCCATAACCTGATTTGCCATTTCAACTACTGTTACTTCAATACCTCGTTCGGCAAGATTTTCTGCCATTTCAAGACCAATAAAACCACCACCAACAACAACTGTCTTTTGTGGGTGCTGTTGGTCAACAGCGTTTTTAATTTTATCAGTATCAGGAATATTCCTTAGTGTAAAGATATTTGTAGCATCATTTATTCCTTCTATTGGTGGGAATATTGGTTTCGCACCAGGTGAAAGTACCAAGGTATCATAACTTTCTTCGTATACTTCATTTGTTTTTAAATTCTTAACCGTTACGGTTTTTTTGTCACGATTAATTCCAGCAACCTCACTTAAATTTCGGATATCTAAGTTGAATTTCTTGCTCATTCCTTCCACTGTTTGGACAAGTAGCTTTTGCCGATCTTTAATGGTTTCACCAATATAATATGGCAGACCGCAATTGGCAAACGAGATATGTTCTCCACGTTCAAACAGAACTATTGTTGATGATTCATCTAATCTTCTTAAACGTGCTGCAGCAGTTGCTCCTCCAGCTACTCCACCGATAATAGCAATTTTCTTAGCCATGTCAATTTCCTCCTTAATATTAAATACCTATAAGGGTATACTACTGATAATATTAAATTTATTCTGTGATATATATCACCAAACAGAACAACTTTTATATACCCTAAAGGGTATATAAACTCTATATCCATATACTAAATCAGGTAAATAGATTAAGCAATGAATATTGAGAAAGGTACACAAATTAGACAAAATTGAACTCGATTGTCTCCCACAGTTGCAAAACTTTTTGGAAAATCAATATACGCATGTAAAAGTGATTGATAAAGATAATAAATAAGAAAGGAGGGGATTCAATGGATGTCAATAAAGTCTTAGATGCAAAGGGTTTAGCTTGTCCAATGCCTATTGTAAAAACTAAAAAAGAAATGGCTACATTAGAACCTGGTCAGGTATTAGAAATTCAAGCTACGGATAAAGGGTCAACAGCTGATTTAAAAGCATGGGCAACAAGTACTGGGAACCAATACCTTGGAACAATTGAGGAAGGGGATATGCTTAAACATTACCTTCGAAAAGCCAGTGCTGAAGAGGAAAAAAGTGAGACCACGCATTCAGATGTTGTTTCCTTAGATGATTTGTTAAAGAAGCTTGAGGGAAATGAAACAGTAACTATTTTGGATGTTCGAGAGCCAGCTGAGTATGCCTTTGGTCATATACCAGGAGCGATTAATATACCATTAGGTGATTTAGAAAACCGATTTGAGGAACTAAATAAAGAAGATCGTCTTCATATAGTTTGCCGTACTGGTAATCGCAGTGATTTAGCTGCCCAACAACTAGCAGGAAAAGGGTTTGATAATGTAAAGAATGTTGTCCCCGGTATGAAAGACTGGACTGGATCAATTAATAAAAGCCACTAATAGGAGGAACGAAAAAGAAGGTAGAAATAATCGCAGCAAATGGTGGTATGTTTGATGCATATAAAGTGTTTAATATCGCAACGGCAGCAGCAGCAACAGATGCAGAAGTGTGTATTTTTTTTACGTTTGAGGGGTTAAATCTTATACACAAAGAAGGTTATAAAAATTTACCGATGCCTGCTGGAACGGAACATTTTCAAGAAGGCTTCAAGAAAGCGAATGTTCCTCCCGTTCATGAACTAGTAGGAACGGCCACTGAAATGGGTGTCAAGATGATTGCGTGTCAAATGACCATGGATGTAATGAGCTTAGAAAAAGAGCATTTTATTGAAGGAATTGATGTAGGTGGAGCTGTGACATTCCTAACTTTTGCTCAGGATGCCGATGTCACTCTAACCTTCTAAAAAAGAGATTAAAAATGGTGGTGCACATATGTCAGAGCAAGCTGCAGTTAAAACAGTAACCGTAAAAGAATTAACAAGAAAAATACTGAATCATGAAGAAGTCTTTATCCTCGACGCTAGAAATACAGCTGACTTTGATGATTGGAAAATTGAGGGGAAGAATGTTCATATCATTAATGCACCATATTTTGATTTACTTGAAGGAGTAGATTCAATCGTAGATAAACTTCCTAAAGATACTGCTATCTATGTAGTTTGTGCAAAAGGTGGTTCATCTGAATTTGTGGCAGAGCAAATAGCAGAAGCAGGATTTACAAATGTTTACAGCGTTGAAGGCGGAATGAAAGCCTACAGTGAACATTTAGAACTCAAAAAGATAGGAGATTTAAAAATTGGTGGAGCAATATATCAATTTGTGCGAATAGGAAAAGGATGTTTATCTTACTTGGTTGAATCACAGGGAACCGGTGCTATGATTGATACAAATAGAATGCTCGAGCAATACGAACATCATATAAATAAACACAATATTAAGCTGACTCATGTATTGGATACTCATCTCCATGCAGACCATATCTCTGGTGGAAGAAGGCTTGCTGAAAATCATGGAGCAACCTACTTTTTATCACCAAAAGATGCGGAAGAAGTAATTTTTGATTTTAAACCTATAAATGATGGAGATGAGTACAACGTTGGTGAAACCACTATTAAGGCGATATATTCTCCTGGTCATACAATTGGCAGTACATCATTTCTCGTTGATGATCAATACTTATTATCTGGTGATATTTTATTTATTGATTCTATTGGACGTCCTGACTTAGCTGGTAAAGCAGAGGACTGGGTGGGGGATTTACGGAATACCTTGTACCATCGTTATAAGGACCTTCCTGATGAACTATTGGTATTACCGGCACATTATATGGGTATTAACGAAATGAATGACGATGGAAGTATTTCAGAAAAACTTAGTACTTTATATAAGGAAAATCACGGATTAAATATCGGAGACGAAGCGGATTTTAGAAAGACGGTTACAGAAAACTTGCCTCCACAACCAAATTCATATCAAGAAATTCGTGAAACTAACATGGGGAAAATAGCACCTAATGAAGAAAAACAAAGAGAAATGGAAATTGGTCCAAACCGCTGTGCTGTAAGATAATAGAAAGTAGAGGGGAGTAGTCCATATGTTTCATTATACGGTTGAATCAAATAAATCACTTCCTGAAGCAGTTAAAGCTGTGGAGGAAGCTTTAAAAGAAGAGAAATTTGGTGTGCTGTGGAGCTTTAATATACAAGAAAAGCTGAAAGAAAAAGGGGTAGACCTCGAAAAGGAATTTATAGTTCTAGAGGTCTGCAATCCGCATGAAGCAAAAAGAGTATTGATGGAAAATAATTTAGTCGGTTATTTTCTACCCTGTAAAGTTGTTGTATATAGGGATGAGGACCAAACGAAAATAGGAATGCCAAAGCCGTCTGCATTAATGAGCATGGTGTCAGATGAAAAACTTGGACAAATTGCCCTCGATATTGAAAAGAGGCTTATATCCTGTCTTGAAAAAGCAAAGTAATTTATACTTTATTACTCATTAATGAAAGAGGCATGACAAATAGTCGGTTTATGATTTTGTCATGCTCTTCCTTGCTAACTTAAATCTTGTTCTGAAATAGAAATAGCTGAACCAGTTGATGTATGCTGATTTACCCAGCCAAGTGAGGTTTCCGAAACGGCTGACCAATTAGGAATTTCATTCTGATGCATTTCCACCCAACTCATACAAAACTGCGGGTCAATATTATATTCCAGACAATGAGACAAGAAAGATTGAATGGTATTTTCATTACAATTCTCCCATGAACCACACGTATAGCTCCAAACATTTTCCATTTTTGCTTGTATGGAAACATCATTAATAAATTCACTAAAGTGACTTTCGTTAACCACTAGTATTCCTTCCTTTCATATAATTTCACTCCATTCAGTATTTCCAAAGATTCGAAAAAAAAGCCGTTGGAATTTGTTAATAAAGATGGGAGAATAAGAATGTAAAATAAAAAGCACAGTCTTAGTTTTGAAATGATCGTCGTAGGAGGAACATAAGTGAGTAATCAAGGGAAAACTGCATTAATCTTAGGTGCTAGTGGGCTTGTAGGAAAGGAATTAACAAAAATACTGATTCAAAAAAATACATATGAAAAAATTTTTTTGTTGGTACGTAGACCTATTGAAATTATCGATCCTGTTTGCGAACCACATTTGGTTGATTTTAATGAGTTACATAACCATAAAGAATTGTTTCATGTTTCAGATGTTTTTTGCTGTTTAGGAACTACAATTAAAAAGGCAAAAACGAAAGAAGCCTTTCGTAAAGTGGATTTTGACTACCCAGTAGAAGCTGCTAAATTAGCTTATGAGGGCGGTGCAGAAAACTTCCTTATAATTACAGCAATGGGTGCTAATCCAAAATCGTTATTTTTTTACAATCAAGTGAAAGGCGACGTGGAGGAAACTCTAAAAAATATGAATTTACCTTCCCTTCATATTTTCCGCCCATCCTTGTTGCTAGGGGATAGAGGTGAATTCCGCTTGGGAGAAAAAATAGCAGAAAAAGCAAGTGCTCTAATTAATGTAGTAATGGTTGGTCCTTTACGAAGTTATAAAGCAATCAAAGCAAAAAATGTTGCTGCTGCAATGGCAGAGGTAGCTCTTTTAAATAAAAAAGGAGTTCATATTTATCCATCACACGAAATAGAACAATTGGCAAGAAGGAAGAAAGTCTAATGGGAAAAGCTCTAGCTGGTAAACGAATTGTCATCGGCGGTTCGCGGAAGATTGAGGAAATAAAATCGTTAATTGAAAAGCAAGGTGGCATTACACTAGTACGTTCTCTTCAGGGGACTGTATTTTTAGCCGAGAAGGAAGTAGAGCCCGATATAGTTGAATTTGTCAAACAAGGTGCAGATTGGATGGTATTTACAACCGGTATTGGCATTGAAACCATGGTCAATATAGCTGAAAAGCTTGGGTTTAAAGAAGAATTTTTTTCTATTTTTCGCAAGGCAAAGGTTGCTTCGAGAGGGTATAAGACACTTGCAGCACTAAAGAAATTAATGATTACGCCAGTGGTCGTCGATGAAGATGGAACGACAAAGGGATTAATTCATGCTCTACAAAACTTTGACTTTTCAGGAAAGAGAGTCATGATTCAGTTACATGGAGAAACTGCTCCGGAATTAACAAAGTTCTTTGAAGACCGTGGTGCAATTGTACAAAAAATTCTTCCCTATCAATACAATGCGCCTGATGGGGAGTCGGTGAATAGATTATGTCATGAAGTGCAGGGTAAACATTGTGATGCAGTATGTTTCACGACGGCCACCCAAGTACGGTCACTTTTTAATTATGCAAAAGAAAATGGTATTCATAAAGAAATAGTTTATGCACTTAATCAACATGTATTAGCAGTTGCAATTGGAAAAGTTACTTTAGAAGCCTTAAAAGAGGAAGAAATTAAACGTGTACTCGTTCCAGAGCACGAAAGAATAGGTGCGATGGTTATCACGCTTACAAAATATTATCAAAATGAAAATTCGATTTAAGCATACCTAATAGATGGTATGCTTTTTTTCATTCATTCTCTTTTAGGACAACTGTAGAAAGGTGTCGAGAAAAAACCATGTTAGATAAATTGACAGTTCGATATATTTTTACAATTTTTTTAGTATACTTATGTTAAATTGAAAAAGTATTCGGAATATGTACAAGAAGTAAATAGATCTACTTTTTACATAATGGATAATCAAATGCTTGCATCATTTAACAATATGTAAGGTGCAATGCCTATTTCAGGTCTGTAAAATAGGATTAAGATGCAGAATTTTCTGCAAAATACATAATTAAGTTAAAGGAGGCTGGTGTTACTCCAAAATCCATTACAAAAGAACAATATTTTTAAAGCGCTTTCATTTTTATTTTTATTATTTTAAATGTAATTGGAAATGTATTTTACATGTTAAAGGAGGACTTCTCTTTGCCAAACGAAAAAATGCAGCGTATATCCTTTTCCGATCTTGAAAAGAATTTTTTAGAGGTGGAACAAGGTCTAACAAACAACGAAGCGGTTGAAGAATCCAATCGATGCCTCTATTGCTATGACGCCCCATGTATTAAAGCCTGTCCAACAGGGATTGATATTCCAACCTTTATTAAAAAAATCGCCTCAGGAAACTTACTAGGCTCAGCAAAAACCATTATGTCCTCAAATCCAGTAGGTGCAAGTTGTTCGAGAGTTTGTCCCACAGAAGAACTTTGTGAAGGAGCTTGTGTCCTAAATCATTCAACAAAACCAATAATGATTGGCAATCTGCAAAGGTATGCGACAGATTGGGCTATTAGAAATGAACAAACACTTTTCCAGCCAGGTGATTCAAATGGTCGTACAGTAGCTGTAATTGGTGGTGGACCTGCTGGATTATCAGCGGCTAGAGAGTTAGCTAGATTAGGCTATGACGTGACCATATTTGAAGCGGCAGAAAAAGCGGGTGGATTAAACACTTACGGTATCGTTTCCTTTCGCTTACCGCAAACGATTTCCTTCTGGGAAGTAGAACAAGTAGAAAAATTAAATGTAAAAATAAATACAAATACCGTGGTTGGAAGAGATGTCTCCGTTGAGGAAATCACTGAAAACTTTGACTATGTCATTTTAGCAGTTGGTATGGCTCATGTACCGAACCTTGGTATTGACGGTGAAAATTTAAATGGTGTCTATGATGCTATTGAATTTGTCAAGGCTACTAAAAGTGGTCAATTATCCAAGGACTTAGTCGGTAAGAGAGTGGTCGTAATCGGTGCAGGAAATACTGCGATTGACGGTGCCACTTGCTCCGTTCGTTTAGGGGCTGATAACGTAAAAATCCTTTACCGAAGAACGGAAGATGAAATGACAGCTTATGATTTTGAGTATGAATTTGCTAAGCAAGATGGTGTCGAGTTCCGATGGTTAACCGCACCGAAAAGGCTCATTGGTGATGAAGCTGGGAATGTAAAAGGAATTGAGTGTACCAAGATGATGCTTGGAGAACCAGAAAAGGATGGACGTCGTAGACCAGTTGAAATTGAAGGGTCTGAACACGTCTTACCAGTTGATGCTGTAGTGAAAGCAATTGGTCAAACAAGACATCTGGAGCTCATTAATAAATTTGGCCTTCAGCATGAAGGCGGGGTTGTAAAAGTAAATCAGGAAACATTCCAAACCTCCAATCCAAAGATATTCGCCTGTGGTGATGTTGTGTTTGGTAAGGGAAAAGGGGACGCAATGGTCGTAACCGCAGCACAACAAGGGAAGAATGTGGCCTATGCCATTCATAAGCAATTATCAGTTGTTGGATCGGTATAGTATTTATTTTTGAAAGCAAAGGGGAGAAAGAATGATGGCTGATTTACGAATTAATCTTGCAGGGATAAAATCTCCTAATCCATTTTGGCTGGCGTCAGCACCTCCTACCAATTCGGGTTATCAGGTACAGCGAGCCTTTGAAGCTGGGTGGGGAGGGGCGGTCTGGAAAACATTAGGAGACCCTATTTTGAATGTTTCTTCTAGATTTGCTGCTATCAGTTTTAACGGACAAAGAGTTGCTGGCTTCAATAACATAGAGTTGATTACCGATAGACCATTGGATGTGAACTTAAAAGAAATCTATGAAACTAAAAAGCGATTTCCCAATCATGCAATCATTGCTTCGTTAATGGTGGAACCAAAACAAGAGAAATGGCATGAAATTGTTAAGCGTGTGGAAGATGTAGGGGTCGACGGACTTGAATTAAATTTTGGTTGTCCACATGGAATGGCAGAGCGGGGTATGGGGGCAGCCTCTGGGCAGGTACCTTCTTTAGTAGAGCGTCAAACTTACTGGGTGAAAGAAGTGGCTAAAACACCTGTAATAGTCAAATTAACACCAAATATTACCGATATTACGGCTACAGCTGAAGCTGCCTGCAATGGCGGTGCGGATGCCATAAGTATGATTAACACGATTAATAGTTTGATGGGAGTGGACCTTGATTCCTGGAATACCGTCCCACATGTGGCAGGAAAAGGAGCACATGGAGGCTATTGTGGACCTGCAGTTAAACCTATTGCATTAAATATGGTGGCAGAATGTGCACGAAACCCGCATATTAATGTACCTATTTCTGGTATTGGCGGAATTTCCAACTGGAAGGATACAGTAGAATTTCTGTTAATGGGAGCAACTGGTGTTCAGGTATGTACGGCAGCGATGCATCATGGCTTCCGCATTGTAGAGGACATGATCGAAGGTCTTAACAATTATCTAGATAGTAAAGGAATTGCCTCGGTTACCGATATTATTGGGAAATCAGTACCAAGATATTCTGACTGGGGTAACCTTGACCTAAACTACAATATTGTTGCAAAAATTAATACAGAAGTTTGTATTAATTGTAATAAGTGTCATATCGCTTGTGAAGATACCTCACATCAGTGTATTGATATGCTGAAAGACGAAAATGGAAAAAGCTACTTAAAGGTTAGGGAAGAAGATTGCGTGGGCTGTAATCTATGTTCGATTGTATGTCCTGTAGATGGGGCTATAGATATGGTAGAGGCAGCAAGAGAAATGCCTCCAATGACTTGGAATGAACGTCAAGCTGCATTGAATGGTGCACTTGAATGTAAAGCAGACGTAGCTAAATAAAAATAGATTAGGAGGGAAAAATTGATGAAGAAAATTATTAAAAACGGAACAATTGTCACAGCAACAGATACGTATCAAGCTGAGGTATTAATTGAAGATGGGAAAATAACACAAATTGGTACAAATCTTTCTGCCATAGGAGCGGAAGTTATTGATGCGAAAGGCTGTCTTGTTTTTCCAGGGGGTATTGATCCACATACTCACTTAGATATGCCATTTGGCGGAACTGTCACAAAGGACGATTTCGAATCCGGAACGATCGCAGCTGCTTTCGGGGGGACGACTACGGTAATTGATTTCTGCTTAACGAATAAAGGGGAACCTCTGAAAAATGCGATTCAAACCTGGCATAATAAATCCAGGGAAAAAGCAGTAATCGATTATGGGTTCCATTTAATGATTTCAGAAATCAATGAGGAAGTTCTAAATGAACTCCCACAGGTAATTAGTGAGGAAGGAATTACATCATTTAAAGTATTTATGGCTTATAAAAATGTGTTTCAAGCCGATGATGAAACACTATTCCGAACACTTGTGACCGCGAAGGAACATGGCGGCTTAGTTATGGTACATGCAGAAAACGGAGATGTTATTGATTATTTAACTAAGAAAGCTCTTGAGGAAGGAAAAACTGAACCGATTTATCATGCACTAACAAGACCACCTGAACTTGAAGGAGAAGCCACAGGCCGTGCAGCCAAGCTAACGGGACTAGCAAACTCGCAACTATACGTAGTCCATGTATCTTGCGCAGATGCCGTTGAAAAAATTGCAGAAGCACGCAGTAAAGGGTTTGATGTATGGGGGGAAACGTGCCCACAATATTTAGTTCTTGATCAAAGCTATTTAGAAAAACCAAATTTTGAAGGAGCAAAATATGTATGGTCGCCGCCACTTAGAGAAAAGTGGAATCAGGAAGTTTTATGGAACGCCCTGAAGAGCGGCCAACTTCAGACACTTGGTTCTGATCAGTGTTCATTTGATTTTAAGGGACAAAAGGATTTAGGTAGGGATGATTTCACTAAAATCCCGAACGGCGGCCCAATAATTGAGGACCGTATATCCATATTATTCTCTGAGGGGGTGAAGAAAGGGCGAATTAGTTTGAACCAGTTTGTTGATATTACTTCAACACGTATTGCCAAGCTCTTCGGATTATTCCCTAAGAAAGGGACTATTGCAATTGGTGCTGATGCAGATCTCGTTATTTTTGACCCTAATGTTGAAAGAGTAATATCTGCAGAAACCCATCATATGGCCGTTGATTATAATGCCTTTGAAGGAATGAAGGTTACAGGTGAGCCTGTTTCTGTTTTAGTACGCGGGGAGTATGTTGTTCGCGACAAACAGTTTGTTGGTAAGCCAGGATCTGGTCAATATTTAAAGAGAGCAAGATATAATTTGAATACTACGCTAAACCAAGGTGAAACCCTATCAATCTAACAACTATTACAGCTCAAGTCTCCATCAATAGTTGCACTACACTCCGGCAATTGCTCAGATTCTGAGCAGTTGCTCCCATTATTATTTTTTATTGTTATTTGTCGGTTGTTTGAATTTTGGGATGTTATATTCTATAAAATTAAACCGAAACAAGGAGTGTTTACATGAAAAAAAGCCATTTAAAATCACCAGATTTATTACCAATTCATCAAAAAGACCGGACGATTACTAAATTAGGGTACTCGTTCATGTGGGTAGGAATGGTCGTTGTACTTGCAACGTTTGCAATAGGCGGCGCAGGAGTTATTAACCTATCATTGCCATGGGTTATTCTCGCAACTGTGATTGGCAGTCTTGCGATTGGTTTCTTCATTTCTTTAATTGCTGATATTGGAATCGAACATGGTATATCTTTTCCTGTATATATGAGAGCACCGTTTGGGACGATTGGCACTCATATCCCATCGATCACCCGTGGTGTAACAGCATCGATGTGGTTTGGTATAAATACCTATTTTGGTGCAACAGCGATGAATGGTATTTTAAATATTTTATTTGGCTTTGATAATTGGTTTGTTTGTTTCCTTATTTTTGCCGTCGTTCAATTAGTCAATACGGCCCTTGGAATAAAATCTATTGAACGGTTTGCCGATTTAGCGGCCCCTATTATTCTTATCATTTCATTATGGATGTATGTGACATTATCGGATCAGGCAGCAAGTGCAGGAAGAGATGTTTGGAGCTGGGTGGAATCACCAGTTACAGGTGGTGCAGCTTTTTCAGCCTTTTTAGTTGTTATTTTTAGTAACATGGGCTTTTGGGCTACATTAAGTGCGGATATTCCTTCAATTTCTCGTTTCATTAAAGCACCTATTAATGAAAAAAATTGGTTTAAGCGAAATAAAGGCTCATTAATTGGCAACCTTATAGCAATGCCATTAACTCAGACTTTTATGATTATCATTGGTGCCGTTTCTTATATTGCTGTTTTAAATTATGACCCCGTTGTAGCATTACAAAAAGCAGCAGGCGGATTTATTCTAGCTATTTTATTATTAATGATTGTATTAGCTCAATGGTCTACAAATACTGCAGCAAACGTGGTTCCAGCAGCAACAATTTTCTCAAATGTAGGTGGTCCTAAGTTTCCATTTTGGGCAGGAGTAATCACAGCTGGAGTTGTTGGAACAATCGTTCAGCCGTGGACACTATTTGGGGTTATTATTCCTATTTTACTCTTTGTAGGTGGGATTCTTTCAGCGATTGTCGGTATCCTGTTTGCTGATTATTACCTGCTACGTAAACGACGTGTAAATGTGCCAGAATTATACGAAGACAAAGGTCAGTATAAATACTTGGGCGGAGTGAATCTAGCTGGTTTTATTGCTTGGATAATTGGAGCTGTAGCATCTTATATTGTACCGAATTATGGTTTCTTAGTAGGTTTCCTTGTCGGTGCGGGAATCTATTATGTTCTAGCAAAATACTGGTGGTTCCAAAAGTATCGTCAAGCAGAAATTGAAGATCCAAGTGATGAAAAATATTTAGGTATTTCTGTTGGCCGTGATTGGGTAATCGAGGAAAATGCCTACGAACCTGTCATTGAAGAAATTCCTAATAATGTTGATTTATACTAAATTAGGCTTATTGGAGGGATGGATAGGATGTCAGAGCATCAACAATTTTTAGATGAACGAGATAAAATTGACTTTCTCATCCAAAAAGGATGCAGGATAAGCGGTGTGAGAGAGCATTTAAATGGCGCTTCGGTTGACTTCGTACATCCAAGTGGAAACGTAACTGAAACACTTCATATCGGTACAGCTAATGCAAGAAAATATTTTTCTAGTTTATTACTCAAACAGAACCAGGAAATCTAGGTATTCCGTTGAAAGAAAAGGATTGGTGGAAAGTGCCAATCCTTCTTTTTCTACTATTAACTTCTTATATTTAAGGAGATAAATCTATGAAAGAACATTTTCAGTTAACGGTTGCAGATGTTTTTAAGAGAAAGCATTTTGAACATGCCAGAGTTATTGCAGGTGAGGGAGGGATCCATCGAATTGTTAAATGGGTTCATGTCGTTGAAGTAACGAGTATCCGTAATCTGTTAAATGGGAACGAGCTAATTTTATCCACAGGTGTTGCTTGGAAGGATCATGTAGGTTTATTTGTCTCACTTGTCAAAGAATTAATCGAAAACAAGGCTGCTGGATTATGTATTGAAATAGGAACATATATTACGGAGATACCTGGCGAAGTAACTACATTAGCAGATGAACATCAATTCCCTATTATTGTTTTTCAACAGGAAGTTCCGTTCGTTGAAATCACGCAAGACCTTCATTCGACGATTATTAATCAGCAATATCAAAAGATATCTGATTTAGAGAATTATTCTCAAAGCTTAAATAAACGGTTATTAACGATTGAAACATATGAAGATATACTTCAATTTATATTTTCAGCACTAGATCTGCAAATCATTTTTCGATTGAAGGACAATGAGTATGAATTTGTGCCTGAAATCAATCGCAAAGAACAAATTGCAATTATTAACCAGTTAGAAAAATCAAAAACACAACCGTGTGAATGGATTGCATCCTCGCCCATTTTTTTATTCGGTCAAGAATACGCTGAGTTGTTTATCTATTCAGAGGATATTCCCGTTAGTGAATATGATTTGTTGATTCTAGACCGAACAGCAACCGCATTAGCTCAGCATTTATTAAGAGATTTGTATGTTGAGGAAAAAAAACGAGTGGAAGAATATGAATGGCTTCATGGATGGTTAGAAGGTGAGCATGCACTTGAGGACATACAAGAATATCTAATTGAAAATGGGATAAAAACAAAATCGAGTGATGCAGCAGTCTTAATTACCAAACTCATTTCCTTTAAGGACAAACTTAGTCAGGATGTTACCTATTTAAAATTATTATTTCGTTCTGTATTCGAACAGAATGGGTTTGCAGTTATCTTTGTGGAAAAACGAAATGAAATTACCTTTATCCTTCTAAATAATCGACCAAAGAAAAATCTTAAGGAACGAATTAAAAGGTCCATTGATTCCATTCAGGACTCAGAATTCATTAGAAAACAGAGTTCTGCAAAGCTTATTATTGCTGCTGGTAAATTTATTCAAGCATTCGATGACATACATAAGAGTTATCAAACGGCAAAAGAGACTCTTCGAATTCAGCAAAAAATGACAAATAAACAAATTTATCATTTTTATGAGGATCTACATTTATATCGTCTGATTTCGCAAATGAGTAAACATACTGATTTACAGGAGATTGCTTCTGAATACCTCCAACCGGTGATTCAGTATGATCAAAAATATAATGGGAAATTGCTTGAAACATTAAAAGCATACTTAGAATGTAATGGTTCCAAGCAAGAAACCTCCAATAAGCTTTTTATAGTTAGACAGACACTCTATCATCGTTTACAAAAGCTTGAGAATTTGTTAGGAGAGGACTTCATGGGACATGAAAAACGGGTAGCCATTGAATTCATGCTACTTGTTTACGATTACTTGGCCGCCTCACAGCCCAAGAAAATAAATCAAATACTTTAAAACTATGCTCTGATAAAGAACATTGTTTATTTTTATATCCTGATGATTGGAGCGGAAGGCACGAAGACTCCTGTGGGAGTACGGTTCAGGAGAGACCCCACAGGCGCAAGCGCCGAGGAGGCTCGCCGAAACGCCCACGGAAAGCGAAGTGCCTGGAGCGGAAATCAACAGGCAAATTTAACAGAGCCTAAAACTAATAAACATGTTCATTTTGTCGAAGAAATACTTCATTAGGTTTTACGGAATGTCTAATGAAAGCGGGAAGTAGTTTCGAGATAATAAGAGTATAAGTTATTAATTAAACGAATTTTGAAATTATTTTGAAGTATGAGGAGGATAAAACATGAGCGTAACAAAAAACGAAACAGTAGTACTTAAAAATTTTATTAACGGTAAATGGGTAAGTTCGAACAGTGTGCAAACACTAGATGTTCCTAATCCAGCCACGAATGAAGTAATCACAAAGGTGCCGGTTTCTTCAAAAGAAGATGTGAATCTTGCTGTTAGCGCAGCTAAGGAAGCATTTAAAAAGTGGAAAAACGTACCGGTTCCAAAGCGTGCAAGGATTCTATTTAAATATCACTATTTATTAACAGAAAATCATGAGGAATTGGCTAGATTGATTGTTCAAGAGAATGGAAAGGCTTACAAAGAGGCTTATGGTGAAGTTCAACGAGGTATCGAGTGTGTTGAATTTGCCTCAGGAGCACCTACTTTAATGATGGGTGAAACCTTATCTGGTATTGCTGAGGATATCGATTCAGAAATGTTCCGCTACCCTTTAGGTGTTGTTGGCGGAATTACTCCATTCAACTTCCCAATGATGGTACCTCTATGGATGTTCCCACTTGCCGTTGCATGTGGAAACACCTTTGTATTAAAGCCATCTGAACGGACACCCATTTTAGCTAATCGATTAGCCGAGCTCTTTACTGAAGCAGGAGCACCAAATGGGGTTTTAAATGTAGTGCATGGTGCACACGATGTGGTTAACGGCTTACTAGAACATAAGGATATTGCAGCAATCTCCTTTGTAGGTTCACAACCGGTCGCAAAGTATGTATATGGGCGTGCTGCAGCAGAAGGAAAACGAGTTCAAGCACTCTCCGGAGCAAAGAACCACCACATTGTTATGCCAGATGCCGATATGGATAAGGCGGTACAACATATCATCAGTTCTACATTTGGCAGTGCAGGTCAACGATGTATGGCATGTAGTGCCGTTGTCGTGGTGGGAGACAATGAGCCATTTGTAGCAGCTTTAAAGAAAAAAGCGGATGAATTAATTATCGGAAATGGTATGGACGATGAGGTATTATTAACTCCTATCATTCGTAAAGAACATCGTGATAAAGTACTCACTTACATTGAAAAGGGAATTTCTGAAGGTGCTGATTTAATCAGGGATGGACGAAGAGAGATGGATGAACTACCAGAAGGGAACTTCTTAGGACCTACCATCTTTGATCGTGTTACCCCTGATATGACAATTGCAAAGGACGAAATCTTTGCTCCTGTCTTAAGCTTACTAAGAGCAAAGGACTTAGACGAGGGATTGGAATACATTCGAAAATCTAGGTATGGAAATGGTGCAACCATCTATACAAATAATGCAAAAGCGGTTCGACAGTTCCGTGAAGAAGCAGACGCAGGGATGCTTGGTATCAACGTTGGGGTCCCAGCAACAATGGCCTTTTTCCCATTCTCAGGCTGGAAGGATTCATTCTATGGTGACCTTCACGTCAACGGAAAAGACGGGTTAAACTTCTATACACGTAAAAAAATGATTACTTCAAGGTTTGACGCATAAACATCGTAGCTATAATACTTTTGGTGTCAGGCACCATCTAAAGAATTGGGGGTATACGGGATGGTTCAAACAAGTCGACCGAATGAAACGTTATTGGAACAAGATGATAAGTATGTTTGGCATTCGATGAAGCCATATAATCCGAAGGCAACCATTGTTGCATCAAAAGCAGAAGGTTCATGGGTAACCGATGCAGATGGTAAACGATATTTAGATGCGATGGCTGGACTGTGGTGTGTGAACGTCGGCTATGGCAGGACTGAGCTGGCTGAAGCAGCATATGAACAATTAAAAGAAATGGCCTATTTTCCACTTTCACAAAGCCATGTTCCAGCTATAAAATTAGCTGAAAAACTAAATGAATTACTTGGCGAAGAGTACGTCATTTTTTTCTCAAATAGCGGGTCGGAGGCAAACGAAACTGCCTTTAAAATCGTACGCCAATATCACCAGCAAAAGGGTGAACATAATCGCTATAAAATCGTTTCTCGTTACCGAGCATATCACGGAAACTCAATGGGGGCTCTAGCCGCAACAGGGCAGGCTCAAAGGAAATACAAATATGAACCACTTGCACCAGGGTTCATCCACGTCTCACCACCGGATTCCTACCGAGACGATACAAATGTGACAGATGCACGGGAACTTTCTTCCGTAAAAGAAATTGACCGGACAATGACATGGGAATTAAGTGAGACGATTGCTGCTATGATTATGGAACCAATTATTACCGGTGGAGGAGTTCTTGTTCCACCAGACGGGTATATGAAGGCAGCAAAAGAGGTTTGTGAAAAACACGGTGCCCTGCTGATTGTGGATGAGGTTATATGCGGCTTTGGCCGGACCGGTAAACCATTTGGTTTTATGAACTACGGTGTAAAGCCAGATATTATTACCATGGCCAAAGGGATTACAAGCGCCTATTTACCACTTTCAGCAACTGCCGTTCGTAAAGAGATTTACGAAGCCTTTAAAGGGACGGAAGAATATGATTACTTCCGTCATGTGAATACCTTCGGTGGAAATCCAGCAGCTTGTGCACTTGCTTTGAAAAATCTTGAAATTATGGAAAAGGAAGAACTGTTTGATCGTTCAAGAGACCTAGGGGAACAGTTATTAAATGATTTAACTAATCTTCTCCAGGATCATCCCTATGTAGGGAATGTGCGCGGAAAAGGATTGTTAATTGGGATTGAACTAGTTAAAGATAAAAATACAAAGGATCCTTTGGACGCTGAACTGGTCAATCAAGTTATTGCACATTGTAAGCAGGCGGGGATTATAATCGGTAAGAATGGAGCAACGGTAGCTGGTTTTAACAATGTTTTAACCCTGGCTCCACCATTGAATATTGAGCACAAGGATTTACAATTTATCACTAAAACACTAACAGAGGCACTTGGAAAGCTTGAATAGATGATATATGAGAACATTTGTCACCTTACATTTTGTAATTGACAAATGTTCTTTTTTTCATGAAGGCTGTGTTAAAGAACAGTGTTGATTTTTACACCCTGTTGATTGTAGCGGAAGGCACGAAGACTCCTGTGGGAGTATGGTTCAGGGGAGACCCCGCAGGCGCTAGCGCCGAGGAGGCTCGCCGAAACACCCACGAACCGCTCGTGCCTGGAGCGGAAATCAACAGGCAAGTTTAACAGAGCCTTCATGAAAGAAAATGTTCACGAAATGGGCAACACAGGTAAAATCTAGTCAATTCTATAATCAAGAGAAAAAAATGTCGAAATACTTCGAAAGAGTGATTGACAGAAATGGAGCATCGGTTATAATTGAATTAGCAAATGTTCATCCAAGATTTACATAATTTCATTTATCTTTATTTTTTTATCAAAGATGTAACCGTTTACTTGTTTGAAAAGAAAGGGAGTTTCAAATTTTCATATTATTTAAGATTAGGTGAATGTACTTATGGCGGATGAAAAAATTTCGCGCCTCGTTGAAGTAGCTAAATTGTATTACCAATTAGACTATAGTCAACAGGACATCGCGAAAAAGTTAGGTATTTCCCGCCCCACCGTCTCAAGGCTTTTGATGCAAGCCGTCCAGGAAGGCGTTGTTCATATTAAAATATGTGATCCGGCTGAGGATGTTCAGGAACTCGCAGCACAGGTTAAGGAGCTTTTTCAATTAAAACATTGTATTGTTGCTCCAATCCCTGAGTACGAAGATGAACTGATAAAAGATAAGCTAGGAGAAGTTTCCGCGGGTTACTTAAATGACATTGTCCAAAGCGGCGATACCATTGGAATTACTTGGGGAACAACCCTTTTTCAACTAGTGAAAAATTTGCAGCCTAAGAACGTAAAGGATGTCACTGTTGTCCAGCTTAATGGTGGGGTGAGTTACTCAGAGTCAAACACTTATGCTTCAGAAATTATCAATGGATTAGCCAATGCATTTCATACGACACCTCATTTTTTACCTGTTCCTGCTGTTGTTGACCACATTGTTGTCAAGCAAGCAATCATTGCGGACAGGCATGTCAACAAAATATTAGAACTAGGGAAACAGGCAAATATTGCTATTTTTACAGTGGGTGAGCCGGGGGAAAACTCTACTTTGATGCATGCAGGCTATTTTTTAGACAATGATGTAGAAATTCTCAGATCGAATAATACGGTTGGGGATATATGCTCTAGATTTATTGATATTGAAGGGCGAATAAGCCATGAAGCTTTAAATGATCGAACAATCGGTATTGAACTCTCCCATTTAGCGGAAAAAGAGTTTGGCATTCTTATTGCAGGAGGAAATTCAAAAATTGATGGGATCTTTGGTGCCTTAAAGGGCAAGCATGCAAATGTTCTCATAACCGACCAATATACTGCCAAGGCTTTACTCGAAATGGGAGGTGATTAGTATTAATGGATAAAGAAAAAATTAGAGTACTAGTTGAAGAGATTGTCAAAGCCACTTTAAAACAACCAAAGCAAATACCTATAGCAGCTTCGAACCGGCATATTCACTTATCGCCCGAACATGTGGACAGATTATTTGGAAAAGGTCATCAATTAAACAAGCTGAAGGATTTGTCACAACCCAATCAATTTGCAGCAAAGGAAACAGTCACATTGATTGGTCCTAAGGGTAAGATCCAAAATGTCCGGGTTCTTGGTCCTGCTCGGGGAAGTACACAAGTGGAAGTATCCTTATTTGACGGCTTTACATTAGGTGTAAAACCTCCTATTCGTAACTCCGGCGATATTAAAGGATCAGGGGCTATTACTATCCAAGGACCACGAGGACAAGTCACGATTAATGAGGGTTTGATTTGTGCAGCTCGCCATATTCATATGCATACAAGTGATGGTGAAAGTTTTGGTGTTTCTGACGGAGATCGTGTTCAAGTAAGAGTCGAGGGTGAACGCGGAGTTATTTTTTCAAATGTACTTATTCGTGTTTCACCAAAATATAAACTTGAAATGCATATCGATATTGATGAAGCAAATGCAGCAAACATCAAAAATGGACAGCTTGGTGAAATTGTAGCCATTGAAAGTCGAGTGCAAGTGAGCGGGGGTTGATGCTGGTGGATATCCAATCACAGATTAAAATATTAGTCCAGCAAGTGGTCGAAGCTTACTTAAAAGATAAAATACTAGAGAACGAGAAAAAGCCGATTGCTATTCTATTAGGTTATCAATCTCCAAATCCTTCTCATGTTTTGGAAGCGATTACCCCGCTCCTTAATACTTACGAAGTAAAATTGATTGTATCAAAAGAGTGGGCTAACTCATATTCAACTATTAGCGAACGACCATTTGTTTTATTAGAAGAGATTAATCAGCAAGAATTGACTGCGATTATTGAAGAATCATCCGTACTTGTTATTCCTGCTGCTTCTTATCAATTGTTATCGAAGCTGGCATTAACAATGGATGATGAAAAGGCAGTTTGGGTTGCTATTCAATATCAATTACTTGGAAAGCCGGTTGTTATCGCAAACAATGGAGTAGAACCGAATGTTTATCAACAAATTCATGCTCCACATACTGTTCAGGAGCGCATACAGTCTTACATAAGACAAATTCAGACAGACCAGGTGAAATGGGTACCGTTAAATAAGCTTACTCAAACGGTGGAACATCAATTTACTGCTTACGAAGAAAAGCAGTCTCTTATTCTAGCGAAGCATGTGGAAAAGGCCTTTCACACAGGATTAAAGGAACTGGTTGTTCCGTTAAAGAGTAAGATTACTCCTTCAGCAAAGGATGTAGCGAAAGAATTAAAAATTGTGATTACGAAATCAGACGCTTGAAAGGAGGGACTCAATGATTATTTGTAAGGTAATTGGTTCCATTGTATCCACCACTAAAGCAGAGAAGTTGACTGGGAAGAAACTTCTTATTGTACAGCCATTAGATATGAAGAGTATCGAGGAAGACGGAAAACCACTCGTTGCTATTGATACTGTAGGATCTGGCGTCGGAGAAGTTGTATTACTAGTCAGTGGAAGCTCAGCAAGACAAACAGAAATTACAAACGGTGTCCCCGTTGATGCGGCAATTGTAGGGATTGTCGATCAAATTGAAATACAAGGGTCATTAACCTTTAATAAAGGAGGTAATTAATTTTGCAGATAAATGAAACCGATATCAAAAAAATGGTTGAACAAGTGCTTCAGCAATTAGGTCAAAATCAAACAACTGATGCAACTGCTTCCCAACAAAATGATATTAGCTTAGGCGATGGAGTGTTTGCTACTGTTGACGAAGCTGCAGATGCAGCAAGAGTTGCATGGGAAAAGCTTCGTAAACTTCCATTGTCAACAAGAAGACAAATGATTGAAAACATGAGAGAAACAAGCCGCAAGCATGTTAATGAATTGGCACAGCTTGCAGTAGAAGAAACAAAACTTGGTAGAGTCGGAGATAAAGTTGCCAAAATTCTTTTAGCAACAAATAAGACACCTGGTGTGGAAGATTTAGTTAGCACCACTTATTCTGGTGATGATGGTTTAACACTTGTTGAATATGCACCAATTGGAGTATTTGGTTCCATTACACCTTCTACGAACCCGGCAGCAACCGTCATTAACAATTCGATCTCATTGATTGCAGCAGGTAATACGGTTGTTTACAATCCACATCCAAGTGCAAAACAAGTTTCAATTAGAACACTTAAACTTTTAAACCAAGCGATTGTAGCAGCGGGTGGTCCTGAAAATACTCTAACATCTGTGGCAGCACCTAATTTAGAGACGTCAGCACAGGTTATGAACCATCCAAAGGTTAATGCACTTGTGGTTACAGGGGGAGGACCTGTTGTAAAGGCAGCGATGTCTGTTGGTAAAAAAGTAATTGCAGCAGGACCAGGTAATCCTCCTGTTGTTGTAGATGAAACAGCGATTATTTCAAAAGCAGCAGCAGATATTGTTAAGGGTGCAAGCTTTGATAACAATGTTCTATGTACTGCTGAAAAAGAAGTATTTGTTGTTGACAAGGTGGCTAATGCACTAAAGGCAGAAATGGTAAAGAATGGGGCTATTGAACTTAAAGGCTTCCAATTCGAAAAACTACTTGAAACAGTCCTTGTGAAGAAAAACGATAAGTTTTATCCAAACAGAGACTACATTGGAAAAGATGCCTCTGTTATTTTACAAGCTGCAGGCATTCAAGCAGGTCCAAACGTGAAGCTCATTATTGCTGAAACGTCAAAGGATCACCCATTAGTGATGACAGAAATGTTAATGCCAGTTTTACCGATTGTCAGAGTTCCTGATGTCGATAAAGCGATTGAGTTAGCCGTTATTGCTGAAAAGGGTAACCGTCATACAGCGATTATGCACTCACAAAATATAACCAACTTAACAAAAATGGCACAAGAAATTCAAGCGACGATTTTTGTTAAAAATGGTCCATCTGTTGCTGGACTTGGCTTTGAAAGTGAAGGATTCACCACACTAACCATTGCAGGCCCAACAGGTGAAGGATTAACCAGTGCTAAAACATTTACGCGCCAGCGCCGCTGTGTTTTAGTTGATGGATTTAGAATCATATAGTGGGGTGTTTGTAATTGACTAAAGCAAAAGAAGAAAAAACCGTCACTTCACAAGAAGAAAAAGTAAAAAAACAAGAAAAACCAAAATTAGAGGTTATAACTAAAGGAGGAAATACAATGAGTCAAGAAGCATTAGGAATGATTGAAACAAAAGGTTTAGTAGGTGCCATTGAGGCAGCAGATGCTATGGTTAAAGCTGCAAACGTAACGTTAGTTGGAAGAGAATTAGTTGGTGCTGGTCTTGTTACTGTAATGGTTCGCGGTGATGTAGGTGCCGTTAAGGCTGCAACAGAAGCTGGTGCAGAAGCAGCTCAGCGTGTGGGCTCATTACTATCTGTACATGTCATTCCACGTCCAAACGGAGATGTAGAAGGTATCCTACCAAAGACTGAATAAGGGGCAACATGATGGAACAATCCATTGAAAGCTATATCAAAAATTTGGTAAGAGATGTCATTGGTCAGTCTCTAGGTGAACTTCAGCTTCAAAACGATCGGCAAACCTATGTCATTGCCAATTGGAAAATGAATAAAAATCTAGCTGAGACTGCGGAATTCTTCCAAAAAATAAATAGTAGTAATGAAGTTTCAGTAGTTGTTTGTCCTCCGACACAGCTCCTGTATCCAGCCCATCTGTTTATCAACCAATCAAAGAAGTCCATTGGGTTGGGTGGGCAAAACGTACATTGGGCAGATAAAGGTGCCTATACAGGGGAAACATCCATCAGTATGTTAAAGGATGTGGGCTGTGATTATTGTATCATCGGGCACTCCGAAAGAAGACAATATGCAGGTGAAGATAATCAACTAATTAATCTAAAGGTTAAGCAGGCGATTCAGGCTGGTATTACCCCCATTATCTGTATTGGCGAAACACTAGAAGAAAAAAATTCAATGCAAACAGAACAAGTTTTATCAACCCAGCTATTCGGTGCATTGAAAGAAATTGCTTCAAGCAATTTTATTCTAGCGTATGAACCGGTTTGGGCAATTGGAACAGGTCAATCAGCTACAGCTGAACTTGCCCAGCAAACCCATGCTTACATTCGATCAATTTTAACAAATATGATGGGACAAAAAGCAGAAAGCATCTCGATTCTTTACGGTGGATCTGCAAATGAAAGCAATGCAGCCGAGTACAGTGCAATGCCAGATATCGATGGCGTACTTGTAGGAGGAGCTAGCTTACAAGCACATTCATTTGATGCAATTATCAATGTATTTGCCAAAGGAGAACAAAATCAATGAAAAAAGTGGCAATCGGTTGCGACCATGGTGGATACGAACTTAAAGAAAAGTTAAAAGCCTATTTAACGGAATTAGGCTATGAATATTTAGATTATGGATGTAAAGCCAATGAATCAGTAGATTATCCGGACATCGCTTTCCTTGTAGGTGAAACAGTCGCTACAAATGAAGAGTATGTAGGGATTATGATAGATGGAGTCGGCGTTGGTAGCGGAATGGTATTAAATAAAATACCAGGTGTACGCGGTGCGGTTTGCTGGGATTTATCATCGGTAATAAACAGCCGTGAACATAATAATGCAAATGTGCTTTCCATCGGCGGTCAATTTATTGGTGAAGGTCTTGCCAAGCAATTAGTAAAAACATGGTTGGAAACAGATTTTGCTGGCGGACGTCACGACCGTCGAGTAACGAAAATCATGGAAATAGAAAGCCGTTTCTTAGGGCGTTAAGTTTTCGAAATGGCTTTGTTAAAGAACATTTTTGGTTTTTATACCCTGTTGATTGGAGCGGAAGGCGCGAAGACTCCTGTGGGAGTATGGTTCAGGGGAGACCCCGCAGGCGCTTTTCGCCGAGGAGGCTCGCCGAAACACCCACGGAAAGCGAAGCGCCTGGAGCGTAAATCAACAGACATGTTTAATAAAGCCTTCGAAATAGACTTTTAAGGAATTCTAGAAAGCAGGTTTTAAAATGTTTGTAGCCAAAGTGATTGGAAATATGGTCTGTACACATAAAAATGAAAATTTAAAAGGGTTAAAGCTTCTGATTGTTCAACCAGTAGATGATCAATTGAATGATAAAGGCAAACCACTTGTGGCTATAGATACGATTGGACAATCAGGAGAAGGAGATCTCGTTTACTTAGCAAAAAGCAGAGAATCTTCCTTACCGCTAAACAAAGACTTGGTCCCGTCAGACGCGGGGATATTAGGAATTATTGACTACTATAATGTGACTAAATGAATGGAGGAAATATAAATGAGTAACGCATTAGGAATGATCGAAACTAAGGGTTTAGTAGGAGCTATTGAAGCAGCAGACGCAATGACAAAAGCAGCAAACGTGACATTACTTGGAAAAGTAAATGTGGGCGGAGGTTTAGTATGTGTAATGGTTCGTGGTGATGTTGGTGCAGTAAAAGCAGCAACTGAAGCAGGTGCGGATGCAGCTGGACGTGTTGGAGAATTCTTATCAGTTCATGTAATCCCAAGACCACACTCAGATATCGAGAAAATTCTTCCTGTAGCAAAATAATGAAACTAGCAAAAGTAGTAGGGAATGTCGTTTCAACGATTAAAACACCCAGTCATCAAAATAAAAAGCTCATGGTTGTCATTCCTGTTGACGCATCAGGTAAAGAATGCGGTGATGCAATGATTGCGTTTGACCGCTTTCATGCAGGGGTGGGCGATTATGTGCTGATACTAGAAGAGGGTGGATCGGCAAGAGATATTTTAGAAGACCCAAAAGGTTCTTTTGATGCGGTCATTGCCGGTATTGTTGATCGATTACATTAATGTGAGGTGAGCACGATGCAAATTGAAGCATTGGTTGAACAAATAACAAATCAAATTATGCAGCAATTAACGAATAAAGAAGAGTTAAAAGAAGTAAAACCTGTTTCTTCTGGAAACGTAACATATAAAGAAGGTTCTTCTTCTAACATCATTACAGGTCCTTCTGTAGCTAGAATGATTGACCACACACTATTAAAGCCTGAAGCATCTAAAGAGCAAGTTGTGAAGCTTTGTGAAGAAGCGAAAGAACATAAATTTGCCACAGTATGTGTAAATCCATACTGGGTTTCCACTGCTGCAAAAGAACTTAAAGGCTCTAGTGTAGGTATTACAACAGTAGTTGGCTTTCCATTAGGTGCAACAAGCACATTTGTCAAAATCGCTGAAACTCGTGATGCGATTGCTAACGGAGCAACAGAGATTGATATGGTCATCAACATTGGTGCACTTAAATCAGGTGATTTCGAAACAGTGAAAAAAGACATCGAAGGTGTTGTGTTAGCTGCGAAAGGTCATGCTCCTGTAAAAGTAATCATTGAAACAGGGCTTCTTGAAATTGAAGAAAAGAAAAAGGCTTGTATTTTAGCAAAAATGGCTGGCGCGGATTTCGTTAAAACCTCAACTGGTTTTGGCCCTGGTTGTGCTACAGCGGAAGACATTAAGTTAATGCGTGAAGCTGTAGGTCCAGACTTGGGAGTAAAAGCATCTGCTTGTGTTAGAGATTTAGATACAGCTAGAAAATTAATTCAAGCTGGTGCAACGAGAATTGGTGCTAGCTCAAGTATTGCCATCATTACTGGCGGTCAGGGAACTGGATATTAATTAATTAACGAGTAATGAAAGTTGTCATGTTCAAAGAATAGTCGAGAGGCTGATCTTCGTTAAATTTGGGTCTGTCTCTCAACTTTCTATTCCTCTTAATCTAAAAAGTATTGAAAATTTTTAGATTGTTTACTATAATTATATTAACAAAATGTAATCGCTTACATACACGAGGAGTGTTTATAATGAACAATATTGGACATCAACTAAAGAAAATAAGAGTAAATCGCGAAATTGAAATAGAAAGACTTGCCTCTTTATCTGGTTTAGATGCCGATCTGATTACGGCAATAGAGGATGGCGAGCTTGATGTACAAATATCAACCTTAGCGAAAATTTCAGAAGCATTAAACTGCTCGTTCTCCATTGGAGATGTTTCAATCTAATCCACTTAAAATCGCCCTTAAGGCGATTTTTTTATGTAAAAAACAGATTGACTCATAGGGAATGGATCTCTAAGAGTCAATTTGTTTATCGACTATCTAAATCTTTTCTTTCTTGGTCTAAAGCGATAATTATCATCACTTTCAAACACATTGATAGTACCATCTAGATTTTCATTATTTCTATATCCCATAGCAGAATCTAAATCTCTATCTTCTTCCTCAACTAAATTTGCATCATCGCTTTCATTTTCAATTTCAACTTCAACATTCTTATTGTCAACTTCTTCTTGTTTTTGGTCTTCAACTATAATATTATCAATTTTATCATCTACAGGTACGTTCGCTTTGCTAACCTCTTTATTAGCCAAAAGCTCTTCATCAATGTTAGAAAAATGGTCACCTACTTCCTCAATAACCTCTTCGTTTTCAACAGAGGTTCCAAGTTTTTCTTTTTGAATTTTGTCAAGTGCGTCCTTTCTCCTGACTGCTATACCAATTATCTCATCAATCAGAGCTGCGAATTGCTCAAAGTCGACATTATTTTCACCACTATTTTGTATTACACTAAGAAAATCATCATAAAAAATTAGAAATTCTTTTTCGTACTGTTCTCGATCCATCTCTCTAAAACTTTTTCCATTAGTCCGAATAAAACCAAGGATTAACTTTGAAATGACTGAAGATGTTGCTTGTAGTTTTACCTGATCAACTTCAGAATCACTGTTTAAATAGTAATTTATATCTCGAAGTGTTTGATAATAGCTCTTAAAATTCCGAGTGATTTCTAAGTAAATTAATTTACTCATTTGGACATTCCTCCTTTTTTTTACAACCGCCAAAATTCTCCTTTTGTTTTAGGGCTATAAATAGACTATTCTTATTAAGAGCTAAATGTTAAAGGAAGAGAAAAATGACAAATACAATATCATACATAAGAGAATGGCAGCAGGCACTGCAAAATGAAATAATTTATTTGAAAAAATACGGTAGTAATAAATTTCTTGTCACAAATGGGAGACTGCTGTCCACAGAAGCTTCCTATACGTATTACTTTGATACATCAGGACCTTTACAAATTCCTGTGGGTTCTACCATTAGGATTGAATGGGGAGACATGAAACAAAATGGACGTGTGCTTTCTTCTGAGGGAAGAGGGGTGATGATTGACTTAGAGAAGTCATTTGGCGATTTAATCCCGGAAGCCTATCTATTTCATGACCCGTGGGAGCTGCTTGAACAGCTCATCGAGCGGCTTGATGATATCAAAAAAAATAAACAAAAGCGTCTGCGTGTCAAAAAATTGATGGATCCATCTATGCCCGCGAAACATCCGGTCGAAAAGATAAAAAGCAATGTACACGAGTTAGTACTAAGATCAAAATATAATCCTATAACCTTTGTTTGGGGTCCCCCGGGAACGGGAAAAACCTTTACCCTAGCACGTGTGGCGGCTAATAAATACTTTCAGGATAAACGGGTGCTAGTTTTATCTCATAGTAACCAAGCAGTTGACGTGCTAATTAGTGAAGTTACCTCCTTTTTAAAAAAGAAAAGTCGCTTTCGTGAAGGGGAGGTACTCCGATATGGGGTAAATACAGGTGGACTTCTTTCCAACCATGAAGCCATCACTACGAGTCAACTTCTTCAGCTACACAGTCCTATGCTTGCCGAAGAGAAGGAAATGCTGACAGAGGAAAGAAGGCAGCTAAAGCAGGACTTGGCCCGTTCCTTTAGTAAGCGAGATACAAATCACCTTTTAGAGTTAGAGACAAAAATGGCACGAGTGCTCGAAAAAATCCGACAAAAAGAAATTGAATTCATAAAAGACGCATATGTAGTTGGGGCAACCCTTGCAAAAGCTGCAGCTGATTCCGCTATTTTTGAGAAAGAGTTTGACGTGGTCATCCTAGATGAAGCCAGTATGGCCTATGTACCTCAGGCTGCCTTTGCTGCTTCACTCGGGAAACGTGTGATTATTTGCGGTGATTTTAAGCAATTGCCCCCGATTGCTTCTTCACGGGATCACTTAGTAAGCACGTGGCTAAAGGAGGACATTTTTCATCGATCTGGTGTTGTTGAATGGGTGAATAATGGCAGGCTCCACCCCCATCTTTTTTTATTAAAAGAGCAAAGGAGAATGCATCCAGATATATCAGCCTTCACTAACAAGTATATATATCATTCACTAGTTGGTGACCATGAGAGTGTCCGCTCCAGCAGGAATAGTATTGTTGAAAAAGCCCCTTTTCAAGGCAGAGCCTCTGTTCTTATTGATACAAGTTATACTGGTGGGCATTGTATACAAGAGCGAACCTCTCATTCTCGAATGAATCCATGGCAAGTATTATTGTCGTTTCAATTAATTCATGAATCCTACCAGGCTGGTTTAAAGTCGATTGGTTATGTTACTCCATACCGTGCTCAAGCTCAGCTGATGAATCTGCTATTAGAAGATATTTATGAACAAGAACAAGTTTCAGCCGATATTACTGCAGCAACTGTCCATCGCTTTCAAGGCAGTGAACGTGATGTGATGATTTTTGACACCGTCGATAGCGAGCCTCAAACCCGTGCAGGCATGCTTCTTACTGGCAAAGATAGTGAACGATTAATCAATGTAGCAATCACAAGAACGAAGGGTAAGTTTATTCATGTTAGTAATCGGTCATTTATTCGTAATCATGTGTATTCTGGGAAAACACTGAGACAGTTGGTGGAACACCAAGAACTTCGCCAACAATTGGTTGGCACAGTGGATATCGGTAAGTGGCTTCGGAATCAGCACCCACGATTGCAATGGATGCACGGACGTAAGCTTGATAGGATATTTAAAGATATCGAAATGGCTAGGTCGTCAATTGTGATTTCTTTACCATCCCAAACGGCTCTAACGGAAGAATGGAGGAAGCGGTTAAGAAATCGAGCACAACAGGTAAACTTAACGATAATTTCGGATGATGAATGGCCGGAGCTTTTGGTAAATGAAAGAGTAGACGAGGCTTTGTCGTTTCCATTTATCGTCATCGATCAACGGTTTCTTTGGTTGGGGTTGCCTTTAGAAGGGCTGAAAGGTGTTAGACCGCCATACATTGCGGTAAGACTTGATTCCGAAAAGGTATCTGAATATCTTTTAGGGCAGTTTATGAAAAGAGAGTAGAAATTGCGGCGTTTTTAGCTTCAGTTTCTACTCTTATATACAAATTTTCTGTATTTGAGGTAATCCAGCCAGAAAAATTCTTACTTCCGATTAAAATGTTAAATTTATTATCGAATTTAGAGAGTTTATTCGCGAATTATTGCTTTTTATTCGTGAATTCTTATTAGGTATTCGCGAATATGATAAGTTTATTCGCGAATCCAATTTTACTGTGTCACTCGTTCACTTATTTCACTATGAATCGTTGAATTCAATCGAACATGTTGTTCAGAATTTCTTACCTTAAACGTCAGCAATAACCCAACAACTAAACACAGAGAAGAAAATAAAAAAGCACTTTTGAAGCCGCCGAAATCCTCGATCAACCAGCCAGCCATGGTAGGACCAATAAATTGTCCCACTGCAAAGTAAAACGTAACATAACTAAAAGCTAATGGCATTTCAGTAGGCCGAACATGGTCCATACTTGAAGCCTGTGTTAACGTAAATAATCCGGTAGACGTGCAGCTTAATATAATGATATGGAGGGTAAAGCCTAAGAGAGTGGTAAAGAAAATAGGCAGTGCCATAGAAAATAAGGTCAGGCCCATTGTTAAAATGAGCGAAGTTCTCCGTCCGATTTTATCAGAAATAAATCCCCATATTGGGCCGCTAAAAATAGACAAAATCCCATTCAATGCCATTAATTGCCCGGCAAACTTTATGTTAATGCCTGATTCAATCATAAAGCTCATGATAAAAATCATCTGGACAATGTAAGTTACACCAACAATTCCATAAATTAAGCCAACATTAATCACTTTCGGATTTTTATAGATTTCTTTTGACGATTCTTTCCGGCTGTTCTGTTCAGAAGCCAATTCAACTGGTGGGTTTTTTATAAATAATAAAGTTAGCAATACAACACTCAACCCAATAACTGCGAATACTCCCCAGGCAATTCTCCAACCTATCTCGGAATTCAAGCTGCCAAGGTAGGGAACAGTGATTCCTGCAAAAAGGATACCAATACCTGCCCCGCTCGTTGTTAAACCAATGACAAATCCCTTTTTTTGCGGGAACCAGGCAACAAGTAAGGAGATAAAAGGGGTATAGGTAAAGGAGGTTCCAATCCCTAATAACAGCATAAAAAGAAAGGTGACTAGGAATGAAGAAGTAAACGTAAGCCCAGCTAAGCCTAGCGTAACCAGAGAAATTCCAAGTAAAATAGTCCGTTTACTACCCCATCTTGATGCAAGGATCCCTGCAAAGATAATGGTACTTAAATACCCTAAGGAAGTTGTGGTTCCGAGGTAACCTGCTTCCTTATACGTTAGATGAAGGCCTTCACGCATAAACGGAAGAATCACTCCATAAGAAAGTCTTGCAAATGCTAGAACAACAACAGTTGTTAACATACCAATAGTGGCATAACCCCATAAACGTTTATAGCTGCTTTTTTCCATTAAATAACCTCCTATTTCCCAAGACCCTATTCAACTTATTTTACTTATCATTTTATTCGGGTACCTAAATTTCTATGTGAACAATTACATGTTAAGCCTCCGAAGAACTATTACCTTATTAATCTAAAAAATCCGTCTTGACAATTTACCATTTTCTATGGATAATCAAATAAATTGAAAAATCGAAAAAATGGTATGGGATTAGTAAATCATTGGAACGTGTTAGAGAATGAAACCCACTGGCTGAAAGGTTTCTCACGGAAAAATAATTGAACCTGCCCTCACATGCTGCTTATGCAAACATAAGCCGTCCTCCCTCGTTACAGGTTCAAGTGGATGTAGGCGCAAGTTTCCTGCATCAATAAAGGTGGTACCGCGGAAACGATTCTTCCGTCCTTTTATAAGGACAGGAGAGTCGTTTTTTTATTTTATTAGGAAAGGTCCGAAGACAGATGAAAAAACAGCTGGTGGTAGTGAAGATTGGAAGTAGCTCACTAACAAGTGCCTCGGGGCATATTTCAGAAGAAAAAATACATGATCATGTGAAAGCACTGTCCTATTTAAAGGAACAGGGGCATGAGGTTATTCTCATTTCTTCCGGAGCTGTTGCTGCAGGCTTTGGATCGCTTGGATATCCAACACGACCTAAAAGTACAGCTGGTAAACAGGCAGCTGCAGCTGTCGGGCAAGGTCTACTAATGCAGCAGTACATTCAACTGTTTAAAGAGTTTGGTATCATTCCAGCTCAAATTTTATTAACACGAGAAGATTTTTACAGTCAGGTCCGGTTTCAAAACTTATTTTCAACGATGACCGAGCTTCTTCAACGAGGCGTTTTACCAATTATTAATGAGAATGATTCCGTGTCAATTGAGGAATTGACCTTCGGAGACAATGATTTATTGTCAGCACTGGTTAGTGGTTTTCTACATGCCAATGCATTAATCATTCTAACGGATATCAATGGACTCTACGATGGAAATCCAAAAGTGAATAAAGAGGCAAAAAAATATCATTTTATCCCAGAAATATCCGATCAACTCATCTCAGTTGCTGGAGAAAGTGGGTCTTCGGTCGGTACAGGAGGGATGAAGTCAAAGCTGCTTGCTGCAAAAAAAGCATTATCCCTTGGCGTCAGTGTTTTTGTCGGCACCGGCACTGGAAAGGAAAAACTGGTCGATATCTTAACTGGGAAAGGCGACGGGACATATATTGGAGGACCCTTCCAAACACAAATGCAAATGAAAAAGCAATGGATTGCTTATCATTCGCAAGTCGGCGGTGTAATTGAGATTGATGAAGGCGCAGAAAAAGCCATTGTGTTTCATGGAAAGAGCTTGTTGCCTGTAGGAGTTACCAATGTCATCGGCGAGTTTAATGCCTTAGACGTTGTCATGGTTAGAAACCAAAAAGGGAATGTCATAGGCAAGGGGCAAATTTATTATTCTTCTAAAAATTTACTAAAAGTGAAAGGCTTACCTGGTGACCAATCGAAAGGGTATTCGATTAATAAAAAAGTAGAAGTAATACATCGTGATAATTGGGTCATTATGCCAAAGGAGTGAGTGGGAGAATGAATGAATTACTAGAGAAAGCCCGTCTTTTAAAAAATGCTTCAAAAACATTAGGAATGCTTTCATCCAACGAAAAAAACGAAGCGTTAGAAAAAATGGCTGATCATATACAATCTAACAAGGAATGGATAGTCAGTGAAAATGCGAAGGACATAGAGACCGGGAAAAAAATGGACTATCAGACTCTTTAATTGATCGACTCTCATTAACAAACGAGAGAATCGAACAGATTGTGGATGGAGTTCGTCAATTAATACATTTAGAGGACCCAATTGGTGAAACGATTGTTGCTTGGGAACGACCAAATGGACTTCGAATTGAAACGATTAGGGTTCCGCTCGGGGTTATTGGGATGGTATACGAGGCTCGACCGAATGTAACGGTTGATGCAGGAAGTCTTTGTTTAAAAGCTGGAAATGCGGTTCTTCTAAGAGGTAGTTCTACCGCTATTCATTCCAATAAAGCTCTCGTCCATACTATGCAAGAGGCACTCGAAGGAACGTCGATTCCAAAGGATGCGGTCCAACTATTGGAAGATACAAGCCGTGAGACAGCCTCTGAAATGTTTAAGTTGAACCAATACCTAGATGTCCTCATTCCTCGAGGCGGAGCAGGACTCATTCAATCCGTTATCCAAAATGCTACTGTTCCAGTTTTAGAAACGGGCGTTGGAAATTGCCATGTGTATATTGACGAATCAGCTGAAGAAAAAATGGCAATTGAAATTGCTATCAATGCCAAATTGCATCGGCCTTCCGTATGTAATGCTGCTGAAACGTTGTTAATTCATGAAAAATGGCCTTATAAGTCGGAACTCTTAAGAGCCCTTTATGATCGAGAAGTAGAACTTCGAGGGGATGAATCATTAGCAGCTGCTTATCCGTTTGTACAGCAAGCCTTAGAAGAGGACTGGCACACAGAATACTTAGCACCGATATTAGCAGTTAAAGTGGTTAGCGATGTAAAGGAAGCGATTGAACATATTGACCGTTATGGTACGAAGCATTCGGAAGCGATTATTAGTGATAATGAAGCAAATGTTCATTTGTTTTATCAAACGGTGGATGCGGCGGTTTTATACCATAATGCTTCTACCCGCTTTACAGATGGGGAGCAGTTTGGCTATGGGGCAGAAATCGGAATTAGTACGCAAAAGCTTCATGCTAGGGGACCAATGGGCCTAAAGGCAATGACAACGACAAAAACAATTGTTCGTGGTACAGGTCAAATTAGGTTATAAATCTAAGATACCCTAAAATATCAAACGAGTAAGGGCGATGTAGTCCTTACTTGTTTTTGTTATGCATTCATTTCTGCTATACTTAAAATACAAACATACATTCTTATATTATTATTAGTTGGTGATCATGTGACAAATACGATTCAACTATCTGTTCGGAAGCTTTTAGAACATGTTTATCTGGCTGGTAGCATAGATAACCGTTTCCGCTCCCAATCTTCTCTATTAGATGGAACAAGAATTCATCAATCAATCCAGAAAACTTATAAAGATGGTGATCAGAAAGAAGTGTATCTTCGTTCAGAAATTCCCTTTGAAGAGTTTACCTTTCTTATTGACGGCCGTTGTGATGGACTTTTGTTTCAGAATCACGTCGTGACGATAGATGAAATTAAATCTTTTTCAAGACCACTTGAGGAACTGAACTTGGAAGGAGTCCCTGTCCACTGGGCGCAGGCAAAAATGTATGCCTATATGTATATGCTGGATCATGAATTACAGGAAATCACCGTTCAGCTTACCTATGTACATGTGGATACCTTAGAAAAAAGGCAGTTAAAAACCAATTGTCATTTTTCAGAGCTTGAGGCGTTTGTCTTTCATGTGATAGAAAAGTACGCCCCCTATGCAAGATTGATGCACATCCATCGATTAAAGCGAAATGAGAGTATAAAAGATCTCTCTTTCCCTTTTGAAACGTATCGCGCAGGACAAAGGAAATTAGCGGGAGCTGTGTATAAATCCATTTTAGATGAAAAGAATCTTTTTGTTAAAGCACCAACCGGAATTGGCAAAACGATATCTACCCTCTTTCCAGCAGTTAAGGCGGTAGGGGAAGGTCATCTAACCCGTATTTTTTATCTTACAGCAAAAACAATTACACGATCAACGGCAGAGGAAGCTTTTGCAAGGATGACATCACACGGATTATGTATGAAAACTGTCACGATTACCGCTAAGGACAAAGTTTGTTTTAAGGAAGAGACCAAGTGCCAAAAGGATTATTGTGAATTCGCTGACGGTTACTATGACCGCATCAACAGAGCTATTCTTGATATTTTATCCAAGGAAGATAGACTGACTCGTGAAGTGATCGGTGACTATGCACGTAAGCATTCGATATGTCCATTTGAATTTTCACTTGACCTTTCCTATGCCGCTGATGGTGTTATTTGTGATTACAATTACATTTTTGATCCACGAGTATCCTTAAAACGCTTAGTTGAAGAGCAAAAGAAAACGACTGTTTTACTGGTAGATGAAGCACATAACCTCGTTGACCGGGGGAGGGATATGTTCTCAGCATCACTAAATAAAGAAATGTTTCTACAATTGAAAAAAGATTATAAAGCGATCGATAAAGAAATTTACGAGTCTGCCAACAGGATCAATACCATCTTTATTTCAATGAAAAAGGATATGGACAGAGAGAATGAAATGGTGTTAGAGGTTTTAAATGAAACCTTCGTAAGTCATCTTATTGATTTTGTAAAAAAGGCAGAAGAAATGCTTATTAAAAATGCATCTCCTGATTTATTGGAAGCCTATTTTAAGGTGAATCAATTCATAAAAATTGTTGACTTTGTTGATGAGGATTATGTCATATATGCAGAAAAAATTAAGAATGATTTGCTGGTCAAGCTCTTTTGTATGGACCCTTCTAAGCTCCTTGCACAAATGGGGAAAGGTTATCGAACAAAAGTATTCTTTTCAGCTACCCTTTCGCCGTTACCTTATTATCAAGAAATGCTTGGAGGAAATGAGGGGGATTATCTACTCTCCATTCCTTCTCCTTTTTCAAATGAACAGGTGGATATTTTTATTAAACCATTGTCCACCAGATATCGTGACCGCGAAAAGACAAAAGAGAAAATTATACGTTTGTTACTTGCTTTGGTAAAACAACGACCGGGTAACTATCTTTTCTTCTTACCTTCCTATGATTACTTACTAACTGTCTATGAAGGGTTTAAGGCAGAGGACCAAGAAACACAAACGATCATTCAGGCTTCAGGAATGTCTGAAGCAGAGCGGGAACACTTTCTAGAAACCTTTAAACCTAAATCAGAAAAGGGAGTCCTAGGATTTGCTGTCCTCGGCGGTATTTTTTCAGAGGGAATAGATTTAATCGGTGATCGATTAAACGGTGTGGTCATCGTAGGAGTCGGATTACCTAAAATAGGTTTTGAGAGAAATCTCATTAAGGATCACTTTAATAAAAAGAACAAGAGTGGATATGATTATGCCTACATTTATCCAGGAATGAATAAAGTGTTACAAGCTGGAGGAAGATTAATTCGCTCTGAAAACGACCATGGAACCATCGTCCTGATAGATGATCGATTTTTGCATAACCACTACCAGAGCCTTCTGCCAGAGGAGTGGAATGAGTTTACTATTTTATAATAAGCGATAGTTGATAAGCTGCCTAAAAATAGGCAGCTTATTTTTTAAAAAAAGGTGACAAATAGGGGAATCATCACATATAATTAAACAAAAGTTGCACGAGGTAAAAACTTTGAAAGTGGGGAAAGAGAGATGGATAAACCTAAAACAATGAAATTGGTTCAAGGGGAAAAGGGAAATTTAATAAAAATAACATCCTTAAATTTAGATGGAGTGATGAGACGAAGACTGCTAGATTTAGGCTTTGTGAATGGAGCGTTAGTAGAAGTTGTTCGTAAGAGTCCATTAGGAGACCCTATTGCTTTTCGTGTGAGTCAAACAACGATTGCCTTACGAAAAGAGGAAAGTTCCAAAATCGAGGGGGAGCTGATTTCTGATGCGGGATGAATATCGCATTGCATTAGCAGGAAATCCGAATACGGGTAAAAGTACCTTATTTAATGCTCTAACAGGGCTTCGTCAGCATACAGGGAATTGGGCAGGAAAAACCGTTTCACATGCACAAGGAAGTGTTCAGTATAAAGACAAAACCTTTCATCTAATTGACCTTCCTGGGACATATTCACTTTTTTCTAACTCAACAGATGAAGAAGTAGCACGCAATTATATTGTTTTTGAGAAACCAGATATTACGCTTGTAGTTCTAGATGCCACCTCATTAGAAAGAAATTTCAATTTGGCATTACAGGTCCTAGAGATGACAAAAAACGTAGTGATTTGCATAAATTTAATCGATGTTGCAGAACAGCGTGGGATTCATATAAATGAAAGATTGCTGACAAATCGATTAGGTGTACCAGTTATTAAAATTTCTGCAAGGAATAAAAAGGGGTTTCCTATGCTCCTAGATACGATAGACCGGATTGTGACAGGAGCAATAGAATGTAATCCGGTACAAATCACGTATCCTGATGAAATAGAAGAAAAGATCAAACAAATTGAGCCAAAAATTCAGGGAATTGTCGGGAATCATCTTTCTGCCCGCTGGGTTTCTTTAAGATTACTAGATGGTGATGAGGCTTTACTTAATGAACTAAGTAAGCGGTTAGTGGTAGCTGGGGAGGTATAGAACATGAGTCTTCAAGAGCTTTATGCAGAAGCACGAAGTTTGTCAACATCAGAGCTTAGAGATGAGATTGTCCAACATCTATACGACCGAAGTCATAAATTATGTCATGAAGGAATTTCTTACACGAAATCAAAACAGGATTTGCGTACGGAAAAACTGGATGCAATCTTTACCTCACCGATATTCGGATTCCCGATTATGGTTACCATGCTAGGTGTACTGTTCTATTTAACCATTGCTGGAGCGAATATCCCTTCATCAATGTTAGCAGAATTTTTTGGAATCCTCGAGGGATATCTTACTTCATTCTTTCAGTTCCTGCATGCGCCTGATTGGGTTCACGGTATATTAGTTCTCGGGTTGTATCGGGGAACGACGTGGGTCATCAGTGTGATGTTGCCGCCAATGGCTATTTTCTTTCCAACCTTTGCTCTCCTTGAAAACTATGGTTATCTGCCAAGAGTTGCCTTTAATATGGATCGTTTGTTTAAGCGGGTGGGAGCACACGGTAAGCAATCCTTAACGATGGCAATGGGCTTTGGCTGTAATGCAGCAGCTGTTATATCGACACGAATCATTGAATCTCCAAGGGAGAGGATGCTTGCCATACTGACAAATAACTTCGTACCATGTAACGGCCGCTGGGGAACATTGATAGTATTAGCTTCTCTGTTCATGGCTGCTAATTTTACAGGCGGGTTAAAATCGCTAGTTACCACAGGGGTTATTGTAGGAATTGTATTATTTGGAATTATCGTCACATTTTTTGTCTCATGGGTTTTGTCAAAAACGGCTTTAAAGGGAGTACCTACACATTATACTCTAGAGCTCCCACCCTATCGTAGGCCAAAGATTTTTGATACGGTGATACGTTCCTCTTTAACTAAATCGTGGTCGGTATTAATACGTGCAGTTAAAGTTGCTGCACCAGCAGCCATCCTCACATGGGTGTTCGCAAACATCTATATCGGTGATACAAGTATTTTGATGTATGCGGTGGAATTTTTAGACCCGTTTGGAAAAATGCTCGGCCTTGACGGGTATATTATGATGGCATTTATTCTTGGTTTACCAGCTAATGAGATTGTCTTACCTATCCTTTTAATGGGTTATTTATCAACAGGCTCCTTAACTGAAGTTGATAACTTAGCGGACTTAAAGAATATTTTCCTTGATCATGGATGGACGTGGCTGACCGCGTTAAATATGATGTTATTTTCACTATTGCACTATCCATGCGGAACTACCTTGCTTAATATTTACAAAGAAACAAAAAGTAAAAAATGGACCGTCATGGCCTTCCTAATCCCAACAGTCATCGCCATCTTGGTTCCATTAATCATTACCCAAACGGTTAGAATGCTTGGAATTCTATAAAGTAAGAAAGACACCTGAATGAACTCTCAGGTGTCTTTCTCATGAAATGGCTATTTTCTTTTTTCTATCTCTTCCGTCACTACGAATGCAAGGTCATCGTTTCCAAACAAGGATAATACACCTAGAAGAGTTTCATCAGGCACTTCACCAGCTTCTTCCTTCGGTACGGTTAACTCAAGGGCTTCCCTCAATGCAGGGTTGGATGCTTGGTTAGGGTAAGCCCTTATGTATAATTCTTCCGGATTCAGGTTGTGATTTATGCACCATTGGGCAAATACGAGGATCATCATTTTCTCTTCCCCGCGATAGTTTTCAATGATCTTTTCTTCTACCTCTTTTTGATTCATTTGAATTCTCCTTACAAAAAACCTTATATCACAATTATATCGGATTTTTAACTATGTTGCTGAGATTTTTAATAAGTATCATTACTAACTTAGATTAATTTCAATGGTTTTATGAGATACTGTTTGAGGGTAGAAAATTTTCCTTAGGGGTGAAATGAACATGAGTAAAATTGAAATTGGTGAGATTTTTACAATTAGTGATGAAAATGACGATGAACAGGAAGTAGAAGTACTTGGAGTTATGACGATTGAAGGCTCAGAGTATGTGGCCGTCGCATTTGCTGACGAAGTGAAACAAGAAACGGAAGAGGATATTGATATCTTCTTTTTAAAAGTCGATGAGGATGGAGATTTTACAGCGATTGAAAGTGATGAAGAATTTGATAAGGTATCTGAGGCTTTTGATGATATGATGGAAGAAGATGATGAATAGTTTACTTTGGGAGAGAGGTATACCTCTCTTTTTTTTTGGTTATAAACCTGCTGGAAAAATTATGTATGTAAACATTTTTTTTTGGCATACTAACATGGAGAATATCTACAAAGGAGACTTTCATGTTTATTGAAGAGGGTTCAAAGTATCAAATTTCCCAAAGTATCAAAGGTTTTTTTAATTCTGCTGAATTAATGACGGTGAAAAGTAATAATGGTATCACGGTCCAATTCATTCTTGGAGACAGTAAGGGACATGGGTCTATGCCAGTTGAACATATGAATTACTTATTGAAAAGGTCTAATTTAACGCAAATCCCGAGTAAACGAGCTTTATTGAATACAGACCAAAATGAGGAACAGATTGGATAACATGTATATAAAAATAATTATTGCATTGCTCTAAAAAAGCAATGCTTTCTTTATGGTAAAATGGGGTATATATATGACAAGAAGAGTGGAAATGGATAGGAGTGAGGATGATGGAAGTAAAATTTCAAAAACATGAAGGTTCATCGATTTCATATGTGGATAAAGGAGAAGGAATGCCAGTTGTTCTTCTTCATGGTTTTTGTGGTAGTTCTCGTTATTGGGAAGAGGTCATACCAGAATTATCAAGAAACTGCCGAGTCATTGCACCAGATTTGCCTGGTCATGGGGAATCAGAACCACTTTCAAATGGTTCGACGATTGAAGCGATGGCAGATCGGATAAAAGAACTTATCGATGGGCTAAATTTAGAGAAGGTAACGATGTTCGGGCACTCTTTGGGAGGTTACATTACTCTTGCTTTTGCTGAGAAATATAGTGACCAATTAACTGGATTCTCTTTAGTTCATTCCACTGCATATCCAGATTCAGATGAGGCTAAAAAGGGAAGACAAGGAAACATTGAAAAAGTGATGCAGCAGGGAGTGCGGCCACTAATTGATGGGCTAGTACCAAAGCTTTTTTCTCCTGAACATAAGGGTGAAGAATATGTAGAAACAGCAAAGGAGATTGGTTACGGAACGACACAAGAGGGTACCATTCATGCATTGCAAGCAATGAAAGTCAGACCTGACCGAAATCTTGTATTAGAAAATACAGAGTTACCTGTCCTATTATTAGCAGGGGAACAAGATCAAATCATCCCAGCAGAGAAAACATTCTCAGTGACAAAACCTAATATTATTCATTCAGTGATAAAATCTTCGGGACATATGAGCATGTACGAAAATCCAAAGGAATTGCTTAGGGAGATACAAGCGTTTTTGTCCAGGGTAAATTGCAATAATAAAGGTTCCCATAATTAATGGGAACCTTTATTATTAAAAAATTGCAAGTAGAGATTGTAATTGTGTTTCCTTTTCTTGAGGATGTAGTACTGTTTCTCCTGTCGCTGGATTAACAGCTCCTTTAAATTCACCATTAACAAATCCAGCAATAATCGTTTGTCCTTCACTAGTATAAAAAGGAACAACCGTAATAATATTTACTTCCATTTTTGCTACTTTGATGAGAGATGCTCCCTTATAAGAATAACCAGCTGATGTTAGCTCTGCTTTAGCTGTTTTAAATTCTTGACTGCTTAGTAAGTCAGCCACAATTTTATTCTTTTCCGCACCTACTAGTGTCCCTGTACATCCACAATCATCTCCAGGTTTAGCTGCTTTTGCCGTATTCCCCGTAGTGACAAAGAGGGATAAAGCGATTAAGGCACCAAATAATATTGTTAATAATTTCTTCATCTTTCTTCCTCCTTTTTTCAACTACTTATTTCATTCTCTTTTTTTCGACAATCTCCTTCAAAAAACTTGGAAAAATATTCGACAAATACCATATTTTGTGACGAATTCATGTCGTGTATAATCTAGACGCTAAAAAGTAAACAATAAAAAGCTGAACCATCTTTTAAAGAGAGTTCAGCTTCATATACCTAATCCTTCTTAACCGTATAGTATTTAACTGGTTCCTTATCAGAATCCTTCAAAACACTGAAAATGGATGAAGTTAAACTATGAGAACCTTGTGCATCGAGACCCGCTTCCCAGAGCATCATTCCACCTAAGCTGTGGTCCAATGCCAGCTTCGTTTTCTTTTTCATCGTTGCATCGCCATTATAATAATAGGTTGTTCCGTTCATCTTTACTGTATCACTATTTGCATTTGCAGGGTTTTCGTTAATGATCGTCCCATAAGATACCTGTTTAATTTTTGGATCAGCAGGTTGTGCATAAAGCGGTACACCTAATACTAGCTTTTCTGTTGGGTAATGGTATGTTTCAAATAAACGAGTCCAATAGGTTACAATTTTTTCAGTAAACGGGTAGGGTGATAAGTTTGCTCCATTATACCCACCATCCCACTGTCCGTCGTAAGCCATAATATTAACATGATCCACATCGGCGAACATCGATGGCTCATACACCACAAAGCCAATTTCTGTAAGAGTTTGTGCATGAATTTTGGAGTAAACAGCAATTGATAATTCCTTATTTTTTGCATGTAACTGGGAACTTAATTCCTTTGTAAAAGCAGCTAGATTTTTTGCATCTGCTTTGGAACGTGGATGTTCAAAATCTATATCAATACCATCTAGCTTTTCTCGTTCAGCGATGCTAGTAAGCTCGTTAGCTAACCTTGTTCGGCTAACAGGATTAGAAATTGCAGTTTTAAAATACTCATACGATTCGCCGCCGTTTATATGGAACCAACCGCCAACGGCTAGCATCACTTTTGTATTATATTTATGAGCTTTAGCAACCATTGCCCGAAGGTTCCCTATAGCAGCATCACCATTGAGCAAAATCCCTCCGTCTTTTGTCGGATGGGCAAAAGAAAAAATCACATGAGTTAATTTTTCGTAATCCACGATATTTGGATCGCGAAAATCCTGGACATAACCAATAAGGACTTTCGAAGAGGCTTTTTTAACTTCTGGTAAGTCCTTTGTCTGCGGCTTTATCTCAGACTGCGCTACTTTTTGTATATTCTTAGATTTTGAATGATCGTTGTTAGTAGAGAAAAATACTCCAGTAAAAATGCCTCCAATGAAGGTAATAGAAATTACCAATGCAAGGAGGCTATAATGTTTTTTCATTAGATTGTTCCTCCTCCGTTTTCTTCAATGAAAATTGTAACAGAAAAAGCAGGGAAGATAGGTTGGTAATATCCACCTTTTAGCGGGAAGAGGTTCAAACATTTGAAAAGTAGTTCGAGTTTTTGATATAATAATAAGGTTAATTTCAAAAATACGTATGTTTTATACGTTTTATTATAGGAAAGTGCAAGGTGGTAAATATGATTCAAGAATATAGAGTGTTATTATATTATAAATATGTTCAGATAGAGAATCCTGAAGAAACAGCGGATGAACATCGCCAATTCTGTAATGAAGTAGGCTTAAAAGGCAGAATTATTATTGCCGCAGAAGGAATTAATGGAACTGTTTCGGGTACTATTGACCAAACAAATGCCTATATCCAATACATGGAGCAGCACCCGCTGTTTTCTGGTACAATTTTTAAAATGGATGAAGCATCTGAACATGCCTTCAAAAAGATGAAGGTCCGTTCTAGATCGGAACTGGTTACCTTACGTTTAGAGGACGATATCAATCCAAATGTTCTCACTGGAAAGCATTTGAAACCGAAGGAATTTTTTGAACAAATGCAGAGCGAAGACACTGTGGTTATTGATGCTAGAAATGACTATGAATATGACTTAGGACATTTCCGAGGGGCTGTTAGGCCGGATATCTTAAATTTCCGTGATCTTCCGCAATGGATTAGAGAGAATAAGGAACAGTTTGAAGGGAAAAAGATTCTTACCTATTGTACTGGTGGCATCCGCTGTGAAAAATTTTCAGGTTGGATGCTTCAAGAGGGATTTGAAGATGTATCACAGCTTGATGGCGGTATTGTTACTTATGGAAAAGACCCAGAAGTACAGGGAGATCTTTGGGATGGCCAACTCTACGTATTTGATGAGCGGATCAGTGTGCCTGTTAATCAAAAAGAGCATGTCATTGTAGGAAAAGACTACTATACTGGAGAGCCTTGTGAACGCTATGTGAACTGTGCAAATCCAGAATGTAATCGAAAAATTCTATGTTCTGAAGAGAACGAACACATACATTTACGTAGCTGTTCACATGAGTGTAGGGTTCACCCAAAAAACCGTTATGTTGCTCAGCATGGATTAAGTGAAGAAGAAGTCAACGAAAGATTAATGGCCCTAAAGGCATAAATGAAACCAAGCAGGTCGGTATACCGACCTGCTTTTTATTTTTTATGATGAGTATATTTACTCATTAGATGAGCATAAACATTGGTATCATTATCAAAAAATTGGGTATGTATATCCAGTAGTCATTTCTCTCTATTCTTGGCAATGGACCTTTCTACATACATGAAGAACCAATTACCTTATTTAAGGAGTCGTGGTCCATGCAACTTTCATTACTTAAAGGGGATGTAATTTATACGTGTGTCTTGCCTGAAAAGAAAAAAGGACAGTATTGGATTACAGAAGTTAATACTGATGGAGTGGAAGAAAGAGTTATTGGAGTCGAAGGAATTGAAAATCAGTGGGTATTAAAATCCAATCGAAAAGCAGCTATTTTTGATAATGGGGAACATGTAAAAGAAGTGAATCTTGAACCACGGAAAATTTATTCCATAAAACTTAAAAAAACAGATGAAGAGGCTATCTTGTTATCGGAGCCAAACACCAATGATCGAAAGGTTTTTAAAAAGTTAATTCTTCCTCCTAATGGAAAGATTACAATTGGGCGTAATGATGAATGTGATATACGGTATTTTAGTCCATTCACTTCCTCGATTCACGCTGAACTTTTTATCAGTGGAAATCAACTATCAATCAGAGATAACAAGAGTTATAACGGTACGTTTGTGAATGGCACACGCGTCACCTCTCTAGAACTCCATCCTGGTGATGTCATTTATATCCTTGGCCTTAAAATAATAATTGGGAATAGATATATTGCGATTAATAATCCGAACAACCAAGTAACATATAACGATCATGTGTTTATAGAATATGAAAAACAAGCCATTACCGCAGATGTTGAAGAAGAGGAAGTAGAGGAGCAAGTAACCAATGTCTTTTTCCGTTCACCACGGTTTAAACGGGATATCAAAAAGAAGGAAATTAAAATTGATTCTCCCCCATCACTTGGGAATCAAGAACAAACCCCGTTAATGTTAATGCTAGGTCCCTCTATCACCATGGGGATGGCATCATTATTTACAGGGATTGTTACCTTAAATAACGCATTAAATAATGGGAACCTCATGACCGCTATGCCAACATTGGTCATGTCTATTAGCATGCTTATTGGGATGATTCTTTGGCCAATTTTAACAAGAAGATACGAAGGTAAAAAGAAAAGAAAAGATGAGTTAGCTAGGCAGGAAAAATATAAAGCCTATCTTAATGACACTCGAAATCAGATTGCTAAAGAGACAGAGCATCAACGAAAAATCTTACATGAAAATCATATTACCATTAATGAATGTATGGAGAGGATTAAACAAAGAAAGAGAAATCTCTGGGAAAGAACACATATACAAAATGATTTTCTCACGCTCCGTCTCGGTTTAGGCACTCTGCCCTTGGAGGTCGATCTTAAAGTACCTGAAAAAAAGTTTTCTCTCGAAGATGATTTACTAAAAAACGAGCTTGATCGTTTAGTAGAGGAACCAAGAAATCTAGAACAGGTACCAATCTCTCTTTCTTTAATAGAGGATTGGATTTGCGGGATAATCGGAAAAAGAGAACACGTCCTACCATTAGTTAAAAGTCTGATTTTTCAAACGACCGCACTGCATAGCTACGATGAGGTAAAGCTAGTCTTTCTCTATAACCATAAAGAGAGTGAGAAATGGGAATTTGTAAAGTGGCTTCCACATGTTTGGGATGACAATAAAGTGACGAGATATATCGCTACAAATCTCACTGAAGTGAAGGAGGTATCCTCCTTTTTTGAAAAAGAATTAGCAGAAAGGGAACGTATTTCAAATTCAGAAGACCTTAAATCAATTACCCCTTATTACTTGATTTTTGCTATGGATAAAGGCCTTGCTACAAAGGCTGAAATGATAAATATGGTCCTTAAACATAAAAAAAATCATGGGATAAGTCTGATCCATCTCTATGATGAACTAATGAACCTACCTAAAGAATGCTCTATTGTCGTTCAGCACGACGGCGATGAAGCAAAAATTTATGATAAAGATGATATCACAGGTGAATATATCTCTTTCCAAGCGGACAAATATTTAGATGTTAATGAAATGGAGCTTGCAAAGAGTTTAGCTAATATTCAATTAGATTCTACTTTATCAAAATTTACCCTACCAACCATGTTAACGTTTTTAGATATGTTTGAAGTGGGGAAAATTGAGCACTTAAATGCACTAACACGCTGGAAGGAAAACGATCCAACACGGACACTTCAAACCCCCATTGGTGTAGATACTTCTGGTGAAAAATTTTATTTGGATTTACATGAAAAATTTCATGGCCCACATGGTTTGATTGCTGGGATGACTGGTTCTGGAAAGAGCGAAGTCATTATGACCTACATTCTTTCTTTGGCCGTAAATTATCACCCGCATGAGGTCGCTTTTATCTTAATTGATTATAAAGGTGGTGGAATGGCTAACGCTTTTACTGATTTACCACACTTAGCGGGAACCATTACAAACCTAGATGGTTCAGCGGTGAAAAGGTCATTAATTTCCATACAGAGTGAACTGAAACGAAGGCAAGCCATTTTCGGAGAAGCAAGTAAAACACTAAATGTCAGTAATATTGATATTTATAAATATCAAAAACTATTTAGAGAAGGTCAAGTCTCCGAGCCATTACAGCATCTATTTATCATCTCTGATGAGTTTGCAGAGTTAAAAACACAACAGCCAGAGTTTATGGAGCAACTTGTAAGTGCTGCCCGTATTGGACGAAGCTTAGGTGTGCATTTAATTCTAGCCACCCAGAAACCATCAGGAGTGGTAGATGATCAGATTTGGAGTAACAGTAAGTTTCGCATTTGTTTAAAGGTACAAGAAAAAGCGGATAGCATGGATGTCATTAAACGTCCTGACGCCGCAGAGCTCTCTGTAACTGGTCGTTTTTTTGTTCAAGTTGGTTTTAATGAATTATTCGATCTTGGTCAATCTGCCTGGGGAGGTGCGCCGTACTATCCATCAGAACGTGTGGAAAAGAAAATAGACGATAGTGTAGTTGTAATAGATAAACAAGGAAGGCTGCTTAAGGAAGTTAAGATAAACAAAAGACAAATGATGGTTACGAATCCGCAAAAGCAAATCGATGAAATTAATAAATATCTCTCAGGAATAGCCAAAGAAGAGAACATACGAGTTCGTCCATTATGGCTTGAACCAATACCTCAAAAAATCTACCTCAATGAGTTAAAAGAAAAATATAAAGTAACTCGTCCTCCTAACTTTGAAATCAATCCAGTCATTGGGGAAATTGATGATCCAGCAAATCAACGCCAGCTAGTCATGACTTTTCCATTATCAAAAGAAGGAAATGCCGTAATATACGGATCTGCTACTAGTGGAAAATCCACCTTCTTAAGAACACTAATCTACTCATTAATGCAAGATCATTCAGCTGCAGAATTAAACCTGTATCTTCTTGATTTCGGCTCTGAAACCTTACGTGCCTTTTCAAAAGCACCGCATGTCGGTGATGTTTTATTATCACATGAAGCGGAGAAAGTCAACAATTTATTCAAAATGTTATATCAGGAAGTTGAACAACGGAAGAAGCAATTCTCGGATTATGGTGGAGATTATCAGTCATACCGCAAAGCAACAAAGACAACGCTGGCGTCAATTGTGATTGTCATTCACAACATTGCAGGTTTTACGGAAATGTTTGAGGACAAAGAAGAAGCGCTTGGATATCTCACTAGAGAAGGATTGAAATATGGTATCTATTTTATTGTTACGGCTGCTAATACTGGAGCAGTAAGGTACCGACTACTTCAAAACTTTAAACAGCTTTTTGTCCTGCAGTTGAATGACACCTCTGATTATTCAGGGGTACTCGGGAATATAGAAGGTGTCTATCCCTCCAAATTAAAAGGTAGAGGGATTTATAAGACGGATCAAGTCTATGAATTCCAAATCGCTCTTGTCCATCAAGATCTTGATAACATTTTAGAATACATCCGCAACTACTGTGACAACTTAGCGAAGAAAAGCCATATGTTTGCCAAAAGAATTCCAACTCTTCCTGATAAGGTAGATAGTGACTTCTTAATGAATGAGATAAAAAACAGTCCTGACGGAAGAATACCTGTTGGAGTAGAAAAAAACAGACTGGAAATTTCATATTTTGAGTATAATCGGTCGTATATCAATCTTGTATTATCACAAAACAATGAGAAAGCTGATTTTGTTCAAGGTCTAGCTGAATTATTAATAGAGAAAGGGAATTCCACCGTTACAGTTCTCGATCCTGAAGATAAATTTTTACATGATAGCTCAAAAACATACAGCTATCAAGGAAAGAAATCAGACTATGATCAGACAGTCGTGGAAATGTTCAATCTCTTAGTATTAAGAAACAATACCTATAAAGAGGCCTTGACTGCCCGAGAAACTGCTCCATGTTTCGAAAAACAAATTTATATAATTACTTCCCTATCTGCATTACAAATAAGACTATCTGCAGATTCAAAGGATAAGTTGAAAATATTGCTAGAAAAAGGGGATAGGACCTACAATGTGCATTTTTTCATCTGTGAAAGTGTCTCCTATCTATCAACCGTATCCTTTGAGCCTTGGTTTAAAACTCATTTATCAATGAAGGATGGGATATGGATTGGTAATGGAATAACTAACCAATATCAATTCAAATTAAACAAAATCACCAATGATATGTATCAGGAAATCGGTGAGGATTTCGGTTACATGATTAAAAGTGGAAACACCTCTCTAGTTAAATTACTGACTTCGTGTAATCGGAATGTGGAGGTTATGCTGTGATGGAGAAAATTCTAATTGAGGTATTTGTGCCAGCAATCGAAAAAACCTTTGATGTATACATTCCTCCAACTCTTAAAATGCATGAAATCGAGATGTTGTTATCTAGTGCCATATCTGAATTATCTAGCGGTTATTTTGCAAAATCACCCGATACCGTGTTATGCGAAAGGAAAAATGGAATTATCATTGATATTAACAAATCAGCGAGTGAGCTCGGCTTACAAAACGGCTCAAACCTGATGTTAATATAAAATTTAAAATTTAATAGAGAGGGGTTTTAGTATTGGGGAGGAAAATTGTAGTTGATCCGGCAAAACTCGAATCAGCTTCACAAAAAATTGATGCGCAAGCAGCTGATTATGAGCGCCAATACACCAAGCTTTTCAGTGAGGTCGATGGAATGGGTTCTGCATGGCAAGGAGCAGATAACCTTGCTTATGTTACGCAAATTAAAGGCTTTATGGACGATTTCCAAGCAATGGTCGCTCTCATGAAGCAATACTCAGAGTTTTTGAAGCAGGCTGCAACAGTATACAGACAAACGCAATCTGAAACAATTAATGCTGCGAAAAAACTAACCAATTAATTGAACATTAAGGAGGTTCTTCCATGGCAGCTGAAGGAATTAATATATCTTTACCAGAGGTATCGAGTACAGCTCAATCGATTAAAGCAATCAATCAAGACCTTTCAACAAGATTAGAAGAAATTAAAAAGGAAATGGGTAACCTGGCACAATCCTGGCAAAGCGATGCATCAAATACCATTAGGGATAAGTTTAATGCACTTGCCCCGAGATTTGAAGAATATAAAAACGTTATTAACTCGTATGCGATTTTTTTAGACCAAACAGTTGATAACTATAATCAAACTGAAACTGCAATTAATAACAACGCAAGCCAATTTAAATAATTTAAATATTTCGCAGGGGGTAACAAAGATATTTTTTGTTACCCTCATCCCATTGTTCTTAAAATTGGAGGAATGAGGTATGGATGCAAAAGCAAAAGCAGAAATCTACTCCATAATAAATGAATTAAATAGCATTATTAGAGACCTAAATAATACAGCTAATGAGTTAAAGGAATTTAAAGGAATTGGTACAGAATATTGTTCTCAAAAATTAAATAAGGTGGCAAGCCACTATAACCAAATAAAAAATAATTTATATGAACTCACTTAGGGAGATTTTTGGAATGTGATATGAATCTGTACCTTAAGGCGGTGCTCGTTACTATGAGTGTGTTTACTTTGTTAACTTTGGCAGCATGTAATGAAAAGAATTTGGAAGCAGCCAAAACAATCCAACAAAAACTAAAAGAAAAATACGGCCAAGAATTTGTGGTCGATAGAATTGGCGGAGGCTACGGCACTCTTCATTCAAATACATTAAAGGCCATTGTTTATCCCAAAGAGACAGTATCTAAGAAATTCAGCGTAGAGATCACAATGGATTTAAATAACATGTGGGATTCATATATGAATATCGTAATGGCTGAGAAATTAGACACAGAAGTAAGAAAACTGGTAGATCACTATTTTGATGATCCCTATCACCAAAAAACCTATTTATCCTCTACTGGTATGTCCTTTCCTGACCAAAGTCTTACCGATAGAGGAATATCTATAAAAACATATTTAAAAAATAATTCAGAAGTGATTATATATTTTTTCGTTAAGTGTGATAAGGAAGTGAATCTAACTAACCTGGCGGAGAGACTTCATGAATTTGCAAATGAGGCCATTTCCCTCGGGGTAAAAGAAGCATACATTCGTTTGTTTCTTGTTAAGCCTGCCACATACCAGCAAATAGACCAAAAACAAGAACTCCTTATTGATAGTATCGAGGCTTATGATTATTATTCAAAAAAAGACCATACCTATCAACACTCTTGGCTAACAATTGAAAATTCGATTATTCTTGAATCGGCAGAAGACATACAGAGAAATTTCAAATAACAAGGGTGGGATTTTATGCCGTTAGAACTGACGGAAATTGATCAGTTGATTTTGGCTTATATTGTGTACTTTGACCTAAGTGAAAAACAAAAACATGCTGCAATAAATGGGACATTAACAATTGGACAATTAATGAAAGATAACGAGGCTGTTCTCAAAGATTTAAAGGATTTTAGGCCTAAATTCAAAACAGTAGCTGAATTTGAACATTTTCAAAGTATAATTCTTTCCATTTCCGACCCCAAATCAAAATATTACTATTGGAAGATTAAAGATGTAGACGACCAAAATACGAAGACAGGATTTGTTGCTTATACCTTTGAACCACTTGAAGGTCAAGCAATAATGACCTTCCGCGGTAGTGAAGACATGAATAACCTTAATCACTTTAATACAGATTGGACTAATAATTTTAATACAATTACTTCACCATTAACCATTCAACAAGGTAAAGCTATTGATTATCTTAATACTAATGGACCAAAGTATGGTTCTATTAGTCTCATTGGACATTCCTTGGGTGGGAATATTGCTATTGCAGCCACTGTAGGTGCAAGCAAAGAAATTAGAGACAAAATAACTAACACGACTACCTTTAATGCACCAGGCTTTAATCAAACATTCCAACTTTCACATAGGGATGAGTTTCATGAAATGAAGTCGAGGATAAAAGAACTTCAAAATGAAAAAGACTATGTATCCTCCATATTATATAACCCAACCACACCCATAATTATTGAAGCGACGGTTGATGACCTTACCGATAATCACTTCGTACACTTTATGGCTAATGATGGTGTAAACCTTAAAAGAAAGGTACCCCAAAAAAAGGATTTTACAACACAATGGATTCATAACATGACCATCGACTTAGAAGTACTTCCCGACCCTATGCTTGAAGGGCTAATCAACACTGTTGTTGCACTTAAAAATATGCGAATTGATTATGGTGGTTTAATCAAAGCTGGTTTGATTATGTTCGTAATCAGTCCACAAGCGACTATAGCTTATGCAGGTGTGCTAGTGGGAACAGCGGCATTATTTGCAGGCGCCATCGTTGTAGGCGGGATAATCGTTGCGGCTGTTGCTCTTGCCCAAACGGTCATTCCGATTGTTGTCGAAGAGGTTTCAAAGTTTGTTTCGGCCGTTTACAACAAAGTTGTCGGCATGGTGAATTATGTAATAGACGGACTTGTGCACACAGCTGTTGCAGCTGGTAAGGCTATTCATGATTTTAGTAAAGCAGTCTCTGAGACTATTTCTAATGTGTTTTCTAGTCTCTCGAACTCGATTCAAAAACTGTGGAATTCTTGGTTTAACCCTACTTACTATTTACCGATTAATGTAGATATTTATAGGCTTCGAAATATGGCGGTGCAGCTACAAAGTATTCAAAACAGGCTAAATACCATTGATAGGAGAATAGATTCCCTTTATACAATAAGTGATATTATAGGTAGCTTAAAGCTCCTCTTTAATGACTGGGGTATTGGCAATGATGGAAATATCCAAAATTGCATTAACTATATTAATCTAGCAGCGGATGGTATTGAGAATTGCGAACGTAAACTTTTAAATCGAGCGTACTCTATGTAAATAAAGAGGAATTAGGGAAAATAATCCTCTAGTTCCTTTTCCTTAAACTCCATGCAAATAAATTTACATCATCGATGGACATAAAATTACATTTTAGAAAATACATTTTTTGTGAGCCATCCTATTTTTTTACTACGACTATCGAACTAGGGTGGGGAGCTTTTATGAAATGAAAAAACTTAGTTTCGTATGACAATTTCTTGGGGTGAAAAGATGCAAATCCGACCTGATAATGCACAGCATATTGGTGCAAGGGAACAGCAAGAGGATTCATTCGGTTTTTCCTCGTTTGATCAAACTGAGATTATAAATAAACGTGGTTTTACGGCGGTTCTTGCAGATGGAATGGGTGGGATGACACACGGAAGTGAAGTGAGCCAACTGGCTGTACAGTCATTTCTAAGTTACTATCAAGATGTCCGTTTTGGAGAAGATGTTCCCACACTTTTGCATGATGCGCTAATTTATTCAAACAGTCAAGTTCAACAGTTCGCGGAAACCAAGGGTTTACAAAATCAGGTGGGTTCAACCCTCATTGCTGCCACCGTTAAAGATGGGCACTTATACTGGATTTCAGTAGGAGACAGCCGTATTTACTTGTACCGGCATAATGAACTTATTCAATTAACAGAGGACCATGTATATGCAAAGGTATTAAATGAAGAAGCGGCAAAAGGGACCATTTCAAAAGAAGAAGCCGAAACACATCCTCAAAGAGCAGCCTTGACAAGCTTCCTTGGATTAGAGGAAATAACAGAAATTGACCAAAATGTCGTTCCTTTTCCGCTGAAGGTCGGTGACCGAATATTATTATGCAGTGACGGCCTTTACGGGTTTATGAGTGAGGGGGATATCGTTCAACTTCTATCTGAAAATAAAGACGGTGTTTGCGATTTACTTGTTAATAAAGTATTAGATTTTAAACATCCCTATCAAGACAACATAACAGCAGTCCTTTTAGAATGTAAAAAGGAAAATCAAACAGCAAGGATAGAAAATATCACCACATTTACAGAAACAACGGATGACCCTCCCTCTAGAAGTAAATCTGTATTAAAAAGAAAAAGAAGGTTCTTTCCATTTCTCCTTACTCTCTTACTTATACTAATCCTTTTAACTGGCGGACTAGCAGGTTATTACTTTTACGGTAAAGATGGAAGTTTTAATGAAATCAAATCTAAGGTTTTGAACGCTCTTCATTTAAATGAAAAAACAGAACCAAAACATACAAAAGAAGGTGATAAAAACAAATGAAAGGATTAAAACGATATTATCCTTTATTGTTGGTTGCCCTGCTGATTACTCTTTTCGGTCTTCTTCCACCATCAGCCGATGCAAAGTCAACGGAAGAAATGCAGGCAAGCACCATCCTTGTTACGTGTGGTGATTTAAGCGGAGCAGTCAGCATGGGGACTGGTTTTGTGATTGGAAACTCAGACCATGTAGTTACCAATCATCATGTCATTGACTGTGCTGAACAGGGTGGACCAGTAAATATCATTTTAGAAGTAGGAAAAATCGTACCTGCAACCGTCCAATGGTCCTCACAGGAGAAAGATTTAGCTGTACTACAGACAGAGAGCACATTAGATCGACCAGCTGTTACTTTTACACTTTCAAAGGATGTAAAAGTAACGGACCATGTTTATGTAATGGGTTTTCCGGGCGCAGCCAATGATCAAAGTATTATTGATCCTTCTTTCGTTGCTACAGTAAAAGTGTCACAGGGGATTATTAGTGCCAAAGTGAAATCAAAGGCTGGAGTGGCTTTGTATCAAACTGATGCACCTATCAATCCTGGGAATTCTGGTGGTCCATTATTCACGGACAGCGGTTCGGTCATTGGCATAAACAGTATGGCTTCACTTGTTGCAGGGGTTGTACTTGATGAAAATGGACAGGAAAAGACAGACAGAATTCGTTTAGGAGATAACATTGGCTGGTCCATTCAGGCCGATGAACTTATAGTGGAACTTGATAAGCTAGGAATAAAATATAAGCTTGAAAGCAGACAAGAAAAACCGTATTCAGGAGGCGGGGGGGAAAGTGGTGGTTCCACCATTTTTAACTTTGCCACCTTAGGTTTGGGACTTCTTGCAGTATTATTAGCAGCCCTTGCTGTTATCCTATCCTTAACTAAAAAAGGTAGAGTCGTAGTGAAAGAAGTAAGCCGTCGTGTAATACCGAACCCAACTCAGGAAAAAAATCATCCCGCTCCCATTGTAAAACCAGCAGTACCATCAGATGGTTCTGTTATACAAACGAAACCATGCTTGGTAGGCATAAACGGTCCATATAGCGGTCAGAAGTTTCAACTTAACCAGCAGGTTACATTAGGGAGAAGTCCTTCCAATAGCCAGATCATCATTCCATCCAACACGGTGAGTGGTGCCCACTGTACCGTCTCCTATGATGTATTTCAAAAGGTTTTTTATGTGACAGACCTACAATCAACTAATGGAACCTTTATTGGGAATGGTCAAAGACTTCATCCCAATCTTAAAACCCCTTTACAATCTGGACAGCACTTTTATTTAAGCAACCCAGAATTTACATTTGAAGTGCGATTGGAGAATCAATAAATGAACATTACCACAGCATCCTTATCAAATGTGGGTGGAAGAAAATATAACGAAGATTATTGTGCCTTTCTTTCTCAAAATCTATCAAATATCTGGGTAGTCGCTGATGGGATGGGTGGGCATTTTGGTGGTGAGGTCGCCTCAAAGGAAGCGGTTGAAGTTATTTTAGAACGATTTAAACATCAAAGTGAAGTTACCAAGGATACCGTTTTTTCACTATTTTCAGAAGCAAATCAGCGAATATTATCTCTGCAAAGAGAAAAAGAACTGTTAAGAAGAATGCACACGACGATGGTGTTAGTAGTCGCAGATCCCATTAACACTGTCTGTGCCCACATAGGCGATTCAAGGTGTTACTTTTTTCAACAAGGGACGTTAGTTTCTCGTACTCAGGATCATAGCGTGGTTCAAGTACTAGTCAATCAAGGAGAAATTACTGAAAAAGAGATGCGGTCGCATGAAGACCGAAACAAAGTATTGAAATCACTTGGAAAAGAGGAATCACTAAAACCGACCATAAGATCTCTGGACCGACCGCTTCAGTCCGGTGACACATGGTTATTATGTACCGATGGATTTTGGGAATACGTATATGAATATGAAATGGAAATTGATTACTTTAAATCCCGGACACCCGAGGAATGGTTAAGAAAGATGGAAACAAGATTGTTAGCTCGTGCAAGTAAGAATAATGATAATTATACAGCAATCGCCATTTTTTGCAGGGATTAATAGCCCAATGGATAACGAGAGAGAAGAATGTTTAAGGGGGTAATAGAATGAGTATGGTGCAGTGTGCGAATGGCCATTTTTATAATCAGCAAATGAATAGTACCTGTCCTCATTGTCAAGGACAGGGAAATATGGGGAAAACAATGGGATTAACACCATCACAACCTAATTCGGATCCTTGGAAGAACGCTGGATTTGACAAACCAATTCCACAACCCCTGCCAGGATTTGAAAAAACAGTACCGCAGCAGCCACAAGTGACTCCTGAACCTATAAAAAAAGCAAAACCGGTAGTTGCGAAGGACGAAGGCAGGACGATTGGAATCTTTAATAATAAAGAAGGAATTGATCCTGTAGTCGGCTGGCTTGTATGCATTGCAGGAAATGATCGAGGTGCAGACTTCCGTATACATCCAGAGAAAAATACCATCGGTCGTTCAGAGAACAATGATATTCGGATTGCCAAGGACCAAACGGTTTCTAGAGATAATCACGCAACCGTTATCTATGATCCAAAGAAAAAGAACTTCCGATTGCTTGCAGGAGGAGGAAGAGGTTTAGTATATGTGAATGATGAAGTGATTGATTTTAGCACTCCTTTAAAGGCAAACGATATTATTGAATTAGGAGAAACAAAACTTATGTTTGTTCCTTTATGTGGAGAACATTTTGATTGGAATAATGTCAAATAAGCTATGAAAATTAAAACTTCTCATAGAAAAATTATTTTCCTTTCCATTATTCTTTTTTATTTGATTTTACCAACAGCTGCCATGGCAAATAGTGCACCCATCATTCAACCTGGTAGAAATGGGGCCATCATTCCCATACATGATATCCCAATTGTGGTTAAGGAAGAAAAGCTTCAATTTGTTTTACATGAGGCATATAAACCTGCAGATGTCGTGGTTCAATATACGTTTTTGAACCCAACTGATAAGCCAATTGATGCCTACCTAGCTTTTCCCTATACACCGGCTGCTCCAGACTCTGTTCCCCGTGTCTTTATCAATGGAGTTGAACTGCCCAAAAGCTCGATTGAAATCAATAAAGAAGATCGTGAATTAGACCGTTTTTTGGAAGCTTTTAATTCCGCCGCTGTTGTTCATGTGGATCCCGTTACAGGAAAACATTTGGATGATTGGAAAGGATACGATACAATCGATAATTCAGATATAGCGACATTTAAAGTTCCTTTTCCAGCCAGCCAAGAAACGAGCCTACGAATTCAGTACCAGCAAGATTTTGGAACCGATAAAAAAGACTATATACAGCCGATCCGTTTATATCAATATTTATTACAGCCTGCATCAGCATGGAAAGAATTCCACCATCTACAAATCAGTATTGCTGTTCCAAAGAATCATTATTTTGCCTCTGATTTATCAATGAAAGAAGTACATGGAGATTCTATTGATTGGTTGTCTTTACCAGAAGATGTAAAGGAAAATGAGGAAAAATGGGACTATTTCCAAGGTGAATTTGAGGCCTTACCTAAAGGGAATTTAGCTTTCTCAACAATGAATAAGAAGGATCTTCTTTTTGGTCTGGTTAAGAAAGATGATTATGATTTGCTAGGTTTCTTATTCCTTGGAGTAGTAGCTACCGCAGCCAATATTGGTATGGCTTTACTTATTAGTCGGATAAAAAAATGGTGGATGCACTGGTTATTAGGACCAGTTTTGTCTTTTATCGTGACTAACACCATAACCTTTCTAACATATGCATTGTTTATCAATCTTGTCACTCTTGCAATTAATGGGGAGCTATTGGGCGGTTATGGATTCATCATTACTTTTCTTCTATTCATTTTCTATAACGCAGTCATCTATTTTCCTACATTGGGTATCATTCTATTAATAAAAAAATGGCGTAACCTTCGCAAAAAAAGCCTTGATGTAACAACTTGAAAAGCTACTGGAAGTGATGTAGGTAGTGGGGGTAGACAACTATGAATCTAGAAGATTTATGTATGGGCTGTATGTCCGTAAAGGGATCGGCTGACATTTGCCCAACCTGTCACTGGCAGGATGGAGACGAGGAAGAATCGGTTCTATTTTTACCACCAGGAACCATCTTAAATCATAAATATCTTCTTGGTAAGGTACTCGGAAGTGGAGGGTTTGGGGTCACATATTTAGCATTGGACCTTGATTTGAAAATTAAGCTTGCCATTAAGGAGTATCTACCTAACGGATTTGTTACCCGCAATGGGACCAATCAACATGTTTCTGTATATTCGGGTAATCAAGAATCTGCTTATCGTGATGGATTAAAAAAGTTTTTGGAAGAGGCCATGGTTTTGGCTAAATTTAGTACGATGCCTGGTATTGTAACAGTTCGTGATTATTTTGCGGAAAACAATACCGCCTATCTTGTAATGTACTATTTGGATGGAATTACCTTTAAAGAGTTTTTAGAGAGAAATAATGAAGTTATTCCTTATGAAACAGGACTGACCATTTTATTGCCTGCACTATCAGCGTTATCAGAGGTTCATAAGCATAATATTCTCCACCGTGATATTAGCCCAGACAATATCTATATTACAAAAGATCGCCAAATTAAATTACTTGATTTTGGAGCGGCACGACAAGTGTTGGGCGAACAAAGCAAAAGTTTAGATGTCATATTAAAACGAGGCTATGCTCCGGAAGAACAGTATCGCACTAGAGGAAAACAGGGACCCTGGACGGATGTATATGCAGCCGGAGCAACCTTTTATCGGGCAATAGTGGGAGTTACACCGCCTGATTCGTTAGAAAGGTTGGCAGAAGATTCACTGATTGCACCCTCAAAGCTAGGCATTACTATTCCTTTTAGTATCGAACGTGCCCTGTTAAAAGCACTGGCAGTACGTTCCTCAGACAGATATCAGACGATGCAGGAATTTTATGAAGCGCTTATAACCAGTTCACCAGGAAATGAAAAAAGTAACCCACAGAGCCTACCAAACGAAAAAACTAGTACTCCTCCTACGCCTCCTGCTTCCGCAGGATGTTTAACTTTAGCAATGGGCCTCGTCGGAATAACCTTTTGTGCCACATTAATTATAAGTGTTTTCTTTTAATCAAAGTGTAGTTGAACTATTAAGGAGGGTGGATCTTGACACAATACAATGAATATTGCATGGGGTGTATGAACAAAAAAGGGACCATACCTAGATGCCCAAATTGTGGCTGGATAGAAGGGACGATGCCAGAATCTCCGCAACATTTAACTCCAGGGACGATGCTTCATGGGAAGTACTTAGTCGGACGTGTCCTTGGTCAAGGTGGTTTTGGGATCACGTATCTTGGATGGGATCTTCAATTAGATATGAAGCTTGCCATCAAGGAATATATGCCACGAGATTTTGCTACAAGAAATACAGGTGAGGCTAACATTACATTTTTCACAGGAAATGTGAAATATTTATTTGATAATGGCCTTCACAAATTTTTAGAAGAAGCTAGGATTCTAGCAAAATATAATAACCATCCAGGGATTGTATCTGTTCGTGACTTCTTTAAAGAAAATGGAACGGCATACTTAGTAATGTACTATTTAGATGGAATTGATTTAAAGAAGTACTTAGAACAAGTAGGAGGCCGGCTAACGTATGAACAAGCACTTAGTATCTTATCGCCTGTCATAGATGCTTTATCAACTGTACACAGGGATGGAATACTTCACAGGGACATTAGTCCAGACAATATATATATCACAACAAATCGTGAGGTTAAACTTCTAGACTTTGGTGCAGCGAGACATGCGATGAACGATTCCAATAAAAGTTTATCTGTTATTCTAAAGCCTGGCTATGCTCCTGAGGAACAATATCGAAGCAAGGGGAAACAAGGTCCTTGGACAGACATCTACGCTACAGCAGCAACCTTGTATCGAGTTATTACCGGGGTTGTACCTCCAGAATCTCTCGATCGACTAGAGGAAGATACCTTAGTACCACCCAGTCAGCTCGGAGTGTCTATTCCACCCTATGCGGAAGCAGCGCTCATTAAGGCCTTATCTTTAAAAGCTCAAGATCGATTTCAGAGTATGGAATTATTTCAACTATCCTTAAAAGAACCTTCCCAAAATTCAATTACTCCCCATATTCAACAACAACAGCTGCAGCAAAACCATTCAAATTCAATTCAACATGTATCAAACGATCAGACCCAGAATCAAGAAGGAGTTCAAACAGTTCAGCCTATAAAAAAGAAAAAAACCGGTCTTATCGTTGGCGCTGTAATAGGTGGTTTGTTTCTATTATTTTGTTTATTTATTGGGTTTCTGTTCATATTAGGAAGCGGGGCTGAGGATGACCCTACGTCAAAAACAGATCCTGTTACTAACAACAATAATAACAACAATAATAATGGAGATGTAAACGAATCCGTTCAAGTTTCTGTTCCATTACTTTATAACTTAACCGCGGAAGAAGCAAAAGCGGAACTAGAAAAAGTGGGTTTGAAGGTCGGAAAAGTGATTCAACAAAAAGACCTATTTTCGAAAAAGGGTCGAGTATTTGCCCAATCAATTAAAGCTGATACAAAAAAAGGAAAGAACACACAGGTTGACATAACTGTCAATAGTGGCGTTAAACTCCCCGTTGATACAGCAACCATCCAACAGCAAGGAATGGCACTTATTTATCAATATGTTGACCAGGCCAATGCACTTTATGATCAGAAGAAGTGGGAACAAGCGCTTGAGGGTTATACTCAAACACGGGAGATGGTAGGTGAATTACTCAAAGCAAAAGGTCTTTCAGCAGATGTGTTTGCAGAAGCTCGTCTTACAGAAGCAAACTTAGCAGACACAATGAGTTCCCTTAAAATTGAGCTTGGATACCCATACCATGCACTTGAGGATAGCAATGACAATGTGGCAATTTTAACAGATCTACAGAAACAAAACATGCTATCCGACTTAAAGCTTCTAGGGAATGCCTACGGAAATCTAGCTTGGAGTCAGCTATTAAATAAACTCCCAGAAGATGCAATTAATTCTTTAAAGCAAGCAGTGAATTATGAACCGAATAATATATTAATTCAGGTTAACTTAGCCCATGCCTATCTATTAACCGATCATTTCAGAGATGCCTTTAAGCTGTATAGAGCAAACAAAGACCTTGAGCTTAACGGACAAAAGATATCAACAATTATCGCAGATGATTTAGAAAAACTTAAAAAAGCAGGTTATGATCACCCTGATATTGATGTCATAAACGTAAACATGTTAGGTGTGGGTGTGGATACTGATGAAAAGCAAATTCAACGAACCATCAACTATCAAACAGATGCGGAATTTGCGGGAGATTTAGAGGGTTATTTGAGCACATTTGCTTATGAGCCTGGATCAAAGCAATACACAGACTTAACAAATAATTTTAAAAATCTATTTTCTAACTATGTCTTTACAGCCGCAGATGTGAAGGAATTAACTATTGAAAATCAAACGGCAGATCAAGCTACAGTAATAGTAACAAAATCCTTTAAATATAATGATAGTAATAACAAAGAGTTTTCAGAAGAAGTCACCTACAAATTTATTCTTAAAAAGACGACTAGCTCCCTACCTTGGCGGATTGCACAATTGGAAGTCGTAAAAAAATAAGAAAAAGCTTGGGTTCTCCAAGCTTTTTTCTGTTTAATATGATTAAATGAAATCAACAAATACGGATAAAGGAGTAATAAAATGCCAACGTACACAAGCCGGAACGAAGTGCCAATCCAAGAAAAATGGAATGTAGCGGATATTTATACGAATCTTAGCAAATGGGATGAAGATTATCAGCTAGTTGAACAAATAGCGGAACAATTAAAGAAATTTGACGGAGATATTCACGGTGGTCATGCCTTATATCAATACCTCCAGCAAAAAGAGGTTTTATCGTTCCATTTTAATAAGTTGTACGCCTATGCCATGTTATCTGTGGATGAAAACACAAGGGTTACAAATGCTCAATCTCTATTAGAGCGGGCGAAACAACTCAGTGTGAAGGTTAGCTCCTCCACCTCATTCTTTATGCCTTATTTATTAAGCTTAGATGAGACAACTTTAGATGGATACTTGGAAGAAGAAGAAAAGCTAGAATACTTTGCAGAAGATTTATGGGAATCCTTTCGCTATAAGAAACATGTGCTTAGTAAGGAAAAGGAAGAACTACTATCACAATTAGGTGATGCATTGTCTGTTCCTAGTCATACGTTTGGGATGATTAATAACGCTGACATTAAGTTCGGAGATGTAACGAATGACAACGGGGAACGTGTGGAGTTAACCAGGGGAATGTATGCAAAGCTCATTGAGAATGAAAACCGTGATAAGCGAAGAGAAGCTTATAAGGCATATTATCAGCCATATGTTCAATTAAAAAACTCCATTGCATCCACTCTTGCAGCTGCCATTAAAAATAATGTTACTTTAGCTAAAATACGTCAATATCCATCTGCACTTGAAAAGTCTTTATTTGGTGATAAAGTTCCGAAGGATGTATATGAGAACTTAATACAAACAACAAAAAAGAATATTGCACCATTGCATCGATATACACAAATCCGTAAGGAAAAATTAAAGCTAGATGAAATTCGCCAATACGATATGAGTGTTCCACTTGTAAGTGGAGTGAAGCAAGTCATCTCATATGAGGAAGCTTATGAAACCATGTGTAAAGCATTAGCTCCGCTCGGAGAGGAATACATTCAAATTCTTAAGGAGTTTAAGGATGCTAGATATATCGATGTTCGGGAAACGCCTGGCAAACGATCTGGTGCCTACAATTTAGGTGTCTATGGGGTGCATCCCTTTATCCTTTTAAATCATCAGGATGATTTGGATAGTTTATTTACCTTAGTGCATGAATGCGGTCACGGAGTACACAGCAGACTAAGTTCCGAGCATCAGCCACAAATAACGGCGAGATATAGCATTTTTGTAGCAGAGGTAGCTTCTACAGTTAATGAAGTGCTTTTAATTAATTATTTATTAAATAATGAGCAGAATGTAGAAGCTCGCAAACATTTGCTCAATCATTTTATTGATCAATTTAAGGGTACTTTCTTTACACAGGTGATGTTTGCTGAGTTTGAAAAGATAACCCATGAGATGGCAGAAAAAGGGACACCGCTTAATGTTGAGGTATTTAATCAAACATACGAAAGCTTGTTTAGAGAATACAATGGGAATGAACTTGTTTTTGATGAGGAAGTGAAATATGGATGGTCAAGAATACCTCATTTTTATCGTCCTTTTTATGTTTATAAGTATGCAACTGGTTTTGCGTCAGCCATTCATTTGGCCACAAGGATTCTTGAAGGTGATCAGGATACACTTCAATCCTACTTGGAATTTTTAAAGAGTGGCAGTTCCGATTATCCTTTAGAGTTATTGAAGAAGACTGGTGTAGATTTGATGTCACCATATCCAATTGAAAACTCATTAAAGAAATTTGAAGAATTAGTTGAAGAGTTCTCCCAACTGTAAATTTACCAAAAAAATGTGATCTTTCCTTTTGTTAGGGGATCACTTTTTTTTAATAGAGTATTGTAAGAATTTGTTATAGAATTAAGAAAGTTAGAAAAATATTAAAGGGGTTAATTGCATTTATGAATGAAGAGTCAGATAAAAAAGGGACAGATACCAGATTACTGCGCCATCGATCTCCAAAAAAAAGACGGAATATGATCCTCATGATCCTCTTAATTTTGATTGCTTCCGGTGGAACGTATTATTTCATTGGCTTAAACTCAGAAAAAGCTTCTACAAAATTAGTGAATAAAGAGCCCGTACGAACGGAGCAGGTTACAAAAGTTAAGACGAAGGAAGAAACCAAACAGGAAGAAAAAACAGAAGATAACCAAACTGCTACTCCTGAACCTGTTACAGAAACTAGTATTAAAATTAGCGCAGCCGGTGATTTCACGCTTGGAACAGATGAAAGCTTTACTTATAGCGATTCCTTTGTCAAGACGGCCTCCGCAAATGGTCTGCCTTATTTTGTAAAAGGATTAAATGATATTTTTAAGAATGACGATCTCACAACTGTCAATCTAGAAACAACCTTAACAAATGCTACCCAAAAAGCACAGAAGACTTTCCGCTTTAAAGGTGACCCATCGTACGCACAAATTTTAGTGCTTGGTGGGATTGAGGCTGTCAATCTAGCAAACAATCATATCCATGATTACCTTGATAAAGGGTATACTGATACAATTAATACACTGAAAAATCAAAAAATCGGTTATTTTGGTTACGATCATCAATTTATAACAACGGTTAAAGGTGTGAAAATTGGCGCTATAGGATATGAAGGCTGGAATGACACTCCAGAAGTTCGCAATAGAACGGCTCAGGATATTAAAAACCTAAGGAATCAGGGTGTGCAGATTATTCTTGTCCATTATCATTGGGGAAATGAGGGGCATTATGTACCAGAAGGGTCACAGAAGTCATTAGCCCATTTTACCATCGATAGTGGTGCGGATTTGGTATTGGGTCATCATCCGCATGTTGTACAAGGTATAGAAGAATACAAAGGTAAGTTTATTGTCTATAGTCTTGGGAATTTCATGTTTGGTGGGAATAGAAACCCAAGAGATAAGGACACATTTGTATTTCAACAAACGTTTCATTTGAAGAATGGGGTCCTTACAGACCAAAAAGAAATTAATGTCGTTCCATTTTCTATATCATCTGTTTCCTCAAGGAATAACTATCAACCTACTCTATTAACAGGTGCTGAGCATGACCGCGTTAAGAAAAAAATTATTGATGCTTCAAATAAAATAAATGGTTCTGATTGGTTAGTATATGAAAATAAAGACCAGGTTGCAAAAAAGTAAAGGGTAATAAAGGCTTTATAAATTTAGATTAACCATATCAGACTAGGGGGTTTCAAATTGGATACAAAGTTTAATAAACCAAAAGGATTTGGTGAGATTCTTGATCATACCTTTAGTATAAGTAAAAGCCGCTTTAAGGATTTTTTCCGTATACTACTTTTAATAATGGGACCTATATATTTACTGGAAGCTATTGTCCAGTTGGCTTCTGGAACTAGTTTTTTTAGAGCAGTTGGTTCTGGTGGTGCTTGGTATGAACAAATGCTATCTAGCTTTGAAGAAACAGGCACACTTGACTCAAGCAGTTTGGGAGCAGACGTTGGCGTGATCTTGGTGGGACTGATTAGCCTCATACTAGGTCCGGTGGCTGAGGCTGCTATTCTCTTTGCGATTGATCATGTGCGAAGAAATGAAGAATATACGGTTGGTTCTGTCATTAAACAGGCCTTTTCCCGATTTTGGCCGATGATTGGAAGCAGCATTTTATTTGGATTGATCGTTTTTGCTATCATCCTAGTTCCGATATTAATCATTACTTTAGTAGTAGTTATTGGCGTTGAAATTCATCCAGTAATAAGTATACTAGGTGCCATCTTATTGTTTTTGGGTTGTGCAGTTGGAGTTGGGCTGCTTTTGACTCGTTGGAGCTTTTATTTTGGTTCTGTGGTATTAGATAAAGAATCACCAGGGATGGCCAGAAGCTGGAGACTAACGAAAAAGAGGACATGGCCATTAGTGGGGCTTTATCTCGTATTTTATTTGATTATTTCAAGTATCGGTTTCGCTGTTCAAATGACCTTTGGTCTCTTTTTAGGCAATAGTGTACTATTAAGCATTATTTCAAACATTGCAACTCTATTTACAACCTTGATTTTTACAGTTGGCTATGGTGTCATGTATCTTGATTTAAAGCTCAGACATGATGCCGATGATTTAAAAGAAATGATCAATGATTATAACCTGGTAAAGTAAATACCTAAAGTAAGCTAGGTGATGAAAATGCTTGATCCAAGCAAAGCTCGTGACACGTTGAAAAATATTTTAAATGGTAAAGAATATAGGGTCTACCAAAATGATACCAAAGGATTGATAGAGACCTGGTGGGAAAAAGCAAAGGAATGGGTCGCTGACCAATTGGCTAAGCTGTTTCCTACCATGGAATCAGCAAGTAGCGCTTCAGGACCAATCCTTATTGGTATTATCGTAGTATTTGTTCTTTTTTTGTTAATTTTTACATTTTTTATGGTGCGTAACATTAGACGAAACCGGACGATTCGAGAAAAAATGCCTCTGCGATTATTAAAGGAAATGAATTGGTCCTATCAAAAACATATTGAAGAGGCGAAAAAACAAGAAGAACTGGGAGAATACACACTTTCAACCCGTCATTTATTTTTGGCCTTACTTTTATTTCTTCATGATAAGGAATGGCTTGAAGCGAGGATTTGGAAAACAAATTGGGAGTATTATGAAGAACTTCGGACAATACAGCAACAGAGAGCGGACCAATTTTTCCTCTTAGCCAATTTTTTTGATGAAGTGACTTATGGTGAAAGAAAAGTGAGCAAAGAAGAATATAGTAAGTTTTCGAAAGAAATTAACCAATGGCTTGCTGAACATGAAGTTGAACACCTTGGAGAAAGGAGATAGGAGAGCTTTGAGAAAACTTCCAATTATTAGCCGTTCATGGATGGGGCTGACTGTTTTACTCCTTTTATTTATTCTTATAAGTTTTTTCATTTATTCGCAAAAGCCGAAGAGTTATCCAAGTTACGTTTCTGACTCTCCTGCTCCAACCGGTGTGAAAGCATTTTATACATTTGTAAAGAATGAAATAGGAGGAAAAACCTGGTCTTATTCCCCTGACCTACTGCCAAAAGAAGAAAGCCATCAACTTCTTGTTATGGTCGAACCGTTTTTTACTCCAGATCGAAAAGAAACGAAGGCTTATTTAGATTTTATGAAAGCTGGAAATACCATTTTATTGTTTAAAAACAATCCAAAAGGAATGTTTGATTTAAACACTGGGCCATTTGAAGAGTCTCCTTCAACATCAAATGACTTAATGAGTGTGACGAATCAAAATCATGTCACCTTTAAGGCGGAAATGAACTCATTTATTCGATTATATCCCACAGATAAGGATCAGCTTTTACTAAAGGATGCTGCAGGAGCTGTTGCATTAAAACGAACGTATGGACAAGGTCAGCTGATTGTAACTATTGCACCAGAATGGATGACAAATGGTAATCTGTTAAACCATGATCATTTGCCACTTATTTTAAGCCTCTTAGATGAAGCTAAACCTCAAAACATATTGTTTGATGAATACCTGCATACTGGCAAGGGTACAGCTGGCCGATTAGCAGTATATCCAATGTGGTTCTTAATACTGCTGTTACAAGGTATTCTTATCATGATTCTTTGGCTATGGAAAAAAGGAAAACGCTTTGGCCCTATTTTTACCCCAAGAGAAGATACCGTTCGATTTAGTGATGAGGGTATCCAAGCCTTGACTGCTTGGTTTATACGTGGCAGTAGATATCAAGACTCCATTAGGATTCAGGCTGATTATGTGAAACACTTGCTACAGGAACATTGGCGAATCCCATATAGCAAAGAGTGGAGGGATTCCATTAGTTTGTTGGAGAAGAAATGGAAGCAAATGCCTAGCAGTGAAATTAATTCTTTCTTAAAAGGATTAGAAATCATATTAGAAAAAGAAAAGCTTAGTAAACAAGAATACTTGCTTTGGTCAAGAAAACTTGATCGATTAAGGAAAGAGGTGAATGAGGGATGAAAACTGTTTTAACATCCTTCTTAGAAAAATATGAGGAACGAATTTTAGGTCAAGGACTCAATCTAAGACTCTTATTGTCTGCTGTTTTAGCTGGAGGACATGTCCTTCTAGAAGGAGTTCCGGGTACTGGTAAAACGCAGATGGTCAGGACACTGGCGAGTCTCCTTGGAGGAAACTTTAATAGGATTCAATTTACGCCTGATTTACTTCCAAGTGATATTACCGGAAGTACCATTTACAACATGAAAGAAAGTGCGTTTCAAACATTAAAGGGACCTATTTTTACAAATATTCTTCTAGCAGATGAAATCAATCGCACACCTGCAAAGACACAGGCCGCTTTGTTAGAAGCGATGGAAGAAAAACAAGTGACGATTCAAGGTGAAACGTATACATTGCCGGAAATATTTTTTGTCGTCGCCACCCAAAATCCAATTGAATTTGAAGGTACATATCCGCTGCCAGAAGCACAGCAGGACCGCTTCCTATTCAAACTACAAATTAACTTCCCGTCGTTTGAGGAGGAAAAGAAGGTATTACAACAAGTGATTGAAAAGCGATTTACTGAAAATCAAGTAGAACCCTTCATAAATATGAACACTTTTCAAACAATTAGACAAGAAATTGAGCAAGTTACAGTAGGAGAGAATGTCTTAGATTATATTATGCAGATTGTCAGGAGATCCCGGGAGTCAGATTCCATTCGTTTTGGGGCAAGCACGCGTGCTGGAATATCTATTGGGAAAGCTGCTCAGGCTTGGGCATACATACATGGTCGGAATTATGTAACGCCGGATGATATCAAAATGGTGGCAAAGCCAGCTTTAAGACACCGAATACAGTTATCTCCACATGTGGAATTGGAGGGAGCAAACGTTGACCAAATCATTGAAGAGCTTGTGGGGTCGGTTCCTGTTCCAAGATAGAGGGATTCTTCCAACGAAAAGGTTCATGCTCATTGTCATGATTCTTTCGATTCTGTTGGTAATTGGCAGCGTATTAGAAATATCATGGGTATCTATTATTACGGTTGATATAATGATGATAGTAGCGAGTTTACTTGATTTGTTTTTTTCTCCTAAAAAGGCTCAATTAACTTTTAAACGATCTTTACCAGAGGAGTTAGAAAGAGGCTTGAATTATAAGACAGTGATCGAGGTAACAAATGCATCAAGCTGGCCTCTTACCTATCGAATAATTGATGGATTACCACAATCATTCACCACATCGTTTCCCCTCTTTGGTGAGATACCAAGAAAAACTCCTGTACAGGTAACCTATGAAATGACAGCTACAAAAAGAGGAAATTATGATGTTTCTAAACTATATTTTCGCTATAAAAGTTTCCTTGGATTATGGGAGAAACAGATTACTCTAGAGATGAATGATTCAGTAAAAGTGATACCTGATTTAACAGAGACAAAGCAATATTTAGCCAATGCACAAAGGTTTCTTGTGAATGAGGGTTTGCAAATTCGTAAACATCGAAGTGGTGTGGGTGATTTTTCAAAAATAAGAAGTTATGTAGTAGGCGACGATCCGCGAAAAATCAATTGGCGTCAAACTGCAAAGCTACAAGAAGTTATGACAAATGATTATGAACCCGAGCATGGAAAGTATATTACTTTATTAATTGATTGCGGACGAATGATGGGAGCAGAACTAAAAAAGGGAAATCGCTTAGAAAAATCGTTAGAGGCTGCATTAACTGTAGCGGCGGCTGCACTAAAAAAAGGCGATTATGTTTCTGTCCTTGCCTTTTCAAAAAAGATAAAGGTGTTTGTGCCACCTGCCAAAGGGATGGCTCATTTACAGGTGATTCTAAAGGCCGTCTATGATATAAATGTTGAAGCAACTGAATCTAATTATGCTTCAGTATTACAATACTTAGAAACTGTACAAAAAAAACGAAGTCTCTTGCTTTTATTTAGTGATGTTCGCACCTTTCTACATGAGGAGAGTGCACTTACATATTTAAAGCGTCTTAGGCAACGTCATATGTTTTTAATGGTAGGTATTGAAGATGAGACCCTTTTAAAAAGAAGCAACGAAGAACCTAAGGAAGTACATGTTGCCATGATAAAAAGTATGGCCCAACAGCAGTTACTTTTTAAGAAGAGGGAGAAAATCAAGTGGGAAAAGCAGGGCCTCCAAATGATTGAGGCCCCAGAGGAAAAATTGGCAATTACTGCAGTATCTCAGTATATCGACATTATGAATCAAAACCTTTTGTAGGCTGATTTTTTATGAGTAAGAGCTTACCTATAACAACATATAGAACTAAACCAAGCACAGTTAAACAAGCAACCATATACTTAGCTTCTAATGAAATGGCTGCTGGTGTGATAAAGCCTTCGATTATTCCAGCAATAACAAATAATGGGATTGTACCAAGCAGTAGCTGAACAGATCGTATCGCTTGCTGCTTCAATTGAAAGCCCCTTGAAAAATGGCCTGGAACAAAGAGCTTATAGCCCATTAATAAACCAGCACCGCCAGCAATAAAAATGGCTGTAAGCTCAATCATTCCATGTGGAACGATATAGGCCCAAAAATCATAGGACTTATTGTGATGCCAAAAAAGTGCGGCTAATGAACCAATGATGATGCCATTATAGATAAGTAAATAAACTGTCAAAAGACCAAATGTGATTCCTCCTGCGAAGGCTAAAATGGCAACCTTGATGTTGTTCGTCATTATACTTGCTGACATTACCGAGGAATCAACCGCACCATGTCCATTTCCAAGTTGTTCAGGGTCAACTCCTTGAGCGATTTCTGCTGGGAGAATGGAATAAATATGTAAGGGATCATTCAATACGGATAGAAAGCTGCCAATGGCACCGATAGTAAAAAGAATCATGGCAGCGACAACAAATCTCCATTGTTCGATTAATAATCCAATAAACTTTGTGCTGAAAAAATAACGAATTTGTTTCATACTCGATACTTGATCCTTATACATAAGGTTATGTGATTTTGCTACTAATCCGTTTAGATAAAAGGTAACATCATCATTAGGAAAGTATGTTTGACTATAGGAAAGATTTTGAGCAGCTTTTTGATAAAGCCGATGAAATTGAATAATGGTCTCACCTGTAATCCTTTTTCTACTTTTATTTATGGAAGTGACCAAAAGCTCTAGCTGGTTCCACTCATCACGGTGCTTTTTAACAAATTGCTTAACATTCATCTTGACACCTTCTTGGTTTGGCATTTTTGTAAAGTTTTCATACTATTAAAACATTCATATTCACCTAATTATAGTAATTTTGTTAGTAAATTGAAACAGCTTTAGAAATATTCTAGATAGAGATGGGGGATTCCTGTTGAATGAAGACCATTTAGATATAAAAACACCTGAATACGTATCCCTTCAGTTTCAGCTTGCAGGATTAGGAAGCAGGGCAGCAGCTTTTATCATTGATCAATTACTATTAATGACGATCAATGTCATCATTTTAGTTGTCTTCTTTGTAGTTATGAGTGGAATGTCATCCTTGCCGTTTTTTATTATGGATAATTCCATTCCTCTTGCTATTACAATAATTCTGCTGTTTATCTTGAATGGGGGGTACTTCTTCGCTTTTGAGTTCTTTTCAGGGGGACGGACGATTGGGAAGAAATTAATAGGGATTCGAGTCATTCAGGAAAATGGTCACAGTATCACGGTGCTTTCGAGCTTTATTCGAAACCTAATGCGCATTGTTGATTCATTGCCAGTTAGCTATTTTCTTGGGATGATCATGATTTTTTTCCATTCCAAACATAAAAGGCTTGGAGATATTGTTGCGGGGACCATGGTGGTTCACGAGCGGAAAGCAAAAATGAAAAGAAAACTTTCACCCATTGAGAAGGAAATACAAGCCAGAGGGTTAACAGTAAATGACCTGTCCATTGATGATTGGTCATTGAACTCTTTAGGTATGAAGGAATGGAAGCTAATCAGTACATACTCCCGCCGATTTCATCAATTATCGTTGAATGACAGGCGTGATTTTACTAAACAAATTGCAGATATTCTACTACCCAAGATCAAGTTAGAGACAGAGGGGAAAACGGAAGAGGAGTTAGAAAATATGCTTTTTGTCCTTTATTTGATTCTAAAGGATGAATGGGAGTTTGAATTATAAAAAAGGTATAGAAAAACCTCGGCACGTGTGAAGCTGCCGAGGTTTTTAAACTTTTTATTCAGTTGCTTCTTGCTCATGGATTGTTGCTGGATGATCGTTTTCTTCTGTTAGTTCTTTATCTCTCTTAATACGACCTTTTCCTACAGATAACGCGACTAATATTCCAATCGAAATAAAGATTAGACCTGATAAGAATACAGTTGTAAACGATTCTGACCATGCAGTTTGAATACCATGAATAACCATCTTTTGAATGTCACTTGGCAATTTTAACAAACCAGGGTTGATCAATAAACCAAATAATACATCCGTTTTTTCAGACAGCTTGGTTAATGCAGCCTGGGCGATTGGATTATCTGCATTATTTGCAGATTCAACCATTTTTGTTCCTAATGAATGATTCATAACAGAATTCAAAATGGTAATTCCGATCGTGCCACCAATTGAACGGAAGAAGGTGGACGCCGAAGTAACTGTTCCGAGCTGAGATTTTGGAAATTCATTCTGAATGGCAATCATCAGTGTTGGCATGACTAGACCCATTCCTAACCCCAGAACAACCATATATGCATAGGCAGTAAACTCACTAGATTCAAGTCCCATAGTACTCATTAAAAAGAACCCCGCAGATGCTAGTAACATACCAGCTGTTAACACCGTACGGAAAGTGAATCTAAGAAGCAGTTGTCCGCCAATAACGCTGGCAGCGATCATGGCGATCATCATAGGTGTCATTGTCGAGCCCGCTTGAGTGGGAGAAACACCTAAAATTCCTTGCATAAACATTGGAACGAACATAATGGCCCCAAACATTCCAAGACCTAACAAGAACCCTAACCCATTCATCGTTGCAAAAATTCTATTTTTAAACAAAGAAAGATCTAAAATCGGTTCTTCTGCTTTTTTCTCAATAAATCCAAAGAGTATAAACAGCACAATGCTTCCGCCAAAAATCAAGTAAGATTTCGTTGACAGCCATTCAAACTTATCGCCACCAAAGGTTAAACCAAGCAATAATAAAACGATTGCTGGTATCAAAGTGACGATACCTAAATAGTCGATACTTACTTTTTCCTTTTTCCCAACATTTTCATGTTTAAGTCCAGCAAAAATTAATAAAGCAGATAATAATCCGAAAGGTACGTTAATAAGGAAAATCCAATGCCAGCTGATATGATCCACAATAAGTCCGCCTAGGAAAGGACCGATGACGGAACTTAACCCAAATAGACCGCCAAATATTCCTTGCCATTTTGCACGTTGTTCCGCTGAGAAAATATCACCAATTATTGTTTGTGACAGTGGCATAATCATTCCACCACCAATTCCCTGAAGACCTCGGTAAAGTACTAGTTGTTCCATGGACGTGGCTGTTGCACATAGACCAGAACCAATAATGAAGATAATGGTACCAAGTAAATAAAGAAAACGCCGGCCATAAAGGTCTGATAATTTACCGACAACAGGTACGATGGTTGTCGACGTTATCATATAGGCTGTTGTCACCCAAGCAAAAATTTTAAATCCATTGAGTTCAGCAATAATCGTAGGCATGGCAGTTCCTACAATTGTTTGTTCAAGAGCACTAAAGAACATTCCGATAATTAGTCCAGTTATGACTAATCGTGTATTGATCCCTTTTTGTTGTATTTCCATCTTTTTTTCTCCAATCTAGTTGGTTTTATATTGTCATCTATGGGTGACCTCTCAGTCAGAAATTATACCTCTGAATGTCCAGTCAGTCAATAGCATGCATTAGGGTGTTAAACTCCACCATTTTAAAGAGTGTAAAAGGAAGAGATCACTCTCACATACCCTTTAAATGAGTCGACTTCCTTAAAATTTGTAAGCATTCCTTTAATAACCGGTTTTCTAGGATTCTCTCGCTTCATTTCCTCTTCTAATACGTCAAGTGATATTTCTAGTGCTTCCTTATTTTCGAACTGCTCTAATTCATTTCTCATTTTTTGTACAATTTCGTTGATATCTGTACTACCAAATAGGTCCATGGATTTTTGAATGACCTTCTCCAATTTCTCCTCAGATATAAATGGTTTTTCAGCGGTGATATCCTTTACAATGCTATCCATTCTTCTCATAAGAAATTGTGTTAGAGCCTCTAATTCAAACTCAGCTGGTTCAAATATGATTAGCCTCATATAGGAATGGAATAGTCCTTCTAATATCATTGAAAGGTCCGTTGAATAGGGCTCGACATTTTTTCCATAGATAGACACTAATCCATTTCGAAAAAGCTGGTGTGTTTCGGATTGCTTTTTAAATAGTAGCTTTTTTATTTCATCATTTCGAGGGATGGCTTGTTCTTTTGAAAGCATGATAAAAAATTCTTTATGTCCCATGAAGGTCCCCATGAGAGATGATAGCTGCTTACAAAACCTTTCACGTGATGGTAAATCTGTATGTTCGAACTTCAGGATGTTTGAATGAACTGTTTCAAAGATAAACTCTAGTATGGCAAATAATAACTCATCCTTAGATTTAAAGTGTAAATAGAAAGCTCCTTTAGATATACCGCTATCAGTTGCAATTTCCTGAATTGAAGTGGAGGAAAATCCCTTCGTTGCAAAAAGCTTCATTCCCGATTCAATTATTAATTTTTCCTTCTCATTCAAAATAAACCCTCCAAATAAACAGCATAATACTATATAAAAACAACTTTATTTCTTGACTTATGACTGTCCGGTCAGTAACATTAGTTTTGTTCAATATAGTCAAATGCTAGACGAATTCATTTTAATTGTCAACATCATTACAAATAAGGAGAAATATATGAAAAAGATCATTCAATTTTCATTGAAAAATAAGTTTGCTGTATGGTTATTAACGATTATTGTGACAGTAGCCGGTTTGTATTCAGGTATGAATATGAAGCTTGAAACGATTCCAAATATCAATACGCCTCTTGTTACAGTTTTGACCGTTTATCCAGGAGCAACACCTGAGCAGGTCGCAGAAAAAGTTACAGAACCGATTGAAAGTAGAGTCAAGAATTTAGATGGTGTTTCAGTTGTAAGTTCATCTTCATTTCAAAATGCTTCTTCCCTTCAAATTGAGTACAATTTTGATAAAGACATGGATAAGGCACAAAATGAAGTAAAAGAAGCATTAAATGATCTTACTTTACCTGATGGTGTGCAAGCACCAAAAGTATCACGTTTAAGCTTTTCGTCCATACCTGTAATGTCATTAAGCATTTCAAATAAAAAACAAACATTAGCTGAATTAACTGATACGGTGGAAAAGAAAATCGTTCCGGAACTTAAAGGAATTGATGGAGTCGGTTCAGTTCAAATCTCTGGCCAGCAAATAGATGAGGTTCAGTTAAGATTTGACCAGGATAAATTAAAACAATATGGATTACAGGAAGATACGGTTCGCAATCTTATTAAAGCATCTGATATTTCTTTTCCATTAGGCTTATATACCTTCAAGGATACCCAAAAGTCTGTAGTTGTTGATGGAAATATTCAAACGCTTGAGGACTTAAAGTCATTAAAAATACCAGTTATTCCATCTTCAGCTGGACAACAGCAAGGGATGACGGGAAATACCTCCCCTACACAAGGGAAACAGCAAAACCCAACTGGGGTATCATCCATTCAAGGGCAAAACACCCCAACACAGGCTGGTATTCCAACAATTGAATTAAGGGATATTGCTTCGGTTGAAGTAGTTGGGAAAGCAGAATCCATCTCAAAAACAAACGGCCGTGAATCTATTGGATTACAAATCGTAAGCGCACAAGATGCCAATACAGTCGATGTTGTCAATGCGGTTAAAGAGCAACTAAGTGAGTTGGAAAAGAAGATTGATGGTTTAAAGGTAACACCAATATTTGATCAAGGAAAACCAATCGAAGAATCTGTATCTACTATGTTGGATAAAGCCATATTTGGTGCTATCTTTGCGATGGTTATCATTTTGCTTTTCTTAAGAAACTTCCGGACTACAATCATTTCAGTGGTATCTATTCCGCTATCACTACTTATTGCTGTATTACTGTTAAAACAAATGGACATCACACTTAATATGATGACACTCGGTGCCATGACCGTTGCAATTGGTCGCGTGATTGACGACTCCATTGTTGTCATTGAAAATATTTTTAGAAGAATGTCCTTACAAAATGAAAAGTTTACTGGTAAAGAACTTATTGTAGAAGCCACAAGAGAAATGTTTATGCCAATTATGTCTTCTACCATTGTTACTATTGCAGTTTTCCTTCCATTAGGTTTAGTTAAGGGACCAATCGGAGAAATGTTCCTGCCATTTGCATTAACCATAGTGTTCTCGTTACTAGCTTCCTTATTAGTAGCTATAACCGTCGTTCCTATGATGGCTCATTCACTATTTAAGAAAGGTGTTAACTCAAAACACATTCACGAGGAAGATAAGCCCAATAAATTAGCTTCTATTTATAGAAAAGTTTTGAGATGGGCGTTAAATCATAAACTAATCACTTCTGGTTTGGCAATATTGATGTTGGTTGGAAGTTTGTTCCTTGTGCCTGTCATTGGAGTGAGCTTTTTACCTTCTGATGAACAGAAAATGATTGTGGCGACTTACAAGCCTGCGCCAGGACAAACAATAGAAGATGTAGAGCGAATTGCCACAGAAGCAAATGAATTTTTAAGTAAAAGAAAGAACGTAAAAGATATACAGTTTTCTGTTGGTGGAGAGAATCCAATGAATCCTGGTGAAAGTAATTCTGCCATGTTTTTCGTTGGTTACGATAAAGACACGAAGAATTTTGATAAAGAGACAGAAAATGTAATTAAGGCCTTAAAGGAAAGAAACGATAAAGGTGAGTGGGGGAAACAGGATTTCTCTGGTATGGGCTCAAGTAACCAGCTGGCACTTAATGTTTATGGAGATACCATTGATGACATTAAACCTATTGTCAGCCATATAGAAAAGATCATGAAAGAAAATAGCTCACTTACGAACGTAAAAACAGGTATTTCTGCTACCTATGATGAATATACGCTCGTTGCCAATCAAGAAAAGCTTAGTCAACTGGGTCTAACAGCAGCCCAAATTGGCATGGAGCTTTCAGCTAATGGACAACGCCAGGTATTAACAACTATTAAAAAAGATAATAAAGAATTAAATGTATATGTAGATGTGGAGAAGAAGGGCTATTCTGATATTCATGAACTAACAGATAAGACCCTAACATCACCACTTGGAGTGACTGTTCCAATTAAAGACGTTGTCGAAATTAAAGAAGGAAATACGTCAGATACGATAAAACGTCGAGATGGTCGTATTTATACGAATGTTACGGGTGAGATTAAAACGAAGGATGTAGCAAAAGTTTCAACTGCAATACAGAAAAAAGTAGATAAGCTTGACATTCCAGCGAATGTGGATGTTTCAATGGGCGGTGTAACGGAAGATATTAATGATTCTTTCAAACAACTTGGACTTGCGATGCTTGCTGCAATTGCGATTGTTTACTTAGTCCTTGTAATCACATTTGGAGGCGGATTAGCTCCATTTTCTATTCTGTTCTCTCTACCATTTACAATTATTGGTGGTTTGATGGGGTTACTGATTGCTGGAGAAACCTTGAGCGTATCTGCAATGATAGGCGCACTCATGTTAATAGGAATCGTAGTAACCAATGCGATTGTCTTAATAGACCGTGTCATTCATAAAGAAAACGAAGGTTTATCTACAAGAGATGCTATTATTGAAGCAGCAGGAACGCGCGTTCGACCGATTCTTATGACTGCAATTGCTACTATTGGTGCTCTTATTCCACTTGCAGTGGGTATCGAAGGAAGCGGATTGATCACAAAAGGTTTGGGTGTAACTGTAATTGGTGGGTTAACAAGTTCTACCTTACTCACTCTGTTGATTGTTCCGATTGTGTATGAAACATTAATGAAATTTAAGAGAAAAGGGAAGAAACAAGCAGTAAATGAATAAAGGTAACATAAAAGAACTCGGCACTCTATCAGAGGCCGAGTTCTTTTATTTCATAAAGAGCTTAATTTTTTGTAGTCCATTTTTAACATTCGGATAGCGAAAGGGGATATCGAATAAGGTGGTTTGTTTAAGTACACTCTTATTATGTGAGAAGGTATCAAAATTTCCTTTACCATGATAAGCACCGATGCCGCTATTTCCCACGCCACCAAATGGGAGGTAAGGAGAGGCAAAGTGGTACACTGTATCGTTTACACACCCTCCACCAAAAGAAACACTGTTTAAGACCTCTTGTTGGAGGTTTTTGCTTTCTGTAAAAATATAAAGGGCGAGCGGTTTCGGGTGACGGTGAATTCCCTCAATCACCTCATGTAAATCACTGTACTCTAGTACAGGAAGGATCGGACCAAAAATTTCATCCTGCATAACCGGATCTTCCCAAGTGATTTGAGTAAGGACGGTCGGCTCTATACTTAGTTTGTCTTTATTAGTTTGACCTCCCATGTACTGTTTTCCGTTATCTAAGAAGGAAGTTAATCGTTCAAAATGACGTTCACTTACAATCCGAGTAAAGTTTGGATTGTTTAATGGTTGTATTCCATATAGCTCCATTGTTGTCTCTTTAAATTGGTGAAGGAATTGATCTTTGATGTTTTTATGAATGTATAAGTAGTCTGGTGCAATACATGTTTGACCGGCATTGGTGAATTTTCCCCAAGCAATTCGTTTGGCAGCAAGTTTTATATTGGCATCTTCATGTACAATACAAGGGCTCTTACCACCAAGCTCTAATGTAACAGGAATCAAATTTTTCGCAGCAGCTTCCATAATTACTTTTCCCACAGGGACACTTCCGGTAAAAAATATATAATCAAACTTCTCCTGCAGTAACGTTTGACTAGTTTCTACACCTCCTTGAACAACAGCAACAAATTCCTCGGAGAATAACTCTTTTATCATTGTACCAAGTAATTCAGATGTTTTCGGTGTTAACTCTGAAGGTTTAATGACGGCGCAGTTTCCTGCCGCAATGGCGCCGATTAAAGGTGCTATGGCTAACTGAAACGGATAATTCCATGGAGCGATAATCAACGTCACACCATATGGTTCCGAATAAATGTAACTAGTTGAACCGATATGGGTGAGCGGTGTCTTTACTCGTTTTGGCTTCACCCAAGAACGTAAATGTTTAATCGTAAATCGTAATTCCTCGAGAACAAAACCAATTTCAGAGGTATAGGCATCGAACGCAGATTTGTTTAAATCTGCTCTAAGTGCTTCCATTAGTTTGTTTTCATTATTTTTAATAGCTGCTCGCAGCTTCTGAAGTGCATCGAGGCGGAAAGTAAGGTCTTTTGTCATTTCCGTTCGAAAGTAAGATTTTTGTTTAGCTACTAGGGAGCTATAGTTTTCCATTTCTTCAACCACCTTGCTATATTTGACATTACAGCCGTAATGACATACATCTTATTCCTTAATTAGTTGATAAAGTGTGTTTAAGTCCTGTTTATAGAGAATTTTCGGCACAGGGTAGAGGGGATTGGCTTCCTTAAAAGCTCGATCCACCATCACAGAGATATCATTGTCGATAATTCCGCTGATTTTTTTGGGTATTTCTAATCTCTCATTCAGTTCCTTTATGGCATCAATGAACTTACGTGCCTTTTGTTCAATAGTATCTCCAGGTTGACTGAGTCCAACTAAATCAGCAAGCTCTGAAAGCGGCTGATAGACAGAATCCCCATAATACTCTAGTACATATGGTAAAATGACGGCATTTGCCAAACCGTGCGGTACGGAATAAAAACCACCTAGTGTATGTGCGATCGCATGGACATAACCAACATACGCTCTAGTAAATGCCATTCCTGCCAAATAGGCTGCTTTTTGCATATTTTTACGTGCCATTATGTTTGTCCCATTAGAATAAGCTACATACAAATTTTCAAAAATCAATTTTACGGCTTCAATACTGTATTTCTTTGTTTCCTTTGTGTTACCTCTCCCGATGTAGGCTTCAACCGCATGTGTCAAAGCATCAATTCCCGTAGCGGCAGTGATATGTGGGGGCAGGTTAACCGTTAGCAAAGGATCTAATACAGCCACATGTGGGAGAAGAGAAGGATCCATTAATGCATATTTTTCATGCGTATCACTGTTCGAGACTACCGCTGCAATAGTGGCTTCACTTCCTGTACCAGCCGTGGTAGGAATGGCAAAAAGGGGCGGCATTTTCTTTAGAATCTTCAATATACCTTTCATCTGGGGAATGCTTTTATTAGGCCTAGCCACCCTTGCACCAACACCTTTAGCGCAATCCAAGGGAGAGCCCCCGCCGAAAGCAACAATCCCGCTACAATTGTTAGAATGATACAATTTCAAAGCTTCCTCGATGTTATCTATGGTTGGGTTCGGTACGGTTTTGTCATAAACAACGAATTTAATACTTTCTTTACGTAAGGCTTCAAGAAATTCATCTATTAATCCAACAGATACAATACCTTGGTCGGTAACGATTAAAACGCTTTCGATATTTTGACTTTTGATTCGTAACGGTAATTCATATAAACTATTTTCACCCTCTAATAATTCAGGCTCTTTCCAGGGTAAGAAGTACGATGTAGTTTTCATCACTCCCTGAAAGGTTCTGCAATAGACTTTATACATAACATTACCTCGCTTTTATAAAAATATAGGATTGCCTTTTATAGTAGTCTACGAAGTAGATGTAAATCTAAGGATACACAAAAGACCCAAAAAGAGGGTTTATTCATACCCAAAAGACCAAAAACAAATAGGTATACAACATATATAACGTGATTATTTGAAAATTGTCAAGAGAGTCTTATGAATATAATTAATATTCAGATAATTATATTCATGGAATCAATATAAATTCCTAAATAAAAAAGAATAGTCAGACAGTG